>NZ_JBHJTK010000030.1:0-88291 GCF_042267665.1 Streptomyces sp. NPDC056224
GCGCGCCGCCGAAGATGCGGAAGTCGTGCGCGTACACGAAGACCGTGCGGCCCTCGACCGTGCCCCAGCCGGTGATGACACCGTCGGTGTAGGGCTTCTTGCCCTCCAGGCCGAAGCCCGTCGCGCGGTGCCGGCGGAGCTGCTCGACCTCCTTGAAGGAGCCTTCGTCGAGGAGCAGCGCGATGCGCTCGCGGGCGGTCAGCTTGCCCTTGGCGTGCTGGGTCTCGGTCGCGCGGTCACTGGGGCCGCGCCGCGCCTGCTCGCGCAGGGAGTGCAGCTCGGCCACGCGCCCACGGGCGTCCGTCGGCTCGCTCGGGGTCTGGTCCACAACGGTCATGTACCGACCTTACGAAGCGCGAGGTCAAAAACCTCCGTTGATTCCACACAGTCTCGGGTGTCATCAGCTGTCCGGCCCGCACAGAACGGTTCGGGGATGCGCGTACTCCACCAGACGGGGCCGTCGTCCTTTGTCACTCCTCTACAAATCGGCCTGACACCCCGCCTAGAAGTTGAAATTTGAACGAAATGGGTCTAGCGTCGTTCTTGTTGAAAGTTCAACGAACATCCTACCGAGGAGGAAGCCATGGGTCTCTTCACCCGCCGCAACCAGACCGCTCACGTCCAGGAGGGTTCCAGCGCCGTCGCCACGCTCGAAGCGGACCCGGCCCTCGCCGCCCTCACCGGCGACTACGTCATCGACGCCGGTCACAGCAGCATCGGATTCACCGTCCGCCACGCCATGGTGACCAACGTCCGGGGCAGCTTCACCGACCACGAGGGCACTCTGCACCTCGACGGCGGCGACCCGTCCCGCTCCACCGCCGCCATCGACGTCAAGATCGCCTCGATCAGCACCGGGATCGCCGACCGCGACACCCACCTGCGCAGCGGGGACTTCTTCGACGCCGAGGCCTTCCCGCTGATGACGTTCCGCTCCACCGGGGCGGCCCGGGTCGGCGGCGACACGTACCGCATCACCGGCGAGCTGACGATCAAGGACGTCACGCGGCCGCTCTCCATCGACCTGGAGTTCGCCGGCTCCGCCACGGACGTCTACGGCAACGAGCGCGTCGGCTTCGAGGGCTCCGCCGAGATCCTGCGCTCCGACTGGGGTCTGACCTGGAACGCGGCGCTGGAGGCCGGTGGTGTGATGGTCAGCGACAAGGTGAAGCTGACCTTCGACATCTCGGCCATCAAGCAGGCAGCCTGACCCGCCCGCCACCGCCCCGGTGGGGGAGGCTAGAAGCCGCCCCCACCGTCGAATCCGCCGCCTCCGTCGAATCCGCCGCCGCCGCCCCAGTCGCCGCCTCCGAAGTCGGACGGGTTGAAGTCGGCCCCCGAGACGTCCCCGCCCTCGGAACCGCCGCCCCAGTCCCCGCCGCCGAAGTCCGAGGCGTACGCGGGGCTGGACATCATCGAACCGAGCATCGTGCCCACGAGCAGGCCGGGCAGGATGCCGCCGCCGAAGTACCCGCCGGCCCACGGGCCGTACGCCGGGCCCGCGTCGTAGTAGGGACGCCGGCCGTAGTCCGTGTCCACCGTGCGGACCGCGGGGTCCAGGCCGTCGCGCAGCCGGACGGCGTCCGCCGTGCAGACCGGCACGGTACGGGCGGCGCCGCCGGCCGGAGCCCAGGAGGCGTCCTCGGTGCTCGGCCCGTGCCGGGGGTCGAAGAAGCAGGGCGAACGGCGCTCGGGTACCGGCCGCCCCTGACGGCGCGCGTCCAGGCTGGCCAGGGCGAAGCGGCCGTCCTCCAGTGCCTGCGTCACGCCCTGGACCTCGTCGGGCCGCTGCACGGAGGCCATGATCTGCTTGGCCTTCTCGTACGAGTCGAGCCCCTGCTCGTAGTCCCTGCGCATGGCGTCGTCGGCGCCGGGCTCACCGGGGTGGAAGTCGAGGCGGTCGAGTTCCTCGCCGAAGGCGGTGATGTCCTCGTCGACGACCACGCTCAGCCGCTCGATGGCCTCGCGGCGGGCCTCTTCCTTCTTCTTCCGGTTGCGTCGGACCAGCGCGTACGCCCCGCCGCCGCCTACCGCGGCCACCACGCCCAGGGTGATCAGACCGCCGACCGGGGCGCCGCCGTCATCGGCGGCGCCGCCCCAGGAGGCCGGGGCGCTGCCCTTGGCCTGGCTCAGTGCCTGGTCCACGAAGTTGTTGAGCTGCGTGCTCGCGTCCACCGGGGCGCCCGTCTTCACGGCCTCGGTGAGGTTGCGCACGGCATTGGCCGGCATGACCCCCCTGTCGGCGCCGGCGTTGAAACCGTCGCCGAGCCGGATCGCGTAGAGCCCGGTGATCCCGGTCTCGGCGCGGACGGCGCCCAGCACCTTGTCCTGCGGGAATTCGGCGGTGGCCGGCAGCACGGCGACGAAGACCGGCTTCCCCGCGTCCTTGATCTTCTGGGCGAGCGCCTGCGCCGCCGGAGCCGGCAGCTGCGCCTCGGCCCGGGGATCGACGTAGACCGGCCCCTCCTTGAGGGCCTCCGCGACGGCGGCGACTCCGGTGGCCGCGGCTGCCTGCGGCGCGGCCACGAGGGCGCTCGCCGACAGGGCCAGCAGCAGGCCGGACAGCAGGGATCCACAACGTACGGGTAGCAGCCTGATCCTCATACGCACGACGCTACCCGAACCGGCACTTTCCTGTGTGAGCAGGACATAAGTCCCGTCGTGCTCACCGCCGAGGACCTCGCCGGGCCCTGGCCCGGCGAGGTGGGGCGGACTACTCGGCGGGTTCGACGCCCGCGTGGAGCAGGCCGTACGTGAAGGCGTCCTCCAGGGCCTGCCAGGACGCCGCGATCACGTTCGGGGCCACCCCGACCGTGGACCACTCGCGGACGCCGTCCGTCGTGGCGATCAGCACGCGGGTCGTGGACTCCGTGCCGTGCTTGCCCTCCAGGATGCGGACCTTGTAGTCGACCAGCTCGAACTTGGCGAGCTGCGGGTAGAACCGCTCCAGCGCGACCCGCAGTGCCCGGTCCAGGGCGTTGACGGGGCCGTTGCCCTCGGCCGTCGCGACGATCCGCTCGCCCTTGGCCCACAGCTTGACCGTGGCCTCGTTGGCGTGGGTGCCGTCCGGGCGGTCCTCGACGATCGCCCGCCAGGACTCGATGCGGAAGTACTTGCGGGCCCGGCCCTCCGCCTCGGCCCGCAGCAGCAGCTCGAAGGAGGCGTCGGCCGCCTCGTACGTGTAGCCCTGGAGCTCCCGCTCCTTGACCCGCTCCACGACCCGGGAGATCAGCGCGCGGTCCCCGTTCAGCTCGACGCCGAGCTCCTTGCCCTTGAGCTCGATGGAGGCGCGGCCGGCCATGTCGGAGACCAGCATCCGCATGGTGTTGCCGACCCGCTCGGGGTCGATGTGCTGGTAGAGGTCCGGGTCGACCTTGATGGCCGAGGCGTGCAGGCCCGCCTTGTGCGCGAAGGCGGAGACGCCGACGTACGGCTGGTGCGTGGAGGGCGTGAGGTTGACGACCTCGGCGATGGCGTGCGAGATGCGGGTCATCTCGGCGAGCGCGCCCTCGGGGAGCACCTTGCGGCCGTACTTGATCTCCAGGGCGGCGACGACGGGGAAGAGGTTGGCGTTGCCGACGCGCTCGCCGTAGCCGTTCGCCGTGCACTGCACGTGGGTGGCGCCCGCGTCGACCGCGGCCAGGGTGTTGGCGACGGCGCAGCCGGTGTCGTCCTGGGCGTGGATGCCCAGACGGGCGCCGGTGTCGGCGAGGACCGTCGCGACGGTCGCCGCCACCTGCGCGGGCAGCATGCCGCCGTTGGTGTCGCAGAGGATGACGACGTCGGCTCCGGCCTCGTGGGCGGCGCGTACGACGGACTTCGCGTACTCGGCGTTGGCCCGGTAGCCGTCGAAGAAGTGCTCGCAGTCGACGAAGACCCGGCGGCCCTGGCCGACCAGGTAGGAGACGGTGTCCCGGACCATCTCCAGGTTCTCGTCCAGGGTGGTGCGCAGGGCGAGTTCGACGTGACGGTCGTGGGACTTGGCGACGAGCGTGACGACCGGGGCGCCGGACTCCAGCAGGGCCCGCACCTGCGGGTCCTCGGCGGCCGAGCCGCCCGCCCGCCGGGTCGCGCCGAAAGCGACCAGCTGCGCGTTCTTGAAGTCGATCTCGGCGCGGGCGCGGGCGAAGAACTCGGTGTCGCGCGGGTTGGCACCGGGCCAGCCGCCCTCGATGAACCCCACTCCGAACTCGTCGAGGTGACGGGCGATCGTCAGCTTGTCGGCGACCGTGAGGTTGATGCCCTCGCGCTGGGCGCCGTCGCGCAGGGTGGTGTCGAAGACGTGGAAGCAGTCGTCCAGGCCTCCGGACAGCGCGGATGCCGCCTCTGGTGTCGTCGTCATGCTGATCTGACTCCTGTCGGTGAGTGGTTCCGGATGCCCGCCAAAGGGGCAGGCCGCCGCCACTGCCCCCATCATCGCGCGCAGGCCGGTCCCGGCAGGGTTGGGCCGGGAAACGAAAAAACCCCTCGCGGGTAGCGAGAGGTCTGCGCGCGGGTCTGGGGCACGGTGGCCGCTTCCGCGAAGTTCTTCCACGGTTCAGCGGCCACTGGGGACCGGCGCGCTGCTGGCGATAATCATGAGCTGAGCAGGCACGCTCGCAGTGTGCCACAACGCGTGCGGCTCGCGGACACGGATCTCAGCATGCGGGCACGACCCCGTCCGCCGGACGGCGCCGGTGCCGCCCGGCCCGGTGCGGCCCCGTTGCCGGGCTACGGCCGGGGGGCGAGGGATTCCGTGAGGAACTCGCGGACGTGGTCCAGGATCTCCTCCCGGTCCACCGTCGGCAGACCGACCGCCAGCTGGATGCTGAATCCGTCCAGCAGGGCCCTGATGCGGGCCGCCACGCGGTCGGGGTCCACCGGCCGGAACTCGCCGCGCGAGATGCCCTCCGCGAGCAGGGCCACCAGGTCGCGGTGCCAGGCGCCCTCGATGGCCGCCTGGCGGTCGCGCTCCTGGGGTCCGGCGTTCTGGGAGCGGTTCCAGACCTCCAGCCACAGCGTCCAGTGCGGGTCGCGGGCCCGCGTGGGCACGTACAGGTCGACGTAGGCCCGCAGGCGCTCGGCCACCGGGCCGCGCCGGGACAGCAGGGCCCGCCGCTCGGTGCCCAGTTCCGCCTCGCTCCACTCCAGGGTCTGCAGCAGGAGCTCGTCCTTGCTGCGGAAGTAGTAGAGGAGGTGGCCGCTGCTCATGCCGACCTCGCGGCCGAGACCGGCCATGGTCAGGCCTTCCAGGCCCCGCTCGGCGATCGTGGCCATGGCGGCGACGAGTACGTCCTCGCGCGGGGGCGCGTTCTTGCGCGCCGCCCGTACCGGTACTCCACCCGCCGCCATGGGCCCACTCCTCGTTCGTCCGTCCGCCGCCGGTCCCCCGTGGGTCAGACCTTCGGCTGCTGCTGGGTGATGCAGTGGATTCCGCCGCCCCCTGCGAAAATCGTACGTGCGTCGACGAGCGTCACGGTCCGCTCGGGGAACAGTCCGCGGAAGATCTCGGCGGCCTCCTCGTCGCGCGGGTCGTCGAAGGAGCACAGCACGACACCGCCGTTGCACAGGTAGTGGTTGATGTACGAGTAGTCCACCCACTCCCCGTCCTCCTCCAGCACGGTCGGCGCGGGGATCTCCACGACCTCCAGCCGCCGGCCCCGGGCGTCGGTGGAGGCCCGCAGGATGGCGGCGATGGTCTTGCAGCGCTCGTGGTCCGGGTGGGCCGGGTCGGGCTGCGCGTGCACCATGACCACGCCGGGGCGGGCGAAGGCGGCGACGATGTCCACGTGGCCCTGGGTGCCGTAGGTGCCGTAGTCGCCGGCCAGGCCGTACGGGAGCCAGATCGCCTTCGTGGTGCCCAGGTGGGCGTGGATCTCGGCCTCCACCCGCCGGCGGGTCCAGCCGGGATTGCGGCCCTCGCCGAGCTGAACGGTGTCGGTGAGGAGCACGGTGCCCTCGCCGTCGACGTGGATGGCGCCGCCCTCGTTGACGAGCGCGGTGCTGTACGTCCGGGTGCCCGCCAGGTCGGAGACGGCCCGGGCGATCTTCGAGTCGTGGTCCCAGCGCGCCCACTCCTGGGCGCCCCAGCCGTTGAAGGTCCAGTCCACCGCGGCCAGTTCGCCGGCGTCGTTGGTGACGAAGGTCGGACCGATGTCGCGCATCCAGGCGTCGTCGAGCTCGCGCTCGACCAGCTGCACGTCGTCGCCGACGACGGCGCGGGCGCCCTCGGCGTCGCCGGGCGAGACGACCAGGGTCACGGGCTCGTACGAGCGGACCGCCCGGGCCACGGCGCCCCATGCCTCCCGGGCCTCGGCGAGCTCCTGCTCGTTGGTGAAGGTGGGGTTGGGGCCGGGCCAGGCCATCCAGGTGCGCTCGTGGGGGGTCCACTCGGCGGGCATCCGGAAGCCGTCGTTCACGGGCTGTGCGGTCATGGCAGGCGGGTCCTTACGGGCTGTGCTGACTTAAAGGAAGTACAGGCGGTTGAGGGAGACCGACTCGGCGGCTTCGGAGCGCAGCGGTTCCCCGTCGAGGGAGACGAGGCCGCTGCGCGCGTCCACGTCGACCGCGCCCACCCGGGAGTTGAGGAGCAGGTCCTTCGGGCCGATGCCGCGGGTGCCGCGGACGGCCACCCGGCGCCGGCGGGTCGGCATCCCGTCGGAGCCGAGCGCAGCGGCCGCGGCGGAGACGAAGGCGACGGAGATGTCGGCCGCGGTGGCTCCGTACGAGCCGAACTGCGGTCCGAGGACCAGCGGTTCGCAGGTGTCCGTGGCGGCGTTGGGGTCGCCGGTGACCCCGTACGCCGGAAAGCCGGACTTGAGGACCAGCTGCGGTTTGGCGCCGAAGAACTGCGGGCGCCACAGGACGATGTCGGCGAGCTTGCCGACCTCGATGGAGCCGATCTCGTGGGCCAGGCCGTGTGCGATGGCGGGGTTGATGGTCAGCTTGGCCATGTAGCGCAGGACGCGGGCGTTGTCGTCGCCCTCGCCGTCGCCGTCCAGCGGACCCAGCTCGCCCTTCATCTTGGCGGCCATGGCGAAGGTGCGGCGGATGGTCTCGCCCGCGCGGCCCATGCCCTGGGCGTCGGAGGAGGTGATGCCGATGGCGCCCAGGTCGTGCAGGACGTCCTCGGCCCCCATGGTGCCGGCGCGGATCCGGTCGCGGGCCATGGCGGCGTCGCCCGGCAGGTCCGGCTTGAGGTCGTGGACGGAGACGATCATGCCGTAGTGCTCGGCGACCGCGTCCCGGCCGAAGGGCAGGGTGGGATTGGTGGAGGAGCCGATGACGTTCGGTACGCCCGCCATCTTCAGGACGTTCGGTACGTGTCCGCCGCCGCAGCCCTCGATGTGGAAGGCGTGGATGGTCCGGCCGTCCAGTACCCGCAGGGTGTCCTCGACGGAGAGGCACTCGTTGAGGCCGTCGCTGTGCAGGGCGACCTGTACGTCGTGCTCCTCGGCGACCCGCAGGGCGGTGTCCAGGGCGCGGGTGTGCGCGCCCATGTCCTCGTGGACCTTGAAACCGGAGGCACCGCCCTCGGTCAGGGCCTCGACCAGGGGGGCCGCGTCCGAGGAGGAACCCCGGGCCAGGAAGCCGATGTTGACGGGCCAGGCGTCGAAGGCGTTGAAGGCGTGCTTCAGCGCCCACGGGGAGTTGACACCGACGCCCCAGACCGGGCCGAACTCCTGGCCGATGACCGTGGTGACGCCCGCCGCGAGCGAGGCCTCCATGATCCGCGGGGAGAGCAGGTGCACGTGGGTGTCCACGGCGCCGGCGGTGGCGATCAGGCCCTCGCCGGAGACGATGCTCGTGCCGGTTCCGACGACCACGTCCACCCCGTCGAGGGTGTCGGGGTTGCCGGCCCGGCCGATCGCGTGGATGCGGCCCTCGCGGATGCCGACGGAGACCTTCCGGATACCGAGGACGGCGTCGATGACCAGCACGTTGCTGATGACGACGTCGCAGGTCCCGCGCACGGCGGCGGCCTTCAGGTGCAGGCCGTCGCGGGCGGTCTTGCCGAAGCCCGCCAGGAACTCGTCGCCGGGCTTCTGGGCGTCGGACTCCACCCGCACGGTGAGCCCGGAGTCGCCCAGCCGCACCCGGTCGCCCGCGCGGGGGCCGAAGACCGAGGCGTACTCGTGCGGGTCGATGTGCCGGCTGCCGGGCGCGCAGTGATCGCTGTGGGGGGTCTGGCGGCTCACGCCTGTGCTCCTTCGCTGCCGGTGTCACGTACGCCGAGGTAGCCGCAGGCGGCGGCCCGGCGCAGGGCCTCTTCCTTCGCGCCGGGCGCGTCCAGCGGCCCGTCCACCAGGCCGGCGAAGCCGATGGCGATCCGGTCGCCGCCGACCGGCACCAGACCGACCTCGCCCTCTCCGTGCGGGTCGAACCGGACGGACGAGCCGGCCGGGACGCACAGCCGCATGCCGTAGGCCGCCGCGCGGTCGAAGTCGAGCCGCGGGTTGGCCTCGAAGAAGTGGAAGTGGGAGGTGACGCTCACCGGGACGGGCGCGGTGTTGCGCACGCGCAGGTGCACTGCCGGCTCCGGCTGGGGGACGCCGGGTCCCGGGAGGACCGCCCCGGGGGCGTCGTCGCCGAGCGGCACGGCGCCCCTGACGGGGGACGAGACCACCGCGAGCCGGGAGCCGTCGTCGAAGACGGCCTCCACGTGCACCTCGGTGACCACGTCGGCCACGCCCGGCAGGACGTCGTCGGGGCCCAGCACGCTGCGGGCCTCCTCGATGGCCTCCGCGAGCCGCTTGCCGTCGCGCGCGGCCTCGCAGACCGTGTCCGCGATCAGCGCGGTGGCCTCCGGGACGTTGAGCTTCAGGCCCCGGGCCCGTCGGGCCCTGGCCAGTTCCGCAGCGCTGCGGAGCAGCAGCCGGTCGCGCTCCGTAGGGGTCAGCCGCACGCCGATCCACCACCTCTTGAGTCGATGGGTTAGAGCATCACTCTAACTCTTCATTCGTCGGCAAGGAATCATTGACCTGGGACCTGGGCTTAGGTCACATTGAGTGTCGCTCAAAGAATGCGCAACCACCCCCCGCCCTGCCAAGGGAGTCCCCCTATGCCCATCGAACAGCGCGGAGTCGACACCATCCCCGAGGAGGAGCGGACGAGCGGTCCCCGTGACCTGATCTCGATCCTGCTCGGCTCCAACCTCTGCCTCGGCGTGATCGTGTTCGGCTGGCTTCCCCCGTCCTTCGGACTGGGCCTGTGGCCCTCGGTCACCGCCATCGTGACCGGCACGCTCGTCGGCATCGCGTTCACCGCGCCGCTGGCGCTGGTCTCCCTGCGGACCGCCACCAACCTCTCCACCTCCAGCGGTGCGCAGTTCGGCGTCCGCGGCCGCCTCGTCGGCTCGGTGGTCGGACTGCTGCTCTCCCTCGGCTACACCGCGCTGACCCTGTGGATCGGCGGCGACGTGATGGCCGGCGTCCTGTCCCGGCTCACCGGGCTGCCGGACACCGGAGCGTCCAGGGCCGTGATGTACGGGGTGCTGGCCGCGTGCACCGTCGTCGGGGCCGTCTTCGGCTACCGGCTGCTGCTGCGCATGAGCAAGGTCCTGTCCATCGGCATGGTGGTCCTGCTGGCCGCCGGGCTCTTCGCGTACGCGCCGGACTTCACCACCGCCGCGCCGCCGGACACCGCCTACCTGCTCGGCTCCTTCTGGCCGACCTGGCTGCTCGCCGCCGTCGCCGCCGGGCTCAGCGGCCCGGTCGCCTTCATCACCCTGCTCGGCGACTACACGCGCTACATCTCGCCCCGCAAGCACGGCTCGCGCACGGTGTTCCGGGCCACCGGCCTCGGCCTGCTGGCCGGCCTGCTGGTACCGCAGCTCTTCGGCACCTACACCGCGCTCGCCGCCGGAGCCGGCGCCGAGTACGCGGGGCCGCTGGTCGGCGCCGCCCCGTTCTGGTACCTGGTGCCGCTGCTCGCCGCCGCCGCGGCCGGTTCGGTGGGCAACGCCGGCCTGATGCTCTACTCCATGGGCCTCGACCTCGACGCGATCGTCCCCAGGGCCACCCGCACCACGGCCACCGTGATCGCCGCGGCCGTCGCCACCGCCTTCGTGTTCGTCGGCTCCTTCGAGTGGGACGTGCAGTCGGCGATGACCTCCTTCGTCCTGCTGCTGACCGCGGTCGGCACCCCGTGGGCCGTGATCACCCTGATCGGCTACGTGCGCTGCCGCGGGCAGTACGACGCCGACGCCCTCCAGGTCTTCAACCGCCGCACGGTGGGCGGGGTCTACTGGTACCGCGGCGGCTGGAACGTGGCCGCCACCGCTTCCTGGGCGATCGGCGCGGGCGTCGGCCTGCTGTCCGTGACCACCCCCTTCTACGAGGGCCCGCTGCTCGCCCTGACCGGCGGCGTGGACTGTTCCTTCGTCCTCTCCGGCCTGACCGGCGGGCTGGTCTACACGGCCCTGACCGCCCGCACCGCTCCGGCGGCCGTTCCCGCCGAGGACCCGGAGCCCGCGCCCGCGGCCGCCTGAGCCGCCCCGCACGCAGGAAGGCCCGCGCCCCCGGAGACCGGGGCGCGGGCCTTCGTACGTGCGGGGGCCGGGTCAGCCCAGCGGGTGCATCCAGCCGTGGGTGTCGGCCGCGTGGCCGGTCTGGAGTTCCAGCAGGGCCTTGCGCAGGCGCATGGTGACCTGGCCCGGCCGGCCGTCGCCCTGGGTCCAGTTGGCGCGCTCGGACTTGACCGAGCCGACGGGGGTGATCACGGCGGCGGTGCCACAGGCGAACACCTCGGTGAGGGTCCCGTTCGCGTTGTCGCGCTCCCAGTCCTCGGTGGTGAGGCGGCCCTCCTCGGCGGTGTAGCCGAGGTCGCGGGCGATGGTGAGGAGCGAGTCGCGGGTGATGCCGGGAAGGAGCGAGCCCGTCAGCTCCGGGGTGACGATGC
The DNA here is from genome assembly GCF_042267665.1 of Streptomyces sp. NPDC056224. Taxonomy (NCBI): domain Bacteria; kingdom Bacillati; phylum Actinomycetota; class Actinomycetes; order Kitasatosporales; family Streptomycetaceae; genus Streptomyces; species Streptomyces sp. NPDC056224. Next base: position 10,879 of record NZ_JBHJTK010000030.1, read on the forward strand.
GGTCGCCGTACACGAAGTACAGGTTCATCCCGCCCATCTCCTCGATCCAGCGGTGCTCGACGGCGTCGAGCCAGACCACCTGGTCGCAGCCGTGCGAGGCGGCCTGGGCCTGGGCGACGAGGGAGGCCGCGTAGTTGCCGCCGGTCTTGGCGGCGCCGGTGCCGCCCTTGACGGCGCGCACGTACTCCTCGGAGAGCCAGACGGAGACCGGCTTGACGCCGCCGGGGAAGTACGCGCCCGCGGGCGAGGCGATGACGATGAAGAGGAACTCGTTGGCCGGACGGACGCCCAGGCCGACCTCGGAGGCGAACATGAACGGCCGCAGGTACAGGGAGGCCTCGCCGGAGTCCGGGACCCAGCCCCGGTCCTGCGTGACGAGCGCGTCGCAGGCGGCGATGAACAGGTCCACCGGCAGCTCCGGCATCGCCATGCGGCGGGCGGAGGCCTGGAAGCGCTCGGCGTTGGCCTCGGGCCGGAAGGTGGCGACGGTGCCGTCGGGCTGGCGGTAGGCCTTGAGACCCTCGAAGATCGTCTGCGCGTAGTGCAGCGTCATGTTCGCCGGGTCGATCGCCAGGGGCGCGTACGGGACCAGCTCGGCATCGTGCCAGCCGCGGCCCTCGGTCCACTTGATCGTCACCATGTGGTCGGTGAAGTGGCGGCCGAAGCCGGGGCTGGCCAGGATCGCCTCGCGCTCCGCGTCGGACAGCGGGTTCGAGGAGGGCTTGAGCTCGATCGTGGGCGTCGTCATGAGTGCTTGTCCTTCACCGGTTGTGTATGGCGGACCGCGCTCACGGCGTACTAGGACGTCCGAGCTTCCCCGCATTCCGCGGCCTCGCGTTCGATTATCGCGCGCACGGAGGTTTCGGAGAAGCGGGGGTTGCGGCCCAGGGAGATGGTGGCACCCGGGGCCGCACAGGGAAAGCCGCCGGGTCCCCTATCCGACCCGACGGCTTCCTGGAGTGGCGCCGCCGGGTCAGCCGGCTACGCGCGCGGCGAGGGCGTCGCCGATGGCGTCGGTGGAGCGGAAGGTGCCGTCGCGCTCCGCGAGGTCGGCGCTGACCGCGTCCTCGATGCGGCCGGCCTCGGCCTCGTAACCGAGGTGGCGCAGCAGGAGGGCGACCGAGAGGATCGTCGCGGTCGGGTCGGCCTTGCCGGTGCCGGCGATGTCCGGGGCCGAGCCGTGGACGGGCTCGAACATGGACGGGAAGGCACCGGTCGGGTTGATGTTCCCCGAGGCGGCCAGGCCGATTCCGCCGGTCACGGCCGCGGCCAGGTCGGTGAGGATGTCGCCGAAGAGGTTGTCCGTGACGATGACGTCGAAGCGCTCGGGCTGGGTGACGAAGAAGATCGTCGCGGCGTCGACGTGCAGGTAGTCGGTGCTGACCTCGGGGTACTCCTGGCCGACCTTGTCGAAGATGTTCTTCCACAGGTGGCCGGCGTACACGAGGACGTTGTTCTTGTGGACCAGCGTCAGCTTCTTGCGCGGGCGGGCGTTCGCCCGCTCGTACGCGTCACGGACCACGCGCTCCACGCCGTACGCGGTGTTGAGGCTGACCTCGGTGGCCACCTCGGCGGGGGTGCCGGTGCGCAGCGAGCCGCCGTTGCCGGTGTAGGGGCCTTCGGTGCCCTCGCGGACCACGACGAAGTCGATCTCCGGACGGCCGGCCAGCGGGGTGGCCGTGTTGGGGAAGAGCTTCGACGGGCGCAGGTTGATGAAGTGGTCGAAGGCGAAGCGGAGCTTGAGCAGCAGCCCGCGCTCCAGCACGCCCGACGGGACCGAGGGGTCGCCGATGGCTCCCAGCAGGATCGCGTCGTGGTGCCTCAGGGCTTCGAGCTCCGCGTCCGGGAGGGTCTCACCGGTGCGGTGCCAGCGCTGGGCGCCGAGATCGTATTGCCTGGTCTCCAGCTTCACATCCTGGGGCAGGACCGCGGTAAGGACCTTGAGTCCCTGAGCCACGACTTCCTGGCCGATGCCATCACCGGGGATCACTGCGAGATTGATGCTGGTCGACATGGCGAAACCGTACTCCGTGTCCCAGCCCTCAGACATATTGCGTCCAGCATTCGGACCAATGGGGACGCAACATGTCCGGGCCGGACGGTCGTCAGCGGCCGGTCGAGCCGCCGTTGTCACGGCGGTCGAGGGCCCGCTGGAGGGCTGCGGCGGCGTTCTTGCGGTCGGCGTCGGCGGTGGAGGAGTGGCGGACGCGGCGGACGGCAGCGGTGGTGGGGGTCATGTGGATCGACTCCTTGAGATCACGGCGTGGCGGGGCCACGGATGAGGGGGTTCCTTCAAGGCGCCGGAAGAGGCGGGGAGCGGTGCGCGGCAGGGGTTGCCTGCCCGGGGCGCACGCTCTCGACCGCCATTCGCCTGATCGGCGAGACGTTCGGCTCCTACAAAGCTAGGCCAGGTCCCGCTGTATGTCTCCGCAATTACTCGGACTTCCTACTATCTGAGACGCCGGACCGGCCGGTAGGCCTCCCACACGGCTCCGCTTTCAGCTTCTCTCCGAACGAAGTTCCCTGATCAGAGCCACTACGGCGAGAGTTGAGGCGGCTTCCGGTGTGGTGACGTACCCCACGCGCCTCACCGGCCCCCGGGGACCCAATCCAGTGATGTCGACGGCCTCGGTCGCCTCGCGGAGGGACAGCCCGGGCATGATCGCCATGCCGAGCCCGCGGCCGACCATGGTCAGCACCATCGCGTCGTCCTCCGCCTTCACCGTCGCCCGCGGGATCCAGTCCTGCGCCAGCCACCAGGTGCGGGTGTAGGAGCCGCAGTTCTCGTCCCAGTCCATCAGGGGCAGCGCCTTCGGATCGGGATGCCCGGCCGGGTGCACCAGCGCGTACGCATCCTCCATGAGCACCCCGCTCAACAGGCCGGGCGGCAGTCCCCGCGCCATGCCCAGGGTGGCGATGCCCAGGTCGGCGCGGCCGGCCGCCACCTCGCCGGCCGTGCCGGGGCCGATCTCGCGGACCACCCGGACCTCGGGGCGGATGCCCGGGTGCCGGGCCGTGAGCCGGTGCAGGGCGGGCGGCAGCAGGTGCAGGGCCGCGCTGCGGAACGCGGCGATCCGCAGCACGCCCCCGACCGTGTCGCGATCCGGTGCGCCCCGGCCCGCGCCGCGCACCTCCGCGCCCATGACCTCGTACAGCCGCAGGATCCTGCGCGCGTGGCCGACGGCCCGCTCCCCCGCCGGGGTGGGCGCGGCCCCGGTCCGGCCGCGCTCGAAGAGGACCGCGCCGATCTTGGCCTCGCTGCCGCGCACGGAGTGCGAGACGGCCGACTGGGTGAGGCCCAGCGCGGCGGCCGCCGCGGAGAAGCCGCCGGACTCGGCCACGGCGACCAGGATCCGCAGTTCCTGCGGGAGGAGTTCGGACACCGGGGCCCCCACCTCGTTCTATGAGCGTCGTTCATGGCTGTGCGGCTTCCATGAGCGAAACCCCCTGCCCGGCCCGGAGATTCCTTCCTAGCGTCTGGGGCATGACCACCGTTACCGCTCGCGCCGTGCACCAGATCGCCCGCCCCGCCGGCTTCCCCGCCGCCACGGACTTCGCCTACGCCGCCTACCCGGTCCCGGAACCGGGGCCCGGGACCGCCCTGGTGGAGAACCTGCTGCTCTCGGTGGACCCGTACCACCGCGGGCTGATGGACGGCGGCGAGGGAGGTTTCGCGCTCGGCACCCCGCTGGAAGGCCGCTCGGTGGGCCGCGTGGTCGCCTCGCGCGACCCGGGACTGGCGCAGGGCGACCTCGTCTTCCACCGCGAGGGCTGGCGCACGCACGCCCTCGTCACCCTCGGGGTGGCCGGAACGCGCAAACTGCGCGGCCACGCGGGCGTTCCGCTGGAGGCCTACCTCTCGATCCTCGGCGGCACCGGCCTCACCGCGTACGCCGCCCTGACCCGGACCGCGGCGCTGCGGGAGGGCGAGGACCTGTTCGTCTCCGCCGCCGCGGGCGGGGTGGGCGTGGCGACCGGCCACATCGCCCGGCTGCTCGGCGCCCGCCGGATCATCGGGAGCGCGGGATCGGCGGCCAAGGTCCGCCACCTGACGGAGAACCTCGGCTTCGACGCGGCCTTCGACTACCACGACGGCCCGGTCGGCGAGCAGCTCGCGAAGGCGGCCGCGGCGGTGTCCGGGGGAGGCGTCGACGTCTACGTGGACAACGTGGGCGGCGACCACCTGGAGGGCGCGATCGACGTGCTGCGCGAGCACGGGCGGATCGCCTGGGTGGGGGGCATCTCGATGTACAACGGCGACCGCTCCCCCGCCGCGCCCCGCAACCTCTTCGAGGTGGTGCACAAGTCGCTGCGTCTCGAGGGGGTATTGGTTCGCCATCACACCAATCTCCAGGAGGAGCTGGAGGACTTCCTCGTCCCTCATCTGCGCAGCGGCCGGATCGGTACCGATACCACCGTTGTCCAGGGATTCGACCACACGGTGGACGCCTTTCTCGGCATGCTCCGAGGCGAGAACCTGGGCAAGATGCTCGTCCGGATCAGCAGCTGATTCCAGCCACCCGGATGTTCACCGATTTCTTACCGCACGGCTGTAGACCTTTGGTGCCCCTCCCGCCACTCTTGCCGTCGATGTGCCAGCGGGGCACGCGAGTTGGAGGCGAGGGGCCAGTGACACCGATCAGCCGAAGAGGGTTCGTGGGAATCGGCGCCGGGCTCGTGGCGGGAGCGGCCCTGCCCGCCGTCACGGCGACGACGGCGGCCGCGGCCGCCGCGACCGGCACGATCACCGATGTGAAGCACGTGGTGATCCTGATGCAGGAGAACCGCAGCTTCGACCACTACTTCGGAAGGCTGAAGGGTGTCCGCGGGTTCGGCGACCGCGCCGCCGGCAACCTCCCCGGCGGCTGGGGCATGTTCAACCAGCCCAACTGGGGCGGCCGCCAGTACCCGTGGAAGCTCTCCGCCACCCCGGCGGCCGGCGGGGCCGACAGCGAGACCCTGGCCCAGTGCACCGGCGACCTCCCGCACAGCTGGACCTCGCAGCACGCGGCCTGGAACAAGGGCCGGATGGACAACTGGGTCGTCGGCGTCGGCAAGACCCACACCCTCGGCTACCTGGACCGCGGGGACATACCCTTCCACTACGGGCTCGCCGACAACTACACGGTCTGCGACGCGTACTTCTGTTCCACGCTCAGCGCCACCGGCCCGAACCGCACCTTCCTGTGGAGCGGCAAGGTCGACGCCTCCAGCAAGGACGGCGGCGACGAGTCCGGGCTGACCTGGGAGACGTACGCGGAGGCCCTCCAGCGCGCCGGCGTGAGCTGGAAGGTCTACCAGAACGCCCAGGACAACTACGGCGACAACGGCCTGGCCTACTTCAAGAAGTTCACGGACGCCGCCCCCGGCAACCCGCTGTGGGACCGGGGCATGGGCTCCGTCCCCAAGGTCACCGGCTCCACTCCGGACGACATCGCGGCCGCCATCCGCGCGGACGTCGTCGCCGGCACCCTCCCCCAGGTCTCCTGGGTCGTGGCCAACGAGGCCTTCTCGGAGCACCCGTACGCCCCGCCGGGCGACGGCGCCCACTTCGTGGACCTCGTCTACCGGGCGCTGGCGGCCAGCCCCGAGGTCTTCGACTCCACCGTCCTCTTCCTCAACTACGACGAGAACGACGGCTTCTTCGACCACGTGCCGCCGCCGGTCGCCCCGCCCGGCACACCGGGCGAGTACATCGACGGCACCCCGATCGGCCTCGGCTTCCGGGTCCCGATGATCGTCATGTCCCCGTGGACGCGCGGTGGCTGGGTGAGCTCCGAGGTCTTCGACCACACCTCGGTGCTGCGGTTCATGGAGAAGTGGACGGCCGCCCTCGGCACCCCCGCCACCTGTCCCAACATCAGCGCGTGGCGCCGCACGGTGACCGGCGACCTGACCGGCGTCTTCGACTTCGCGCACCCGGTCTACGGGGTCCCCGCCGGCCTGCCGTCCACGGCCAAGGTGATCGGCCAGGCGACCTGCGGCCCGCTGCCCAACCCGGCGCCGCAGGACAACGCCCTCCCTGCGCAGGAGCCCGGCACGCGCCCGGCGCGCGCCCTTCCGTACCAGGTCAACGGCAACCTGGACCGCTTCGAGTTCGGCGCGGCCGGCAAGATCCTGGCGTGGTTCTCGATGACCAACCAGGGCGCGGAGGCGAAGCGGGCGGCGCACTTCTCGATCCACCCGCACCAGTACCGGGACACGGCGGCCTGGCAGTACACGGTGGACGCGGGCGGCACCGGCAGCGACTACTTCAACATCGGCCTCGGATACGGCTCGGGCAAGTACGACATCTCGATGCACGGGCCGAACCGCTTCCTGCGCCGCTTCACCGGCGACGCGTCGAAGGCGGGCAAGGCGATCGAGGTGGCGGCCCGCTTCGCGGTGGAGCCTGGCACGGGCAAGACCGCGATCTACTTCAGGATGACGAACACGTCGGCCGCGCCCGTCACCTTCACGATCCGCTCGAACGCCTACCGCACGGACGGCCCGTGGACGTACACCGTCCCGGCGAACTCCTCCCGCGAGGACTACTTCAACGCCGTGGCCTACAGCAACGGCTGGTACGACTTCACGGTCCTGGCCGACTCCGACGGCACCTGGTCGCGCCGCTACACGGGCCACATCGAGTCGGGGGCGGCCAGCATCTCCGGCTGACGGAGCTACAGCACGTCCCCGTTGCGCCAGTCGAAGTCCAGTCGCCCGGCGGGGTCCGGAAGGGCCCCGCCGGGCGGCACCCACAGGTAGGTGCCGCCCTCCTCGCCCGGGAGCGGCTCGGGCCCCCGCGGCCCGAGCACTCCGATGTGCCCGCCCCACACCTGCCAGCCGCGGCCGCGGTACAGCCCGGCCCCGTCCTGCGACGCCGACAGCGCGCCGAGCACGTAGGCCCGCCCGATGACCGCTTCCAGCCCGGCCATGACGGCGCTCCCGATCCCGCGCCGCCGCCGGTCGGCCCGTACGGCCACGGCCTCGACGTACCCGGCCCGCAGCGCCCGCCCCCGGTGCACGACCCGCCGCTGCACGACGCTCCCGTGCGCGACGAGCTCCCCGCCCTCGTGCACCAGGGCGTGCATCCCGCCGAGCCCGTGCTCGAAGTCCTCGTCGGAGAAGTCCTCCTCGAACGCGCGGTCGAGCAGGGCCCGGATCTCCTCCAGCGCGCCGGGGCCCAGCTGCGAGGTGTGCGCGAGGTGCGTCCGTGTATCGGTCATGGAACCAGTGTCCCTCCGCCAACGATCGGCCTGTAGGTTCCTGGCCGTCGCCGGGCGCGCCCCGCCACACTCGCCCCATGTCGCCTGATGCCCAGCAGTGGACCCCCACCCACGGCCTGCCGTACCGCCCGGCCGCCTACCGGCCCGCGCGGATGCCGAGCCTGGAATCCCTCGCCCGCGCAGCCGAGTTGCGCGCCCGGATGGACGAGCGGCGGACCGTACGCCACTTCTCCACCGACCCCGTGCCCGAGCAGGTCGTCCGGGACGCCGTCGCGTGCGCCGCGACCGCCCCCTCCGGGGCGCACCAGCAGCCCTGGACCTTCGTCCTCGTCAAGGACCCGGCGGTGCGCCGGCGGATCCGCGCCGCCGCCGAGCAGGAGGAGGCGCGCTCCTACGACGGCCGCCTCGGCGACGAGTGGCTCGCCGCCCTGCGCCCGCTCGGCACGGACGCCGTGAAGACCCACCTCACGGACGCCCCGGCCCTGATCGTGGTCTTCCAGCAGCGCTACTGGCTCGGCCCGGACGGCACGAAGCGCAAGCACTACTACGTCGACGAGTCGGTCGGCATCGCGGTCGGCATGCTCCTGACCGCGCTCCACCTGTCCGGCCTGGCGGCCCTGGTCCATACGCCGAGCCCGATGCGTTTCCTCTCCCACGTCCTGGGCCGCCCGGAGAACGAGAAGGCCTTCGCGGTCGTCCCGGTCGGCTACCCGGCGGACGACTGCGAGGTCCCGGACCTGGTCCGCAAGTCCCTGGACCAGGTCATCGTCGAGGTCTGACCACGTCATCGGCGGAGGGCTCCGGGGGCTGCTCCGGAGCCGCTCCGAGGTCCGGAGCGCCACCGAGCGCCGAAGCCAGCCGCATCCCGATCCGGACCCGGTCCTCCGGCGTGCAGGTCTCCATGGCCGCCCGCACCTGCCGCAGGATCAGCCAGTCCCTCACCACCTTGGCGACACCGAGCACGGCCGCCGTCACGATCGCCGCGGTCAGCATCAGCGGTACCTCGCCCGGTTCTGCTCGGTTATCCACTCGGCGGTGAAGGTGGACTCCCCGGTATCGCAAGAGCCCAGCGCGCGCACGACCACATACGCGTCTTCGAGTGCGATGGTCCCCCGCGCGCGCGGCTTTCCGCGGGCCGGGCGGTAGGCGACGCCTTCCGGCGGGGGCGCCGCGAGTCCGCTCCTGCGCAGGTTGCGTTCCACGTCGTCCTGGTCCCTGCCGCAGCACCATTCGATGACCAGGTCGGTATAGGCGTGGCTGTACGTGTTGGCCCAGCCGTGCGCGGCCCCGGCCTCGTTGACCAGGAGCGGGCGCCTGAGCAGCCGGCTGAGCACGACGTCGCGCAGCACCGGCTGCGGGCCGCCGCGCCTGTCGTACCAGGCGGGCAGGTCCTCTTCCTCCCGACGGTCGAGGGCGGTGGGGCTCCCGCGCCACAGCTCGGTCAGCACCTCGGTGTCCTCCGGAAGGCGCGGGCCCCACTCCGGGTCCGGGTGGGTGAGCCGGATCGCGGCGTCGTCTCCGACGTTCCGGAGCGTCCACGCCCCGTCGTGGCCGGCCGGCCTCAGACCGGGCACACCGCGCAGGCCGCCGTAGTCCGAGTCGAACGTGGGCAGCAGTTCCGCGATGACGCGGTGTGCCATCTGCGGGTGGAGCGCGAGCGTCAGTCCGTCCGTCGTCGGTACCGCGCCCGTCACGCCGAGGACGGCACCGTCGACCTGTTCGTCGCGCAGCGCGTTGGCGAGCACGTACGCCACCCGCGCCTCGAAGGCGCGCTGCGCCGCCGAGCGGCCGTCCGGGACCGGCTGGTGTCGTGTGATGAGGCCTGCGGCCGCCCACTGGGCGCACCTGGTGTGGGGGATCCCCGTCGCCCTGGCGCAGAGTGTCGCGGTCCGATGCCGATTGCTGCCGTGCGTGGACATACGTCTCCTCGAAGCCCCGTCCCGGAACGGCGCGCAGAGGTCTCGTACATCTCGACAAGCTGCACAGTCACGTACGGGAACTCGTGAGAGCCCTTTACCCCCCTCGGGTTACCGGGCCCGAGTCTGTGGAGCATGTCTCCGTACCAACGCATCGAAGGCTAGCAGCGGTTACGGGCCCTTGTCCGCCCGCTGCGGGATCTCCCGCAGATGCGCTGAACGGATCGGCGCCCCGGCCGGAAACTGGAACCGCCCCCGCTCCGGACTTGGGGGTACCGGAGCGGGGGCGGGGCTCAGTGGGGCGGGGTTCAGCCCATGTGCGGGTAGCCGTACTCGGTCGGCGCGACCAGGGTCTCCTTGATGGAGCGGGTCGAGGTCCAGCGCTGCAGGTTGGTAGCGGCGCCCGCCTTGTCGTTCGTACCCGAGGCGCGGCCGCCGCCGAAGGGCTGCTGGCCGACCACGGCGCCGGTGGACTTGTCGTTGATGTAGAAGTTGCCCGCCGCGAAGCGGAGCTTCTCCATCGCGTCCGCCGCCGCGTACCGGTCCGCCGCGATGATCGAGCCGGTCAGGGCGTACGCCGAGACGGACTCCATCTGGGCCAGCATCGCGTCGAACTCGGCGTCCTCGTAGACGTGCACGGCGAGGATCGGGCCGAAGTACTCGGTCGTGAAGACCTCGTTCGACGGGTCGGTGCACGCGATGACGGTCGGGCGGACGAAGTAGCCCTCCGAGTCGTCGTACGTGCCGCCCGCGACGATCTCGCAGGTCGGGTCGGCGATGGCGCGGTCGATGGCGGCCTTGTTCTTGGCGAACGACCGCTCGTCGATGACGGCGCCGATGAAGTTGGTCAGGTCGCGGACGTCACCCATGGCGATGCCGTCGACCTCGGCCGCGAAGGCCTCCTTGAAGCCGTCGTTCCAGATCGAGGCCGGAACGTAGGCGCGCGAGGACGCCGAGCACTTCTGGCCCTGGAACTCGAAGGAGCCGCGGGTCAGCGCCGTCTTCAGGACCGCGCGGTCCGCGGACGGGTGCGCGACGACGAAGTCCTTGCCGCCGGTCTCGCCGACCAGGCGCGGGTAGGACTTGTACTTCTCGATGTTGTTGCCGACCGTCTTCCACAGGTACTGGAAGGTCTTGGTCGAGCCGGTGAAGTGGATCCCGGCCAGCTCGGGGTGGTTCAGGGCCACCTCCGACACCGCGATGCCGTCGCCCGTCACCAGGTTGATGACGCCCTTCGGCAGGCCGGCCTCCTCCAGGAGCTCCATGAGGAGGACCGCGGAGTGGGTCTGCGTCGGGGACGGCTTCCACAGGACCACGTTGCCCATGAGGGCGGGGGCGGTCGGCAGGTTGCCGGCGATGGCCGTGAAGTTGAACGGCGTGATCGCGTAGACGAAGCCTTCGAGCGGGCGGTGGTCGCTGCGGTTCCACACGCCGGCGGAGTTCGCGACCGGCTGCTCGGCCAGGATCTGGCGGGCGAAGTGGACGTTGAAGCGCCAGAAGTCGACGAGCTCGCACGGGGTGTCGATCTCGGCCTGCTGCGCGGTCTTCGACTGGCCCAGCATGGTGGAGGCGGCGAGCTTCTCGCGCCACGGGCCGGACAGCAGCTCGGCGGCGCGCAGGATGATCGCGGCGCGGTCGTCGAAGGACATCGAACGCCAGGCCGGGGCGGCGGCGAGGGCGGCGTCGATGGCCTCCTGCGCGTCGGCCTGGGTGGCGTTGGCGTAGGTGCCGAGCACGGACTTGTGGTCGTGCGGCTGGACCACGTCGAAGCGCTCGCCGCCGCCCATCCGCTTGACGCCGTTGATCGTCATCGGGAGGTCGATCGGGTTCTCGGACAGCTGCTTGAGCTGCGTTTCGAGACGTGCGCGCTCCGGGGTGCCGGGGGCGTACGAGTGGACCGGCTCGTTGACCGGAGCGGGGACCTGGGTCACAGCATCCATGGGGCTGGTAACTCCTTGACCTAGTTCTTGGCTAGTTCTTGGTGATCATCGAGCGGAGGAAGAACAGCAGGTTGGCCGGCTTCTCCGCGAGGCGGCGCATGAAGTAGCCGTACCAGTCGGTCCCGTACGCGGTGTAGACCCGCATCCGGTGGCCCTCGGCGGCCAGCCGCAGGTGCTCTTCGCTGCGGATGCCGTACAGCATCTGGAACTCGTACTCGTCCAGTTTGCGCCCGGCCTGGCGGGCCAGCTCCTGGCCGATGGCGATGAGCCGCGGGTCGTGGGACCCGATCATCGGGTAGCCCTCGCCCTCCATGAGGATCTTCATGATCCGGACGTACGCCTTGTCGATCTCACCCTTGTCCTGGTACGCGACCTCGGCGGGCTCCTTGTAGGCGCCCTTCACGATCCGGACGCGGCTGCCGGCGGCGGCCAGGCGGCGGGCGTCGGCCTCGGTGCGGAAGAGGTAGGCCTGGATCACGCAGCCGGTCTGCGGGAAGTCCCGGCGCAGCTCCTCGTGGATGGCGAACATCGAGTCGAGGGTGGTGTGGTCCTCGGCATCGAGCGTCACGGTGGTGCCGATGGCGGCGGCGGCCTCGACGACCGGGCGGACGTTGGCGAGGGCGAGCTCGTGGCCGCCCTCCAGCGCCTGGCCGAACATCGACAGCTTGACCGACATCTCGGCGGTCTCGCCGAGGCCCAGCTCCGCGAGGCGCTCGATCAGCTGGAGGTAGGCGTCGCGGGCGGCGTGCGACTGCGCGACCTCGGTGATGTCCTCGCCCACGACGTCGAGGGTGACCTCCAGGCCCTTGCGCGTGAGGTCCTCGACGATCGGGATGACCTGGTCGACCGTCTCACCGGGGATGAACCGGTTCACCACGGGCTTGGTCACCGGGGCGGCAGAGACGATACGGCGCATCTTGTCGCTGCGCGAAGCGGCGAGGATCACGGGACCCAGCACGGGGCACCTCCAGCGGGTGGCAGAAGAAAAGCTCAAGTAAAACCACCGTGAAACCTAAGGATCGGTTTGATCCTCTGCCATCGACAGCTGTCACGCATCCGTGGCCCCGATCTCATACATCTGTCTGAAGAGCCTCTGCGAGGGTGGGAGAATGCTGGGGTGAAGGGCGATTACCAGGACCTGGTGGACGAGATCTCCGCGCTGCTCGGCGCCCCGGCGACCCTGGAGAACCGGGACTTCCGGCTCATCGCCTTCGGCGCCCACGACAGCGACGACGATCAGGCGATGGACCCGGTACGGACCCGCTCGATCCTGACCCGCCAGTCGACCGCGGCCGTCCGCTCCTGGTTCGAGGGCTTCGGCATCGCCCGCGCCACCGGGCCGGTCCACATCCCGGCGGCGCCCGAGGCCGGGGTGTTCCGGGGGCGGATCTGCCTGCCGGTGCGCTTCCGGGGCATCGTGCAGGGGTACGTGTGGCTCCTCGACCAGGAGCCGGGGCCGGGCCCGGCGGAACTGGCCGCGGCCATGGAGGTGGCCCAGCGGATCGGGGTCCTGCTGGCCGAGGAGGCGAAGGCGGGGGCGGACCTGTCGCGGGAGTTCCAGGCGGTGCTCACGGCCGCGCGGGGCTGGCAGCAGGACATGGCGGTGGCCGCGCTGCGGGTCGCCCTCGGCCCGGGCGGGGACGGGCTGCACGCGGCGGTGTGCGTGGCGCCGTGGTCCGGGGAGGCTCCGCCGTCGGTGCCGGGCGCGGCGGCGCTGTGCGTCGTACCGCGGCGCGGCGGCGCTCACGCGGGCGGGGCCGCGGGCACGGGCACGGGTGGCACCGCGGGCGGGGGCGGTCTGGCGCTGGCGGTGCTGCTCCGGCTGCGCTCGACGGACGCACTGGCTCCGGCCCTGACGGCGGTCGCGCGGCTGCTGCCGCGCGCGCCGGCGCCCGCGGCGGACGCCGCGGCGGCCCCGAGGACCGTGACCGCCGGGGTCGCCGATCCCGTCCGCACCCTCGCGGCGCTGCCCGACGCGTGGGAGCAGGCCGTCGCGGCGGCCCGGGCGGCCGCCGCGCAACCCCGGTTCGGCCCCGTCGCCCAGTGGTCGGCGATCGGCCCGTACCGGCTGCTGGCCGCCGTGGCCGCCGACCCGGTGGACGACCCGGCGACGCGCGCCCTGCTGAGCCCGGCCCACCGCGAACTCTCCCGTACCGCGGAGGTGTTCCTCGACTGCGCCGGCCAGGCGGGCCGCGCGGCGGCGGCCCTGGGCATCCACCGCCAGACGCTGTACTACCGCCTCGCCCGGGTGGAGCAGCTCACCGGACTCGACCTGGACGAGGGCGAGGACCGGCTGCTCCTCCACATGGCCCTGAAGGCCGCCCGCATGGCCTGAGCCGTGCCCTTCGGATCCGGGGCACACCTAGGGGCTGTCCCCGATGTCCGCACCGGCACGAGTCGCCTACCTTCTCCAACAGCGTTGGCCTCCAGGTCAGCCGAACGGAGGTCTGATGAAGGCGATCGTCCAGGACCGGTACGGCTCACCCGACGTGCTGGAGCTCAGGGAGGTCGACAAGCCGGTCGTCGCCGACGGCGAGGTGCTGGTCCGGGTCCGCGCGGCCGCGGTCAACGCGCGCGACTGGCACCTCATGCGGGGCGATCCGTACCTGGCCAGACTGGTGCTGGGGCTGCGCGCGCCGAAGGAGAGGATCCGGGGCACGGACTTCGCGGGCCGGGTGGAGGCGGTGGGCAGGGACGTCACGCGGCTGCGCCCCGGTGACGAGGTGTTCGGCGAGGCCGACGGGGCGTTCGCCGAGTACGTGTGCGCCTCCCAGGCCGTCGTGGAGCCGAAGCCGGACGGCCTGACGTTCGAACAGGCGGCCGCGCTGCCGCTGGCGGGCAACACCGCACTCATGGGCCTTCGCGATCTGGCGCGGGTGCGGCCGGGAGACAGGGTTCTGGTCAACGGGGCGTCAGGCGGGGTGGGGACCTTCGCCGTCCAGATCGCCAAGGCGTTCGGCGCGGAGGTGACCGGGGTGTGCAGTACGAAGAACGCGGAGCTGGTCCGGTCGCTCGGCGCGGATCACGTCGTCGACTACACCCGCGAGGACTTCACCCTCGGCGGCCCCCGCTACGACGTGGTGTTCGACCTGGTGGGGAACCGTTCGCTGGCCGAGTGCCGGCGCGCGCTGACCCCCTCGGGGACGCTCGTCCTGTCCGGTGGCGGGGTGTCCGGTGGCGGCAGCCTGGTCGGGCCGATGGGGCTCCTCGTCAGAGGGTGGATGCTGTCCCGGTTCGTCAGCCAGCGCCTGCTCGTCCTCACGGCGACGCCGGACAGGAAGAACCTGGCCGCGCTGAGGGAACTCGTCGAGCGAGGTGACCTCGCCCCGGTCGTCGACCGGACCTACCCGCTCCCCGACGTCGCCGCGGCCATCCGGTACGTGGAGGTGGAGCACGCCCGCGCGAAGGTCGTCGTCACCGTCTGACGGACCGCCCGGCGCCCTCTTCGGCGCCGGTGGTCCGCTCCTCACGCCAGCTGCCCCGCGGCGAAGGCGAGTTTGCCGGGGCTCAGGACCGTGCGGACGCCGACGACCAGGCCCTCCCGGACCTCGGGGACGAGGACTCCGGCCAGCGCCCCGTCCGCGAGGATGAGGGCCGCCGGCTCGCCGTTCGCCTCGCCGAACTCGAAGGTGAGGAACGCCGTCTGGGGCCGGGAGCCCATGCCCAGCAGATAGCGGAGCACCTTGGCGCGTCCGGTCACCGGCCGACGTGCCGCCGACACCTGGCCGCCTCCGTCGGACCAGGCGACCACCTCGTCGGCGAGCAGCCGCTCAAGGCCGGCCACGTCGCCTTGGAGGGCGGCGGCGAAGAAGCGCTCGACGATCTTCGTGCGCTGTCTCTCGTCGACGTCGAAGCGCCTTCGCGGGTGACCGAGCCGTTCTCGGGCCCGGCGGTGGAGCTGCCGCGAGTGGGCCTCCTCGATGCCCACCGCCCCGGCGACCTCCCGGTGGCTGTGCCCGAAGGCCTCGCGGAGCACGAACACCGCACGTTCGGCGGGAGTGAGCCGCTCCATGAGGGTGAGCAGCGCGAGCGAGACCGACTCGCGCTGCACGATGCTCTCCAGCGGGCCGAGCGGTTCGGCGGCGCCGGCGTGGGTGAGCACCGGCTCGGGCAGCCAGGGCCCGACGTACGTCTCCCGCCGGGCACGGGCCGAGGTGAGCCGGTTGAGGCAGAGGTTCGTCACGACCTTGGTCAGCCAGGCGGCCGGGGCGAGGACGGAGCCGGAGGCAGCACCGCTCCAGCGCAGGTACGCGTCCTGCACGACGTCCTCGGCCTCGCTCGCAGAGCCGAGCATCCGGTAGGCGAGCGAGAAGAGCCGGGGCCGGTGCGCCTCGAACTCCGCGGCGGACGCCGTGGTTTCCCCGGCTTCCGTGGCTTCCCTGGCTTCCGTGCGCCCCGTGGACTCCGTGGTCATATCCGTAGCATGCCACGCGCCTCAGGGGACTCCGCTTGCTCCGGGTCCCCCGTCACTCCCGGTCCCCGGAGGCCTTCGCCGGAGAACGGGTCAGCGCCTCGGACGCCGCCCGCATGCCCTCGGTGAACTCCTCCGCGCTCGCCGCGGTCTTCGGATCGAACAGCCACTGGATCATCAGGCCGTTCAGCAGCGCCTGGTAGAAGGCACCCAGCGTCCGTTCCTCCCGCTCGGTGATCTCCTCCTCGGGGGTGCCGGTCAGCATCGCGATCAGGCCGCGGCGCCCCTCGGCCTGCGAGGCCGCGAGCATCGCGCGCAGATCCGGCATCCGGTCGCGGGCCAGCGCGACCTCCAGGCTGGCCGCCCAGACCGGACCGGCTTCCTCCCGGTGGGTCAGGAAGCCCTGCCAGACCGCGTGGAACCGTTCCAGCGAGCCGCCCTCGCCCTGCACGCCTTCCTGGAAGCCGGCGCCCAGCTCCTGCATCAAGGCGATGAACGCCTCGGTGAGCAGGGCGTCCTTCGAGCCGTAGTGGTAGCCGATGGAGGCCAGGTTCGCGCCCGAAACCTTCACGATGTCGCGCGCCGTGGTGCGCACGAAACCCTTCTCGACCAGGCACTTCTTGGCGCCTTCGAGCAGATCCTCACGATGTCCCATGCCGCCACCGTAGCAAGACGGGCGTCATAGACGGAAGTTCCAGACAAGCGTTCTATACATCCGTCATAGACAAACGTTTATGACGGATGTACATTGCTTCTCATGACGAACCCCGCCGCCACAGCGCGCCTCGCCGGCCGCCGCGAATGGACCGCCTTCACCGTCCTCGTGCTGCCACTGCTCCTGGTCTCGATGGACGTCTCCGTCCTCTACTTCGCCATCCCCGCCATCACCGAGCAGCTGGACCCGAGCGCCACCCAGCAGCTGTGGATCTTCGACAGCTACGCCTTCGCCCTTTCCGGTCTGCTGATCACGATGGGATCGCTCGGTGACCGGATCGGCCGCCGCAAGCTGCTGCTGATCGGCGCGACCGCCTTCGGCCTCGCCTCGATCGGCGCCGGGTACGCCACGAGCGCCGAGATGCTCATCGCCTGCCGCGTCCTGCTCGGCATCGGCGGCGCGACCCTGATGCCCTCCACGCTGGCCCTCGTACGCAACCTCTTCCAGGACGACAAGCAGCGCGGCAAGGCCATCGCCATCTGGTCCGGGGCCATGACCGGCGGCATCGCGCTGGGCTCGGTGCTGAGCGGTGTGATGCTGAACCACTTCTACTGGGGCTCCGTCTTCCTCATCAACGTGCCCGCGATGCTGCTCCTGCTGATCCTGGTCCCCGTGCTGGTCCCCGAGTTCAAGGACCCTGCCCCCGGCCGCTTCGACCTGCTGTCCGTCCCGTTGTCCATGGCCGCCGTGCTCCCGGTCGTCTACGGGCTCAAGGAGATCGCCGCCGAGGGCTTCGAGCCGCTCTACCTCGGCTGCCTGCTGGCCGGCCTGGTCTTCGGCTACGTCTTCGTCCGCCGTCAGCGCACCCGCGACGACGCCATGGTCAGCCGGGCGCTGTTCCGGGGCCGCGGCTTCGGTGCCGGCGTCGGCCTCAACACGATCGCCGCGTTCGCCATGATGGGATCGGCCTACTTCACCACCCAGTACCTGCAGTCCGTGCTCGGCATGGGCACCCTGGAGGCCGCCCTGTGGAGCCTCGCGCCCTCGGTGGTCATCGGCGCCGCGGCCCCCGTCTCCGCCGCCCTGGCCCAGAAGACGGAGCGGGCCTACGTCATCGCCGGCGGGTTCGTCCTCGCCGCCGCCGGATTCGCCCTGGTCGGCATGGTCGGAACCGACTCCCTGTGGCTGCTCCTGACCGGCGCCGGCGTACTGGCCTCGGGCATCGTGACCATCATGTCGCTGGTCTCGGACATGGCACTCGCCTCGGCCCCCGCCGAGAAGGCCGGTTCGGCCGCCTCCCTGCTGGAGACGGGCCAGGAGTTCGGCGGCGCCCTCGGCATGGCGGTCCTCGGCAGCCTGGGCACCGCGGTCTACCGCGGCGACCTGGCGGACTCCGAGCCCGCGGTACGGGAAACCCTCGGCGGCGCCGTGGCCACCGCCCACCAGCTCGGCGGGGCGGCCGGCGAGCAGGTCCTCGCCCTGGCCCGCGAGGCCTTCGTCCACGGAATGCAGTACGCGGCCTGGGGCGCCACGGCGCTGCTGCTCGCGGCGGCCGTACTCGCCACGGCTCTGATGCGGGGTGTGGAGGCACCCGCCACGCCCACGGCGGAGCGGGCCCCGGCTGCGGGGGACGGCGCGCAGGAGCCGACGTACACCTGATCCCGGCCGGTGCGGGGCGGGCAGAGGAACGCGGAAGGGCCCGGGGGTCTCCCCCGGGCCCTTCCCCTGTGTTTCAGCCGTTCAGCCGATCAGCCGAGGCTGACCGTGCGCGCCGAGACGGCGCCGATCTCGGAGGCGATGTCCGCGAGGACGTTCGCCGGGACCTCGGCGTCGACGGTGAGGACGGCGAGCGCCTCGCCGTGCTCCTCGGCGCGGGCGACCTGCATGCCCGCGATGTTCAGGCCGCCTTCACCGAGGACGCGGCCGACGGTGCCGACCACGCCCGGGCGGTCGGTGTAGCGCAGCACGACCATGTGGTCGGCGAGCGCCAGGTCCACGTCGTACTCGCCGACGCCGACGATCTTCTGGAGGTGCTTCGGGCCGGCGAGCGTGCCGGAGACCGAGACCTCCTGGCCGTCCGACAGGGTGCCGCGGACGGTCACCACGTTGCGGTGGTCCGGGGACTCGGAGCTGGTGGTCAGGCGGACCTCGACGCCGCGCTCCTGCGCGAACAGCGGGGCGTTGACGTAGGAGACCGTCTCGTCGACGACGTCCTCGAAGACACCCTTGAGCGCGGAGAGTTCGAGCACCTTGACGTCGTGCTGGGTGATCTCGCCGCAGACCTCGACGTCGAGGCGGACCGCGACCTCGCCCGCGAGGGCGGTGAAGATGCGGCCGAGCTTCTCGGCGAGCGGCAGGCCCGGGCGTACGTCCTCGGCGATGACGCCGCCCTGGACGTTGACCGCGTCCGGCACGAGCTCACCGGCGAGGGCGAGGCGCACCGACTTGGCGACCGAGACACCGGCCTTCTCCTGGGCCTCGTCCGTGGACGCGCCGAGGTGCGGGGTGCAGACCACCTGGTCGAGCTCGAAGAGCGGGGAGTCCGTGCAGGGCTCCTTCGCGTACACGTCGAGGCCGGCGCCGGCGACGCGTCCTTCCTTGATGGCCGAGTACAGCGCGGCCTCGTCCACGATCCCGCCACGGGCGGCGTTGACGATGCGGACGGTCGGCTTCACCTTGTGCAGGGCCTCGTCCCCGATGAGACCGAGGGTCTCGGGGGTCTTGGGCAGGTGCACGGTGATGAAGTCGGCGACCTCCAGGAGCTCGTCCAGCGTCAGCATCTTGACGCCCATCTGGGCGGCGCGCGCGGGCTGTACGTAGGGGTCGTACGCGACGACCTTCATCCCGAAGGCCGACATGCGCTGGGCGACCAGGACGCCGATGCGGCCGAGGCCGACGACGCCGAGGGTCTTCTCGCTGAGCTCGACACCCGTGTACTTGTTCCGCTTCCACTCACCGTTCTTCAGGGCGGTGTTGGCCTGCGGGATGTTGCGGGCGGTGGCGACGAGCAGGCCGCAGGCGAGCTCGGCCGCGGTCACGATGTTCGAGGTCGGCGCGTTGACGACCATCACGCCGGCCTTGGTGGCGGCGGAGACGTCGACGTTGTCCAGACCGACGCCGGCCCGGGCGACGACCCGCAGCTTCTTGGCGACGGCGATGGCCTCGGCGTCGACCTTGGTCGCGGAGCGGACGAGGATCGCGTCGGCGTCGACGATCGCGGGGAGCAGCTCGGCGCGGTCGGCGCCGTTGCAGTGCCGGATCTCGAAGTCCGGGCCGAGCGCCTCGACGGTGGCGGGCGACAGCTCTTCGGCGATGAGTACGACAGGTTTCGAGCTCACGTGGGTCCTCACAAGTCCAGTGCGGACGGCCGTCCCGACGGCCGCAGGCGGTGGAGGGGGTAGCCGCGTGGAAGACGCACGACACTGTGGGCCTGACGCGTATGTGTTGAGCAGTGTAGTGGCGCCGGCGGGCCGGATTTCCGCCTGTACGGAAGGATCACCCTTCCGTGGTTGGCCGAGGTGGACAAGGCGGGCCCGCAGATGCCGCGTGCCCGGCCTTCCCGGCCGTCCGTGCTGTGCGGCGGGGCCGGGACGCGCCGCCCCGGCCCCCGCGCACACGCGATCAGTTCTCGCTGCTGTCGACCCAGCTCATGAGCTTGCGCAGCTTCTTGCCGGTGGTCTCCAGCAGGTGCGCCTCGTCGGCCTTCTTGTACTCGTTGTACTTGGGCAGACCGGCCTTGTACTCGGCCATCCAGGTGTTGGCGAACTCGCCGCTCTGGATCTCCGCGAGGACCTTCTTCATCTCGGCCTTGGTGGCGTCGGTGATGATGCGGGGGCCGGTGATGTAGTCGCCCCACTCGGCGGTCTCGGAGACCGACCAGCGCATCTTCTCCAGGCCGCCCTCGTACATGAGGTCGACGATGAGCTTCAGCTCGTGCAGGCACTCGAAGTACGCGATCTCCGGCTGGTAGCCGGCCTCGGTCAGGGTCTCGAAACCGGCCTTGACGAGGGCGGAGGCGCCACCGCAGAGGACGGCCTGCTCACCGAACAGGTCGGTCTCGGTCTCCTCGGTGAAGGTGGTCTTGATGACGCCGGCGCGGGTGCCGCCGATGCCGGCCGCGTACGAGAGCGCAAGGGCGAAGGCGTTGCCGGAGTGGTCCTGCTCGACGGCCGCGATGCACGGAACGCCGCGGCCCTCCTCGTACTGACGGCGAACCAGGTGGCCCGGGCCCTTCGGGGCGACGAGGGCGACGTCCACGTTGGCCGGGGGCTTGATGAAGCCGTAGCGGACGTTGAAGCCGTGGCCGAAGAACAGCGCGTCGCCGTCCTTGAGGTGGTCCTTGATGGACTCCTCGTAGATCTCGGCCTGGAGCGGGTCCGGGGTCAGGATCATGATGACGTTCGCCCACTCGGCGGCCTCGGCCACGGGGACGACCTTCAGGCCCTGCTCCTCGGCCTTGGCCTTGGACTTCGAGCCCTCCTTCAGGCCGACGACGACGTCGACGCCGGAGTCACGGAGCGACAGCGCGTGGGCGTGGCCCTGGCTGCCGTAACCGATGACCGCGACCTTGCGGCCCTGGATGATGGACAGGTCGGCGTCGTTCTCGTAGAACAGCTCGGCCACTGGGATATCTCCTTGGTGCGCTGGTGTTGCACCCACCGTACGGCGGGGAACGGTATCTGGGTCTGTCGGTCTCGCCATGCGGGCTTGAGCGTGTCCGACGTGTCTTGCGTGTCTGTTGCGTCCGACGTCGCGGGCGCGCCGGACAGGTCGTGCGTGCCGGGCGTCGGGCCCCTCAGGCGCCTCAGGCGCTGCGGTCGAGCGCCCGCAGGCTGCGGTCCGTGATGGACCGTCCGCCACGCCCTATGGCGATCGTGCCGGACTGCACGAGCTCCTTGATGCCGAAGGGCTCCAGCATCTTGAGCATCGCGCCGAGCTTGTCGGTGCCGCCGGTGGCCTCGATGGTGACGGCCTCCGGGGAGACGTCGACCGTCTTGGCGCGGAACAGCTGGACGATCTCGACGATCTGCGACCGGGTCTCGTTGTCGGCCCGGACCTTCACCAGGACGAGTTCGCGCTCGATCGCGTTGTGCGACTCCAGCTCGACGATCTTGAGCACGTTGACCAGCTTGTTGAGCTGCTTGGTCACCTGCTCCAGCGGGAGGTCCTCGACGTTCACGACGATGGTGATGCGGGAGATGTCGGGGTGCTCCGTGACACCGACCGCGAGGGAGTCGATGTTGAACCCGCGGCGGGAGAACAGCGCGGCGATCCGGGCGAGGATGCCGGGCGTGTTCTCGACCAGGACGGAGAGCGTGTGCTTGGACATGTGAGGCGTTCTCTCTCTCGGCTCTCTCGGCTCAGTCGTCTTCGTTGTCGCCGAAGTCGGGACGGACGCCCCGGGCTGCCATGACTTCGTCGTTGGAGGTGCCGGCGGCGACCATCGGCCACACCATGGCGTCCTCGTGGACGATGAAGTCGATGACCACCGTACGGTCGTTGATCGCGTTGGCCTCGGCGATGACCTTGTCGAGGTCGGCCGGGTCCTCGCAGCGCAGGGCGACACAGCCCATGGCCTCGGCCAGCTTGACGAAGTCCGGGACGCGGGTGCCCTTGCGGGGGGCCGTCGACTCGCCGAGCTGGGAGCCGACCGTGTCGTGGCCGGTCTCGTCCGCGTGGAGGACGGTGTTCGAGTAGCGCTGGTTGTAGAACAGGGTCTGCCACTGGCGGACCATGCCCAGCGCGCCGTTGTTGATGATCGCGACCTTGATCGGGATGTTGTTCAGCGCGCAGGTGACCAGTTCCTGATTGGTCATCTGGAAGCAGCCGTCGCCGTCGATCGCCCAGACCGTGCGCTCGGGCATGCCGACCTTGGCACCCATCGCGGCCGGGACCGCGTAGCCCATGGTTCCGGCGCCGCCGGAGTTCAGCCAGGTGCGGGGCTCCTCGTACTTGACGAAGTGCGAGGCCCACATCTGGTGCTGGCCGACGCCGGCCGCGAAGACCGTGCTCTTCGGCGCGAGCGCCCCGATCCGCTCGATGACCTGCTGGGGCGAGAGGCTGCCGTCCGCGGGCAGGTCGTAGCCCAGCGGGTACGTGTCGCGCCAGCGGTTGAGGTCGTTCCACCAGGCGGTGTAGTCGCCCGCGTTGCCCTCGGTGTGCTCGGCCTGGACGGCCTGGATCAGGTCGGCGATGACCTCGCGGGCGTCGCCCACGATCGGCACGTCGACCTCGCGGTTCTTGCCGATCTCGGCCGGGTCGATGTCCGCGTGGATGACCTTGGCGAACGGGGCGAAGCTGTCCAGCTTGCCGGTGACGCGGTCGTCGAAGCGGGTGCCGAGCGCGATCAGCAGGTCCGACTTCTGCAGGGCGGTGACGGCGGTGACGGCACCGTGCATGCCGGGCATGCCGACGTGCAGCGGGTGGCTGTCGGGGAAGGAGCCCAGCGCCATCAGGGTGGTGGTGACCGGGACGCCGGTCAGCTCGGCCAGGACCTTCAGTTCGGCGGTCGCGCCGGACTTCATGACGCCGCCGCCGACGTACAGGACCGGGCGCTTGGCCTGGCAGATGAGCTTGGCGGCCTCGCGGATCTGCTTGGCGTGCGGCTTGGTGACCGGCCGGTAACCGGGGAGGTCCTGGGAGGGCGGCCACGAGAAGGTGGTCTTCGCCTGCAGGGCGTCCTTGGCGATGTCGACCAGGACCGGGCCGGGGCGGCCGGTGGAGGCGATGTGGAAGGCCTCGGCGATCGTCCGCGGGATGTCCTCGGCCTTGGTGACCAGGAAGTTGTGCTTGGTGATCGGCATCGTGATGCCGACGATGTCCGCCTCCTGGAAGGCGTCGGTGCCGATCGCCTTGGAGGAGACCTGGCCGGTGATCGCGACGAGCGGGACGGAGTCCATGTGCGCGTCGGCGATCGGGGTGACCAGGTTCGTGGCGCCCGGACCGGACGTGGCCATGCAGACGCCGACCTTCCCGGTGGCCTGCGCGTAGCCGGTGGCGGCGTGGCCGGCCCCCTGCTCGTGGCGGACCAGGATGTGACGGACCTTCTTGGAGTCCATCATCGGGTCGTACGCGGGAAGGATGGCGCCTCCCGGAATGCCGAAGACGGTGTCGCACCCCACCTCTTCGAGAGAGCGGATGAGGGACTGCGCGCCCGTGACGTGCTCAACTGCGGCGGACTGCTGTCCGCCGGAACGGGGCCGCGGCTGCGGATGGTGGGCCCCGGTGGCCTGCTCGGTCATCGGCATTCTCTTCTCGAAGCTGAGGGTTTTACGCGGATTCGACTCTGTGCCAGTGCAACAAAAAACCCCTCGTGCCGGGAGGCAAGCGAGGGGAGCGCGTCGGGTGCGTTGAGCGGGGACATGCTGGTCCCGGCTTCAGCCGACGCGCTTTCCAAGTACGAGAATTCGGGTGCGCATGGCATTGACCCTCCCTCCGGCGGGAGGGTGATGTCAAGTAGGTGGGACGGGCGTCTCATTATGTGAGCCTCTGTGGATGGCCATCGATCCCCCGGGCGAACCACCGGCCAGGGCGGGCTGCACCGCACCACCCGGTACTGGGAAACTACCGCGCACGAGCGCACGCCGCAGCCTGTATTCGTCCAGTGGCCCGGAGAAAGCCATTCCCTGGCCGTGGGTGCACCCCATGGCGCGCAGGGCCATGACCTGTTCGGGCAGGTCCACCCCGTCGGCCACGGACCGCATGCCCAGGTCGTTTGCGATCCGCAACAGACCTGCGGTGATCTTGTGGAGGCGGGCGGACTCGACGACGCCCTCCACCAGCCCGCGGTCCAGCTTGAGCATGTCCACCGGAAGGCGGCGCAGGGCGCTGATCGCCGCGTAGCCGCTGCCGAAGCCGTCCAGGGCGATTCCCACCCCGAGCCGTTGCAGGGCCGTCAGGCGGCGCTCCAGGTCGTCGAAGGGCACTCTGGGATCGGAAACGGCCAGCTCCAGGACCAGAGCCCCGGAGGGCAGTCCGTGCCTGGTCAGCAGGGCCTCCACACAGCCCAGCGGCATGGCCCGGTCGAGGAGCCGCTGGGCGGTCATCCGGACGGCCACGGGGACGCCGTGCCCGGCCCGGTGGCGGTCGGCCGCCTGCTCCACGGCCTGCTCCAGCAGCCAGCGCCCCAGCTCGGCGGTCCGTGCCGCGTCCTTGCCGGCCGCGGCCGCGGACCCCTCGCTGTACTCCGCCACCCGGAGGAACTCCGCGGGGGTGAAGAGGATGCCCTGGGCCGAACGCCAGCGGGCCTGCGCGACGACGGCGGACACCTCACCGGTGGCCAGCGAGACGACGGGCTGGTGCAGCAGGGCGAACTCGCCCTCGTGCAGTGCGGTCCGCAGCCGCCCCGCCAGTTCGGCCTTCCGGACGATTTCGGCCTGCATCTGCGGCGCGTACATCTCGACGCGGTCCTTGCCTCCCGCCTTGGCGCGGTACATCGCGAGATCCGCGTTGCGCATCAGGTCCGAAGGGGTGATGCCGGGGTCGGCGAAGGCCACGCCGATGCTGGCGGCGACCCGGACCTCGTTGCCCGCGATCCGGTACGGCTGGGAGAGGGTGGTGCGCAGCCGGTCGGCGATCTCGCGCGCCTGGTGCTCGCGGGCGCTGCGGCCCCGGCTGCCGTCGCCGAGGATCAGCGCGGCGAACTCGTCGCCGCCGAGGCGGGCGGCGGTGTCCCCGGCCCGGACCGAGTCCTGGAGCCTGCGCGCGGCCTCGACGAGCAGCTCGTCGCCGGCCTGGTGGCCGATGGTGTCGTTGACCGCCTTGAAGCCGTCGAGGTCGATGAAGAGCACGGCGGTGCTGTGGTCCCCCGCGCGCCGGCCGGTCAGGGCCTGGCGGACCCGCCGCGTGAACAGTGCCCGGTTGGGCAGGTCGGTCAGCGGATCGTGCTCGGCGCTGTGCTGGAGCTGGGCCTGGAGGCGGACCCGCTCGGTGACGTCCCGGCTGTTGAGGATGAGCCCGCCCTGGTGGCGGTTGACGGTGGACTCCACGTTGAGCCATTCGCCGTCGCCCGACTTGAAGCGGCATTCGATGCGCGTGGTGGGCTCCTGGGCCGGCGGCGCGGCGAGGAAGCGGCGCACCTCGTGGACCACCTTGCCGAGGTCGTCGGGGTGGATCAGGGCGGCAAGCTCGGTGCCGACCAGCTCCTCCGCCTCGCGGCCGTAGACCCCTGCGGCGGCGGGGCTCACGTAGTGCAGGGTCCCGGTGGGCGCGGCGATCATGATGACATCGCTGGAGCCCTGGACCAGGGAGCGGAAGTGGTTCTCCTTCTGGGCCAGTTCCTGGGTCAGCGCGATGTTGTCGAGGAGCATGATGCCCTGGCGGATGACGAGGGCGAGGACGACCGTGCAGCCGGTGAAGACGACCATCCGGTCGACCTTCCGGCCGTCCACGACGTTGTAGAGGATGCCCAGGGTGCACACGGCGGCCGCGAGGTACGGGGTGAGGGCAGGCAGTGAGCCGGTGATGGGGCGGCTGTGCGGGCGCTCCCCGCGCGAGTGGCCGACGGGCTCCGGTCCGGGGTGGAGGCGCCGGGCGCCCCAGGGCGCGTACGCGAGGAGCAGCGAGCCCGCGAACCAGCCGGCGTCGAGCAGCTGTCCGGACTGGTACTCCGCGCTCAGCAGCGGCGAGGTGAACAGGGCGTCGCTGAGCACGGTGAGGGCGAGCGCGGCGATGGCGGTGTTGACGGCGGAGCGGTTGGTCTCGGACCGCCGGAAGTGCAGGACCAGGACCATCGAGACCAGCGCGATGTCCAGGAGCGGGTAGGCGAGGGAGAGCGCGGCGCGCGGCACGCTGCCGGGGGCGCCGGACTGGGCGGTCCGCGCCGCGTGGGCCAGGGCCAGGCTCCAGGAGAGGGTGAGCAGGGAGCCGCCGATGAGCCAGGAGTCGAGCCCGAGGCACACCCAGCCGGCGCGGGTGACCGGGCGTTTGGCGAGGACGAGGAGGCCCACGATGGCCGGCGGTGCGAAGCAGAGGAAAGCGAAGTCGGCGAGCGAGGGCTTCGGCACGGCCTGGCCGAGGATCACCTCGTACCAGCCCCAGACCGCGTTGCCGCAGGCGCCCATGAGGGAGGAGAAGGCGAAGAGCAGCCACGCGGGCCGTTCACGGCTGTCGATCGCCCGCGCATAGGAGTAGCAGGAGACCGCGGCGAGTAACCCGGCGGCGCTGAGCCCGAAGTCACCCATGATCTCGGCGACTTCCTCCGACCCCCAGTTGAGGGCGGCGCCGACGGCGTAACCGCCGCTGACCACCGCGAGGAGCAGTTGCATGGCCAGGCCCTTGCCTCCGCCCGAAAGGGACGGGCGGTTCAGGAGCGCCGCCCCCTGGGCACTCACCGGCCCCCCTCGCGAGCTGCTTCCGGCGCACCCCATCGTCGCCTCCGGCGGCTGTGCCGTGTCGGATCCTTCGTCCATTGGCCGTGCATCGCCCGTCGCCCCCCAAAGTGTCCGATCACTCCCCAGCGCCAGACGTTCGTGGCGCAGCCCCTTCTTCCGGACGATACACCACTTTCGTTACTCAGGGACATACCTTCTCTACGCTCCGTTACCATCAAGGGAGTTGGGCCCACTGAAAGCATCCGGGCGACTGCGGAGCGTGCGCATCGCCACGGGCGTCACTCGGTGATCAGCACCGTGTGCTCAACGGGCTGCCCGGCGGCGAACCGGGCGAGCTGGCGCGCGACCATGCGCTTGGCCCGCGGCTCGAAGGCCGAACTGCTGCCGCCCACATGGGGCGTGATCAGGACATTCCGAGCATGCCAGAGCGGGTGGCCCGCGGGCAGCGGTTCGGGGTCGGTGACGTCCAGCGCCGCGCGCAGCCGGCCCGACTCCACTTCCGCCAGCAGGGACTTGGTGTCCACGACGGGGCCGCGCGCGACGTTCACGAGCAGGGCGCCGTCCTTCATGCGGCTCAGGAACTCGGCTCCGGCCAGGCCCCGGGTGCATTCGGTCAGCGGCACGGTGAGGATCACCACGTCGGCCCGCGGCAGGAGTTCGGGCAGGTCGGCGAGGGCGTGGACCCGGCCGCGCGGCGCCGTGCGCGCCGAGCGCGCGACGCGGGCGACCGGCCCGCACTCGAAGGGCTCGAGCCGGTCCTCGACGGCCGAGCCGATCGCTCCGTAGCCGACGACCAGGACGGACTTGTCGGCGAGGGCGTCGTAGAAGCCGGAGCTCCACTCCTCGCGGTCCTGGCCGCGGACCATGCCCGGAATCCCGCGCAGGGAGGCGAGGACGAGGGTGAGGGCGAGCTCGGCGGTGCTGGCCGTGTGGACCCCGACGGCGTTGCACAGCCGTACGCCCGGACGCAAGGCCCCGAGGCCGCCCGGCTCCCCGACGAGGTCGTCGATGCCGGCGGTCAGGGTCTGGACGACCTGGACGGCGGACATCGCCGCCAGCGGACGCAGTGTGACCGCGGGGGCCTTCATGTACGGCGCCACGTAGAAGACGCAGTCGGCCGGGTCGGCGGGGAAGTCGTCCTCGCCGTCCCACAGGCGGTAGCGGAAGGAGTCGGGCAGGCCCTCGACCTCCGCGGCGGGGAAGGGGAGCCAGACATCCCAGGTCTTTGCAGTCATGATCACGAGGCTATGCCAAGCCATCGCGATCAAGCCGTTAGTTTGATTGCCGGACCGCGAGCGGCGGGAGGGGGACACACGGGTGGAACGCAGGTCGATCGGGGCCGGAGCACTGGCGGTGGGCGCCGTCGGGCTCGGCTGCATGCCGATGAGCTGGGCGTACGCGCCTTCGCGGCGGCGGGGGCAGGAGTCGGTGGCGGCGGTGCACACGGCACTGGACCTGGGGTCGAACCTGCTGGACACGGCCGACGTGTACGGACCGTTCACCAATGAGCTGCTGCTGGGGCGGGTGCTGCGGGAGCGGCGGTCCGAGGCGTTCGTCTCGGCCAAGGTCGGGCTGCGGGCGGGCGACCAGCACGTGGTGGCCGACGGCCGGCCCGGCTATCTGCGGCGGGCCTGCGACGCCTCGCTGCGGCGGCTGCGGACCGATGTCATAGACCTCTACCAGTTGCACCGGGTGGATCCGGAGGTGCCGGTGGAGGAGACCTGGGGCGCGATGGCGGAGCTGGTGGGCGCCGGCAAGGTGCGGGCGCTCGGCTTCTGCGCGCTGGGCGCGGGGGCCGGGCCGGGTGCCGGCCGGCGCGGGGACCGGGCGTACGCGACGACTGTGCGGCACCTTGAACGGGCGCAGCAGGTGTTCCCGGTGAGCGCGGTGCAGGCGGAGCTGTCGGTGTGGTCTCCGGAGGCGGCGTGGCAACTGCTGCCGTGGTGCGCGGCGCGCGGGGTGGGTTTCCTGGCGGCGATGCCGCTGGGCAGCGGGTTCCTGACGGGGACGCTCACCCCGGGTGAGGGGTTCGAGTCGGAGGACGTGCGGGCCCGGCATCCGCGATTCACGGCGCACGCGATGGCGTCGAACCAGGCGCTGGTGGCCGGGCTGCGGCGGGTGGCGGGGCGGCACGGGCCCGAGGTCACGGCCGCGCAGGTGGCGCTGGCGTGGGTGCTGGCGCAGGGACCGCAGGTGGTGCCGGTGCCGGGGGCCGACCGGGCGCGGTGGGCGGCGGAGAACGCGCGGGCCGCGCAGGTGCGGCTCACGGCGGGGGACCTGGCCGAGATCGCGGCCCTTCCGGCCGCGGTGGGAGCCTGGGACTGATCGGGACAGGTCCGGAACGGGTCCGGGTCCGGGTCCGGGTCCGGGTCCGGGTCCGGGACGGGCCCGCCCGGGACAGGTCCGGGGGCCCCACAACCACTCGATCGGGTGTACGAGTGGTGGAACTTCGGGAACCTCTGCGGCTGTTGAAACGGGTGAAGGGGCAGGATCGGAGCACCGGAAGGGAGCAGGGCGATGCGATACGGAAGTTCTCGCGGGCGGCGGGCGGGGTTCGAGGGCAAGGGCGCTCGGCGCCGGGGTGTGGTGGCGGCGGTCGCGCTGGCGGGGTGCGGCGCCCTGCTCGCCACGGGATGCTCGCCGGCGGGCGGCCCCGGCGCGGCGGCGGGCGGCTCTCCACCGGGCCCGGCCGCGGCCGGCTCCGGATCACCCGGCCCGTCCGGGAGCCCGTCCGCTTCCCCGGGCACCGCGGGCCCGCCGGCCAAGGGCTCCGTGACGGTGACCGGTGAGGTCGCCAAGGGCCTGGAGTCCCCGTGGGGCGTGGCCCCGCTGCCCGGCGGGGACCTGCTGGTCGCCTCGCGGGACAAGGGGACGATCAGCAGGGTCGCGGCGGGCTCGGGCGCGGTGACGCAGATCGGCAGGGTACCGGGGGTGGCCCCGGGCGGGGAGGGCGGGCTGCTGGGTCTCGCCCTGTCGCCGTCCTTCGCCTCGGACCGTCTGGTGTACGCGTACTTCACGACGGAGTCCGACAACCGCATCGCACGGATGCGTTATGACGAGCAGAGACCGGCCGGGCAGCAACTGGGCGCCCCGGACACGGTGTTCCGGGGCATTCCCAAGGGCCTCGTCCACAACGGCGGCCGGATCGCCTTCGGCCCGGACAAGATGCTCTACGCGGGGACGGGCGAGACGGGTGACAAGGGGCTCGCGCAGGACAGGAAGTCGCTGGGCGGCAAGATCCTGCGGATGACCCCGGACGGGGATCCGGTGCACGGCAATCCCGAGGCCGATTCGGTCGTCTACTCCTACGGGCACCGCAATGTGCAGGGGCTCGCGTGGGACAAGGACAAACGGCTGTGGGCGGCCGAGTTCGGCCAGAACACGTGGGACGAACTGAATCTGATCGAGCCCGGCGCGAACTACGGCTGGCCGGAGGCCGAGGGGAAGGCGGGCAAGCCGGGTATGCGGGATCCGGTGGCCGTCTGGAAGACCGACGAGGCCTCCCCGAGCGGCATCGCCTGGGCCGAGGGGTCGGTGTGGATGGCGGCGCTGAAGGGGAACCGGCTGTGGCGGATCCCGCTGGCCGGAGCGGAACTCGCGGCGGAGCCCGAAGCGTTCCTGGAGGGGAAGTACGGGCGGCTGCGCACGGTGCTGGCGCTCGGCGGGGACTCACTGCTGCTGGTCACCAGCGAGACGGATGGGCGCGGGTCGCCGGAAGCGGGCGACGACAGGATCCTGACACTGACAGTGCGATAGCCGGCCCGGACAGGGCCTTGGCCCCCGTGGGGGACGGAAGGCACGGTGGACGCGGTGTTCAACATGATCGAGGAGCTTTTCAGCCCGGGACGCAAGCACACGCACGACGAGAAGAAGCGGCTGGAGTTGTCCCGGGTCGACGTCAATGACGGGGACCCGGGACGGGGGCCGATAGATCTGGAATCCGGCCAGGTGCTCATACGCCTCGGCGAGCGTCCCGCGGGCGGGGAACGGCCGGCCCGGTCGGGGTGAAGAGGCGCAGCCGGTGGGCCAGGGCGGCCGCTTCGCCGCGACCGGCGACACCCAGCTTCGCCAGGATGTTCGAGACGTGCACGCTCGCCGTCTTCGGGGAGATGAACAGCTCCTCGGCGATCTTGCGGTTGGTACTGCCCGCCGCGACCAGACGCAGCACCTCCCGCTCGCGGCTGGTCAGGCCCAGCTCCTCCACGGGGTCTGCGTGCGGTACGTGCGCGGCCCCGGGCGTATCCGTGGTGGACAGCGGGAGCCGGGCGCGCTGTGCGAGCAGGGCCAGGTCCTCACGCAGCCGGCGTGAGCCGAGGCGGTCGGCGGTGGCGTGTGCCTCGCGCAGGAGGGCGGCGGCTCGCTCGCGGTCGGCGCCGGCGGCCAGCAGGGCCTCGGCGAGCCGGTGGCGGGCCCGGGCCAACAGGTACGGGCGCTCCAGCGGGCGGACGGCCTGCTCCACGGCGGCCCAGTCGGCGGCGGTGTCCCGGGCCTCGGCCCGCAGCAGCTCGGCCCGGAGGTACTCGGCGTGGGCGCACCACACCGGGGCCGGGGTGGGCAGTGCGCGGGTGGCCTTGCGCAGCACGTCCAGGGCGGAGTCCCGGTCGGCGTCGGCGGCCGGGAATCCCCGGGAGTCCGCCTCGGCGGTGGCGGAGGCGAGCAGCAGCGGCCAGCCGTAGCGGTGCTGCCCGAGCGGGAATCCGTAGCCGACGGCGGCGGCCGTCTCGGCGCGGACGTCGGCGATCCGGCTCTCCCCCGCGGCGACACCGATCGCGAGGCGGTACAGCGGTATCCGGTGCTGGGGCTGGATGGCGTGGGTGCCGAAGTGGGCGTGGGCGGCGGCGAGCTGTTGGGTGGCCTCGGTCAGTTCACCGCGGGCCAGTGCCAGATGGGCGAGCCGGGTCGCGGCGGCGCCGCGTGGGGCCGCGCTCTGCCCGACGAGCAGGGTGCGACGGGCCGCCTCGGCGGCCTCGTCCCAGCGGCCGAGGCTGTAGAGGCTCTCCGCCATGTTGCCGCTGACCCAGGCCTCGGAGTCCAGCAGCCGGGATTCGCGTACCAGTTCAGTGCCTTGTTCGGCCAGTTCCACGGCTTCGCGGGACCGGCCCAGACCTTCCAACTGAGAGCTGAGGTTGATATGTGCACGACCCGCGAGCATGGCGAGGCCGAGTTCCGTGGCCCGTTCCCTGACCGAGTGCATTTCGGCGAGACCGGCTTCCGGGTCCCCGGCGTCGGTGAGCAGGCTGCCGACGGTGATGCGGGCATTGAGTTCGATGTCCTCGGCGCCGACCATCCGCGCGTACTCGACGGCCCGTTCGGCGGCGTCGATGTTGCCGGGGCCGGGGTCGTGGAGCATGCCCCAGCCCGCGGCCCGGACGAGGACCTCGGCATGCACCTGGGACGGGGGCAGCCCCTGTACGAGCTCCTGGGCCTTGGCGATCTCGTCCCAGCCGTCGCCCCGGCCGAGGCTCGCGACCAGCCGGGAGCGTTCGGTCCAGAACCAGGCGGCCCGCAGCGGGTCGTGGCCGTCGTCCAGCATGCGCACGGCCGTCTTGCAGAACTTCAGGGCCCGTTCCCGCTCCCCGCCGTAGCGGGCGGCGACGGTCGCCTCGGCCAGCAGGTCCAGCCGCTGCAGCGGCGTGGTGGCCGGGTCGCAGCCGCACGGAGGGTATACGTCGGTGTAGTCCGCCGGGCGAAGCGCCTCGCGGATGTCCTCCGGGGCGCTCTCCCACAGGTCCATCGCCCTCTCCAGCAGGCGCAGTTGCTCGGAGTAGGCGTGTCGGCGGCGGGCGGCCACGGAGGCGGCGAGTACGGCGGGCAGCGCCTTGGACGGGTCGTTCGCGTGGTACCAGTAGCTGGCGAGCCGGATGACCCGCTCCTCGGTGCGGATCAGGGATTCGTCGGCCACCAGGGCTTCGGCGTAGCGGCGGTTGACGCGGGAGCGCTCGCCGGGCAGCAGGTCGTCGCTCACCGCCTCGCGGACCAGGGAGTGGCGGAAGCGGTAGCCGTCCCCGTCGGTGGTGGCGAGCAGGATGTTGGCGCCTACAGCGGCACGGAGAGCCTCGATGAGCTCGTCCTCGCCGAGCCCGGCCACGGCGCGCAGGAGCGGGTACTCGACGGTGGAGCCGCCTTCGGCGACCAGGCGCACGACGCCCTGGGCCCGCTCGGGAAGGACCTCGACACGGACGAGGAGCAGATCGCGCAGGGATTCGGTGAGTCCGGCGCGGCAGCCGCTCGCCCGGGAGGCGACGAGTTCCTCGACGAAGAAGGCGTTGCCGTCGGAACGGTCGAAGACGGAGTCCACGAAGTCCTCGTCGGGCTGCGAGGCGAGGATGCCGGCGAGCTGGCGGCGCACCTCGGCCCGGTTGAAGCGGGGCAGCTCGATGCGCTGGACGGTGCGGAGCCGGTCCAGTTCGGCGAGGAGGGGGCGCAGCGGGTGGCGGCGGTGGACGTCGTCCGCGCGGTAGGTGGCGACGACGACGAGACGGCCGCTGGAGAGGGTGCGGAAGAGGTAGGAGAGCAGGTGGCGCGTGGAGGTGTCCGCCCAGTGCAGGTCCTCCAGGACGAGGACGACGGTGCGGTCGGCGGCGAGCCGCTCCAGCATCCGGGCCGTCAGTTCGAAGAGCCGGGCGGTGCTCTCCTCGTCGTGGGGGCCGCGCGGGGTGTCGCCGAGTTCGGGCAGGATCCGGGCGAGTTCGTCCTCCTGGCCCGCGGCCGCGGCGGCGAGCTCCCCGGGGAGCTGCCGGTGCAGGGTGCGCAGCGCCGTCGAGAACGGGGCGAAGGGAAGTCCCTCCGCCCCGATCTCCATACAGCCTCCGACGGCGACCACGGCGCCGCGGCGGGTCGCTTCGCCGAGGAACTCCTCGGTGAGGCGGGTCTTGCCGACCCCGGCCTCTCCCCCGATGAGCATCGCCTGCGGCTCACGGCCGGCGGCGCGGGTGAGGGCGTCGGTGAGTACGGCCAGCTCGTCGGCGCGGCCGACGAACACCGGGCTGACAGATCTGGTCTCCACGTCGCCGAGCATCGCACAGACGTCCCTGGCGGCGGCACTCGTTATCCCCGCACTTCTCATCACGCGTCAGTTCACGCGGCCGGCGCGGGTCACGCGGCGCGGGTGAAGCGGCTCCGGTGTCCCCTCACCGCCCTTTCGCGTTCCTGGTTTCGCGGGGAGACGCGGCGCGCCTGCTCGGCCTCCCGCACCAGGCGGTACTCGTCGGCCTCGCGGATGAGGTCGGCGTTGCGGGCTGCTGCGATCTCGTACTCGAACATCTCGTACTCCCTGGTCGCGTTTCTCGGGCACCTCGTTCGGTGTGATCCAAGATTCGCGTCCCAGGGGGTACCGGCACATCGGTCGCATGCCGCATCTGCCACGGGCAGGGGACCTTAGTCCGGGGCGAAGGTTTCCCGAGCTTGACCGCGGAGACCTAAGGCGGTGCCTAGTGCCGTGGCCGGGTGGACCTTGCCGGTCACAGCACTAGGCGGCTGCCTTCGGGATGGCGAGCAGGAGGTCGAAGTACATGAGGACGAAGAGCAGGATGCCCAGGGCGCCCAGCGCGATGGCCGCCCAGGAGACGGACCGTACCCAGGCGGGGAGGGTGCGCTCGGGGGTGCTGAAGGCGGGCAGGGCCAGCACGAAGACGGCGATGATCAGGGCGAGGGTGGCGAAGATGCCGTTGACCAGGGCGGTGGAGTGCCACGGGCCGATGAACTGGGCGGCGATCTGCGCGTTGGCGTCGGCGGCCTGGGTCAGCTCAAGGCGGCCGGTGATGCTCTTGCGCTCGGACACGATGCCGGCGACCCAGCTGCCGCTGAGCGCGACGACGGAGAGACCTGCGGCGACGATCGCGGAGGCTGCGGCTCCGACGTGGCTCGGCTGCTCGTCCCCTGCCGCGCCCTCGGCGAACGTGTCGTCGTCCAGGTCCGCGTCGGTGAGTTCGGCGTCGGCCTCGGCCTCTGCCTCGGCGGGCTGGGGGATCTCGGCCTTTTCGAGGTCGGCGGGGGTGGTGTCCGCCTCGGAGGCGTTCGGGGCGGGGGTCTTCGTGGTGTCCATGCGGGGCACCGTAGGCGGCGAGTCTGAGAGGTTCATGAGAATTGCGGCGGGCCCCGCGGCCGCGGGGCCCGCACCGGACTCAGGCGGGACGGGCCGCGGACCACTCGTGGGCGAGGACCGCCCAGATCTCGGTGCTCTGGCGCACGCCCCGGTGCAGGTGGTTCTCGCGCATCACGCCCTCGCGGGTCAGGCCGAGGCGCTCGGCGACCGCGATGCTCTTCTTGTTCCCGGTGGCGACGTGCCACTCCACACGGTGCATCCCGCGCCCGTTGAAGGCCCAGTCGATGAGCACCCGGCAGGAGGCCGTGACCAGACCGCGTCCGGCGGCGGCGGGCTCCAGCCAGCAGCCCACCTCGCAGTTGCCGCCCGCGGCGTCGAAGGCCCGGTAGAGGACGCCGCCGACGAGCGTGCCCTCGACCCAGATTCCGAACAAGCGGGTGCCGTCGTTCGCTGCCTTCTCGGCGTTCGAACGGAGCAGCTCGCGCGCCGAGTCCAGGTCGGTGGCACGGTCGGGGAGGCCGACGTACTGGCCGATGAACTCGCGGCCACGGTCCATGTGGGCGAGGAATTCCTCGGCGTGCCACACCTCCAGCGGCCGCAGCTGGGCGTCTTCGGCCAGGTCTATCGCGAACATGCGGGGAGTCCTTACGGCTGGTCAGCGGGACACGGGTACGGCTTCAGCCGGCTCCGCGCCGTCATCGCTCGGCCGCTGTGCCGGAAGTTTCGCACGGGGGCGGGATTCCGGGGGCTCGATGCTGATCCGGGGCAGCCGCCGGTCGAGCCAGGCGGGCAGCCACCAGTTCGCGCCGCCGAGCATGTGCATCAGGGCCGGGACGAGGAGGGTGCGCAGCACGAAGGCGTCGAGTGCCACGGCCGCGGCGAGGGCGATGCCGAACATCGCGATGATCCGGTCGCCGCTGAGGACGAAGGCCAGGAAGACGGAGATCATGATGACGGCGGCCGAGTTGATGACCCGGCTGGTCTCGGTGAGGCCCACGCGGACGGCCCGCCGGTTGTCGCCGGTCTTCAGCCATTCCTCGTACATCCGGCTGACGAGGAAGACCTGGTAGTCCATCGACAGTCCGAACAGCACGGACACCATGATCACGGGCAGGAAGGGTTCGATCGGCCCGGCGCTGCCCAGGCCGAGCAGCTCGCTTCCCCAGCCCCATT
Organism: Streptomyces sp. NPDC056224; assembly: GCF_042267665.1. NCBI lineage: Bacteria > Bacillati > Actinomycetota > Actinomycetes > Kitasatosporales > Streptomycetaceae > Streptomyces > Streptomyces sp. NPDC056224. Next base: position 46,557 of record NZ_JBHJTK010000030.1, read on the forward strand.
GGAAGACCGCCACGACGACTCCGAAGGAGGAGGCGACGGCGGCGACGTTCATGACCGCAGCCTTGACGGGGATGCCGATGGACCGGAAAGCCAGCAGCAGGAGCACACAGCCGAGGGTGATGACCACGCCGACGAACAGCGGCAGTTTCCCGATGATGACCTCGGCGAAGTCGTCGTATCCGGCCGTCACGCCGCCGACGTGGACCTCCATGGAGTTGCCGTGCCCGGCGCGCGGGATGACGTCCTCGCGGAGCCTGTCGACGAGTTCGCTGGTGGCCCGGGACTGGGGGGCGGAGTCCGGTACGACGGTGAGGACGGCGGTGTCCCCGCTGCGGTTGAGGACGGCCGGGCCGGTGGAGGCGACACCCTTCGTCGTACGGAGCGCCTCGGCCAGGCGGTCGACGGCGAGCCGGTCGCCGGCGCCGTCCAGGCGGGCGACCACGGCGAGCGGGCCGTTCGTGCCGGGCCCGAAGCCCTCGGCCAGCAGGTCGTAGGCCCGGCGGGTGGTGGAGCCGGCCGGATTGTTGCCCTGGTCGGAGGTGCCGAGGTGGAGGAAGAGCGTCGGCAGCGCCAGCACCAGCATGACCGTGGCGGCGACGGCGCCGAGCAGCTTGGGGTGTCGCTCCACGAAGGCGGACCAGCGGGCGGCGAAGCCGGTGGTGTGGTCGGGCCGCGGGCCGTCGGTGGCGAGTCTGCGGCGCTCGCGGCGCGAGAGGGCGCGCGTGCCGATGTACGACAGGAGGGCGGGCAGCAGCGTGACCGAGGCGGCGACCGTGAGGACCACCGTCACGGAGGCGGCTATCGCGACGCCGTCCAGGAAGTTGAGCCGCAGCACCAGCATGCCGAGCAGCGCGATGCAGACGGTGGCTCCGGCGAAGACCACGGCCCGGCCGGTGGTGGCGACGGCGTTCTCGGCCGCCGCCTCGACGGAAAGTCCGCGCGCGAGGCCCTTGCGGTGGCGGGTGACGATGAACAGCGCGTAGTCGATGCCGACGCCGAGGCCCACGAGGGTGCCGAGCATCGGGGCGAAGTCGGCGACCGGCATCGCGTGGCCGAGCAGGGTGATGCCGAAATAGGCGGTGCCCACGCTGACCAGGGCGGTCGCGATGGGCAGCAGGCTCGCGGCGAGCGAGCCGAAGGCGAGGAAGAGGACCAGGGCCGCGACGGCGACGCCGATGACCTCGGCGAGGTGCGCGGTGGGCGCCTCGGTCAGCCCGATGGCGCGCCCGCCGAGTTCGACCTGGAGGCCGTCGGCCTCGGTGGCCGGGTTCTTCGCCGCGTCGACGACTGCCTCCGCCTGAACCTTGGGTACGGCGTCGGCCGGCCGCTCGAAGGTCACCACGGCGTAGGCGGTGCGCCCGTCGGGGCTGATCCGGGCGGCGCTGTCGGGGCCCGGGCCGTAGGGACCGGCGACCGATCCGACGCCGGGGAGCGCGGCTACGGCGTCGAGCGCCCGGGTCATGCGCTGCTGGACGTCCGGGGTGCGGGCGCTCTGGTGGTCCGGGGCCCGCCACACGATGGTGTCGGTGTCGCCGCCCTGGCCGTGGAAGCCCTCCCGCAGGAGGTCGCCCGCCTTGCCGGACTCGGTGCCGGGCACCTCGTAGTCGTTGGAGAACGCCGACCCGGCGGCCCCCGCGGCCGCCGCGGTCCCCCCGAGGGCGAGCAGCCAGATCATGACGGCGAGGAGTCGGTGCCGCATGCACCATCGTGTGAGTGCTGCCAACGGAAACGTGCTCCCTGGTGGTTCGGATCTTTACCGGGAGACAGCCCGTCGCAAAGAACGCTTGAACTCGTGAAGGACCGGCCGAGAGCCCGGGGGATCGCCCCGGGAGTGCGGCAAAGACGGTCTACACCTCAACGATTCCAGCGTTTCGTGATCGTTGGCCCCTTTCGTGTGCATCGTCACAGGGGGACCGGGAACCGAGGGCGCCGGTCATCCCGAGGGGTGGCCGACCGGTTCGGGCCGGCCCCGGTCATCGGGTTCGTCGACCCGGTACCCGGGGATCGAAGGCCACCTGACGGTGAGGACCACCGCGTCCTCCTCCGCGTACCAGGAGTGGTCGACGCCGCGCCCCCAGAGCACGTAGTCCCCCTGCTCGGCGAGGACGACCGTCCGCCCCGGGAACTCCAGCCGGAAACGGCCGCTGATCAGCACCAGCAGCGCGGTCCGCTTCTCCGCGGTCGCCCAGCGCTCCCGCTCGTCGCCCTTCGGGTGGACGCCCCATTTGATCTCCACGTCCTCGCTGTGACGGGGGTCGGAAGGGGCCTTGAAGTGGCCGAGGAGCCAGCCGCGGTCGGCCGCAGCATCGGGGGTGGCCTTGCCGGTGTAGATGGTGGAGTCGTCGTTCACGGGGTGAGGTTAATGCAGTTGTGGGGCCGGTCGGCCACTGATGAGCTGGGCCGATGACGACGATGGATGGTGACGGGCTCCGCCGGGTGCGGGCCGAGTACGACGCCCGGATGCGCCGCGGCGCGCAGCCGGACGCGGCGTCGGCCCGCGTGGAGCGGGCCGGCGCCGTGGTGCGGCAGACCGCGGCCGGGGCCGGATGGAACGGCGTGCTCTGGTCGGACCTCGACGAGGGGACGGCGGACGCGGAGATCGCGGCGCAGGTCGCGTACTTCGACGCGCTGGGAACGCCCGGGTTCGAGTGGAAGCTCTACGACCACGACGGGCCGGCGGACCTCGGGGAACGGCTGCGGGAGGCGGGCTTCGTGCCGGAGCCGGCCGAGACGCTGATGGTCGGGCGGACGGAGGAGCTCGCCGTGCTCCCGGCGGAGCCGCCGGCGGGCGTCACCCTGCGGGTGGTGACGGACGAGGCGGGGGTGGACCTGATGATGGACGTCCACGCGCGGGCCTTCGGAACGGAGCGGCCGCAGATCCGGGAACAGATGCTGAGCCTGCTGCGGGACCAGCCGGACGCCATCGAGGCCGTCCTGGCGCTGGCGGACGGCATCCCGGTGAGCGCGGCCCGGCTGGAGATGCCGCCGGGTGCCCCGTTCGCGGGCCTGTGGGGCGGCGGCACGGACCCGCGGTGGCGTGGCCGCGGCATCTACCGGCTGCTGGTCGCCCACCGGGCCCGTGTGGCGGCCGGGCGCGGGATCCCGTACCTCCAGGTGGACGCCTCGGCCGACAGCCGCCCGATCCTGGAGCGGCTGGGATTCCGCGTGCTGGGCGTGACGGTGCCGTACGTGTGGACGCGCGCGCAGGACCGCGACGGCGACCGGCCCCTGCCCTGCCCCGCCGCCGGGCTTCCGGTCGACGGCACCCGACCGGCATGATCACCCGCATGGAACGCATCGACCCGCCCCTGACCGGCCGTGAGCGCGAGACGCTCCGGGCCTACCTCGACTACCACCGGGCCACCCTCGCCTGGAAGTGCGAGGGCCTCGACGACGAGCAGCTGCGGCGCGCCTCGATGCCCCCGTCCACACTGTCCCTGCTGGGACTGGTGCGGCACATGGCCGAGGTCGAGCGGCACTGGTTCCGCCGCGTTCTGAGCGGCGAGGACCTCCCCCACCTGTGGTCGGACGCCCACGACTTCCAGGCCGCCTACGACGCCTCCGGGTCCGGCCGCGCAGAGGCGTTCGCCGCCTGGGAGGCCGAGGTCGCGCACGCCCGCCGCATCGAGGCCGCCGCCGAGTCCCTGGACGTGACGGTGTACGTGCCGAACTGGAAGCAGGAGGCCTCGCTGCGCCTGCTCATGCTCCACCTCATCCACGAGTACGCGCGCCACAACGGCCACGCCGACCTGATCCGCGAGGCGATCGACGGCGTCACCGGCGACTGAGTCCGCCTCGCAGGGGCCCGGAGCGGCTCAGGGGACGAGCTCTTCCCCGACACCCCTATAGTTAGGCCAGCCTAACCTAATGCACCGTGGGGAAGAGTGTGAGCAGCGTGAGCAGTGTGAGCGGCGAGAGCATCGGCGCGTGCGGGAAGTACGGGGCGTACGAGGTCTACCGCGACGCCTGGGGCATCCCCCACCTCCGCGCCGCCGACGACCTCGGCCTCGCCTACGCCCAGGGCCGCGTCACCGCCTTCGACCGCGCCTGGCAGCTGGAGGTCGAACGCCACCGCGCCCAGGGCTCCAGCGCCTCCTTCCTCGGCGGGGACTGCGCGGCCTGGGACACGTTCGCCCGCCAGTGCCGCATCGACGACACCGCGCGCCGCTGCCACGAGGCCCTCGACCCGGAGACGGCCGCCTGGGTCGGCGCCTTCGTCGAGGGCGTCAACGACGGGCTGACCGCCGGCGCCGCCCGCGACGAGCGCTTCGCCCGTACCGGCCTCACCCCCACTCCGTGGGAGCCGTGGGTTCCGCTCGCCGTCTGGACCGCCACCCACGTCCTGTTCGCCGGCTTCGCCACCAAGCTGTGGCGCGAGCGCGTGGCCCGCGCGCTGGGCGAGGAGGCCGTCACCCTCTTCGCGACCGACGGCCCCGGCACCGCCGGCAGCAACGGCTGGCTGGTGCCGGGCGACCGCACCGCCACCGGCGCGGCGATCATCGCGGGCGACCCGCACCGATTCATCGAGGACCCGGGCGTCTACCAGCAGATACGTATCTCCTGCCCGGAGTACGACGTCCTCGGCCTGGCCGTCCCCGGCGTCCCGGGCCTCGCCCACTTCGGGCACACCGGCACCGCGGCCTGGGCCATCACCAACGCCATGGCCGACTACCAGGACCTGTACGTCGAGCGGTTGCGCGGGGAGGGCCCCACCCTGGAGGCGCTCGGCCCGGACGGCGGCTGGGAGGCCGTCGCCCGTCACACCGAGACCGTCACCGTGGCCGACGGCGCGGACATCGAGGTCGAGGTCCTGGAGACCGCCCGCGGCCCGGTCGTCTTCCGCGAGGGCGAGGACACCCTCTCGCTGCGCTACCCGCCGCGCGTACGCCGCGACCTCGGCTTCGCCGCCCTCCCCGCCCTCCTGCGCGCCCGTACCGTCGCCGACGTCGACCGCGCCCTCGACGGCTGGGCCGAGCCGGTCAACGTCGTCCACGCCGCCGACTCCGCGGGCGGCCTGCTGCACCGCGTCGCGGGCGCCGTCCCGCTGCGCGACCCCGCCAACCGGCTGCGCCCCGTGCCCGCCTGGGACCAGCGGTACCTCTGGCAGGGCTGGGCCCCGACCCCCGCCGAGCCCGTGCAGGACCTCGCCGTCATGGCGAACGCCCGCGGGATCGCCTCACCGCTCGGCGTGGAGTTCGCGCCCCCGCACCGAGCCGACCGCATCCGCGAGCTGCTCAGCGGGTCCTCGGACTGGTCCCCGAAGGCGATGGCGGCCGTCCACGCGGACACGCACCTCGCCTCCGCCGGACCGCTGCTCGCCCTGCTGCCCGCGCTCGACGGCCTGTCCCCCGCGGCGCAGGCCCTGCGCGGCCGGCTGCTGGCCTGGGACCGTCACATGGCGGCCGACAGCACCGACGCCACCGTCTTCTCGGCCCTGCGGGCCAGGACCGTGCGCCGTCTCGCCGCCGACCCCGTCTTCGCGGACCTGGCGGGCGCCCCCACGGGCCCGGAGGTCTTCCACCCCTGGCTGTACCTGGTCCCCCGGGTCGGCTACGCCCTCGAAGGCCTGCTCACCACCTCGCTCCTGCCGGACCTCGACCGGGGTGCGCACGTCCGCGCCGCCCTGGAGGAGACGGCCGCGGCCGGTGCGCCCGACACCCCCTGGGCGGAGGTGCACCGCCTCTCCCCCTGGTCGGCACTGCCGGACCAGGAGGCGCGGTGGCCCGGCCTCGGCGGCGACCACGACTGCGTGAACGCCACCTCCTCCGTCCCCGGCTTCACCGACCTCACCGCCCGCGCTTCGGCGGCCCGTTACGTCTGGGACCTCGCCCGCCGCGAGGACAGCCTGTGGGCGGTCCCGCTCGGCGCGGACGGCGTCACCGGCTCGCCCCACCACCGCGATCAGCTCCCGCTGTGGGCGCGGTGCGAACTCGTCCCGGTCGTCACCGACTGGACCCGGCTCACCAAGGAATCGATATGAGCTCCGCCCCGACCTCCGCCTCCGCCCCCACCTCCGCCTCCACCCGGCAGCCCGTGTACACCCACCTCGTCGAGGGCTTCGGCACGGTCACCGTCACGCCGGTCGACCCGGCCGCCGACTCCGCCCTCATCCACGGCTGGGTCACGCAGGAGCGTGCCCGCTTCTGGGGCATGGGCGAGGCCGGCCCCGAGCTGGTCCAGGAGATCTACGAGGACGTCGACCGCCGCACCACCCACCACGCGTTCATGATCGCGCGCGACGGCGAGCAGGTCGCGCTGTTCCAGACGTACGACTGCGCCGAGGACCGGGTCAGCGAGTGCTACGAGGTCCAGCCGGGGGACGTCGGCGTGCACCTGCTGATCGGACCGCGCAAGGGAGCCGCCCGGCACGGCTTCACCGCGGGCCTGATGACCGCCTTCATCTCCTACCTGTTCTCCGACGGCGGCGCCCGGCGCGTGGTCGCCGAGCCGGACGCCCGCAACGCCAAGGCCCTGGCCCTCCTGGAGCGCACCGGCTTCGTACTCGGCCCGGAGGTCGGGCTCCCGGAGATCGACCTGCCCGAGGTCTACCTCCCGGCCAAGCGGGCCCGGCTCGCCTTCCTCAGCCCGCCGGCGTCCTCGCAGGAGATCGGCTGACCGGCTCGGGCCCCTCGGCCCCGCCGGCGCCCGGCCCCAGCGGCCCCGGCCTGCCCGTCCGCCCCGGTGCGGCGCCCCGACCGGTACCGGTTGCTCGGTCCACCGGGCGCGGCGGGGCCGGGTCCGTCGGCGTCAGCGTGCCGGAGCGCCGCCCCGGTGACCGGCGTCCGACTGCGGGTTCGCGCTCATATCTTCACCCCAACGGGAATCCCGATTCCCGTTGACCCCGCCCGCCCGGCGGCTGGAAGCTGATCCCCTATCAAACCACTGGCGCTGGGGGGAAATTGACCAGCCAGAACCTGCACATCGGGCCGGATGCGGCGGCGGACCGCTACCGGTTGCTCCGGTCGATCGGGCGCGGCGGGGAGGCCGTGCTCTACCTCGCGGAGATCGAGCTCGCCGGCGGATCCGAACCCGTGGTCGTCAAGGTGCTCGACTCCAAGACGACCATCACGCCCGAGATCTTCGACCGGATCAGCCAGAAGTGGAACGAGCAGGCGGAACTGCTGCGCTTCGTCCACCGTCCCGGTGTGGTCGGCGTGCGGGAGCACTTCGAGGGACCGCCGATCCACCGGCCCGGCGAGTCGTCGACGCTGACCGGGCGGGCGCTCGTCCTCGTCATGAACCACGTCGACGGGCTCGACCTGCGGGACTGGCGCGCGGAGCGGACGCTCACCACCCCCGCCGAGCGGCGCGAGGTGATGCGCACGCTGGAGCAACTGGCCGACGTACTGGACTGGCTGCACTCGGGGAAGGCCACGCCGTCCGGGCGCCAGGTGATCCACGGTGACCTGTCCCCCGGCAACGTGATGGTCGACGCGCACGGGCAGGCCACGCTGGTGGACTTCGGCCTCAGCAAGCTGACCGCCGACCATCAGACGGCCGAGGTCTGGTTCACGCCGGGTTACGCGGCGCCCGAGGTCTTCGACGGGAAGCGGACGCCCGGCACGGACCGGTACGCGTTCGGTGCCATCGCGTACTTCCTGCTGAGCGGGCAGTCGCCGCCCGCCACCCCGGAGCAGCTCGCCCGGGCGCTGACGTCGCTGCCGCAGATCGCCGTGCTGGACTCCGGGCAGCGGGACCGGATCGCCTCGATCTACTCGGCCGATCCCGGGAACCGGCCGGTGAGCCTGGCCGGCTGGATGAAAGACGTCCGCCACGCGGTGGTGTCCACGACCGCCTCCACCTCGCGTCCGGCCGCCCTCCAGGACACCCCGCCGAGGCCGGCCGCACCACCGGCCGCACCAACGGCGGCGCCGCTGGTCCCGCCGCAGCCGGTCACGCCGCCCGCGGTGGTGGTGCCCACGGCTCCGGTGACGGCCCCCGATCCGGGGCCGGCCACGGTTCCCGACCCGGTGCCCGCCGGATACGGGCCCGCCCACCACCCGAGCCCGGCACCCGCCCCCGCCCCCGCACCGGAGCCGTCCCGTCCCGCCAAGAAGCGGCGGACCGGGCTGATCCTGGGCTCGGTGGCCGCCGTGGTCGTACTGGCGGCCCTCGCGGTGGCCGGCGTGAGGCTCCTGGGCGACAGGGACGGGCAGGACGCCGCGGGGAACGGGAAGCCCGGCGGGTCGAGTGCGCCGCAGGCACCCGCGTCGGCCGCGGAATCGGCTGCTCCGTCCGCGGAACCCTCGGCGTCCGATGCGGACCCCACGCAGTCCGCGACTCCGGAGGCCTCGACGAGCCCGGGGGGTCCCGGTTCGGTCAAGGACAGCAACGTGGCCGATCTGACCGTGCTGGCGTCGGTCGGCGAAGCCCACAACTTCGAGGTCGGTTCGGCCAAGCTGAACACGAAGGAGTACGGGGCGGCCCTCCTCGGCAGCTGCTACTACGGAGCGACCGTCGAGTACGACGTGAACCGAGCCTGGTCCACGCTGGAGTTCACCGCGGGCATCGACGACGGCTCGACCATGGAACAGGCCCGCGTGACCATCTCCGTGGACGACAAGCCCGCGCTCTTCTCCGAGCAGGTCCACCTGGGCAAGCCCGTCACCAAGTCCCTGGACATCAAGGGGGCGCTGCGCCTGCGGCTGAAGGTGGACGAGGGCTGCCGGGACAACGGCAACGCCGTCATCGCCGCCCCCGTCCTCAAGCGCTGACGAAAGAGCGGTGGCCCGTACCGGTACGTCGTACGGTACGGGCCACCGCGGTGCCGACTGCTGCCGGCTCAGCCCTCGGAGACGCCCAGGCGCTCCAGGATGAGCTCCTTGACGCGCGCCGCGTCGGCCTGGCCGCGGGTGGTCTTCATGACCGCGCCGACCAGCGCGCCGACGGCCGCGACCTTGCCGCCGCGGATCTTGTCCGCGATGGCCGCGTTGCCCGCGATGGCCTCGTCCACGGCCGCGCCGAGCGCGCCCTCGTCCGAGACGACCTTCAGGCCGCGCTTCTCGACGACCTCGTCCGGGGTGCCCTCGCCTGCGAGGACGCCTTCGAACACCTTGCGCGCGAGCTTGTCGTTGAGCGAACCGTCGGCGACCAGCGCCGCGACCCGGGCCACCTGGGCCGGGGTGACCGGCAGCTCGTCGACGACGACGCCCTGCTCGTTGGCGTTGCGCGCCAGCTCGCCCATCCACCACTTGCGCGCGGCGGCCGAGTCGGCGCCCGCCTCGATCGTGGCGACGATGGAGTCCACCGCGCCCGCGTTGAGGATCGACTGCATGTCGTGCTCGGTGACGCCCCACTCCTCGCGGAGCCGGTTGCGGCGCACGCGCGGCATCTCGGGGAGGCCGGCGCGCAGCTCCTCGACCCAGTCGCGGGCCGGGGCCACGGGGACCAGGTCGGGCTCCGGGAAGTACCGGTAGTCCTCGGCGTTGTCCTTGATGCGGCCGGCCGTGGTGGAGCCGTCCTCCTCGTGGAAGTGCCGGGTCTCCTGCACGATCGTCCCGCCCGACGAGAGCACGGCCGCGTGGCGCTGGATCTCGAAACGGGCCGCGCGCTCGACGGAGCGCAGCGAGTTGACGTTCTTGGTCTCCGAGCGGGTACCGAACTCGGACTCGGGGGTCGGGCGCAGCGACAGGTTCACGTCGCAGCGCATCTGGCCCTTGTCCATGCGGGCCTCGGAGACGCCCAGCGCCTTGATGACCTCGCGCAGCTCGGCGACGTACGCCTTGGCGACCTCGGGGGCGCGCTCGCCCGCGCCCTCGATCGGCTTGGTGACGATCTCGATGAGCGGGATGCCGGCGCGGTTGTAGTCCAGCAGGGAGTGGGACGCGCCGTGGATACGGCCGGTGGCGCCGCCGACGTGCAGCGACTTGCCGGTGTCCTCCTCCATGTGGGCGCGCTCGATCTCCACGCGGAAGACCTCGCCGTCCTCCAGCTGGACGTCCAGGAAGCCGTTGAAGGCGATGGGCTCGTCGTACTGGGAGGTCTGGAAGTTCTTCGGCATGTCCGGATAGAAGTAGTTCTTCCGGGCGAAGCGGCACCATTCGGCGATCTCGCAGTTCAGCGCGAGACCGATCTTGATGGCGGACTCGACGCCGATCGCGTTGACGACCGGCAGGGAGCCGGGCAGACCGAGGCAGGTGGGGCAGGTCTGCGAGTTGGGCTCGGCGCCCAGCTCGGTGGAACAGCCGCAGAACATCTTGGTCTTGGTGCCGAGCTCGACATGGACCTCAAGGCCCATGACGGGGTCGTACGAGGCGAGAGCGTCCTCGTACGACAGCAGTTCGGTGAAGGTGGTCACGGTGAAACTTTCCCTCTCAGCCCAGCAGGACGTCGTCGTCGCCCAGGCGCTTCAGCTCGCGGTACAGGATCGCGAGGCCGGTGACGATGGCGGCGGCGGACACGGCGGCGTCGACCAGCTTCAGCACGTCGTTCTCGCTGCGGGCCTTCTTGACCTGCTTGATCACGCTGATGGCGCCGAAGGCGGTGGTGCCGATCGACAGGTAGGTGCCGGTCTTGGACTTCTTGAAGCCCTTGGCCTTGGACAGTGCACTGGTGCTCACAGCGACGGTGCCTCCTCGAGCAGCGGGTGACCCCAGCGCGCGACGAAGGCGGCCTCGACGGCTGCACCGACCTTGTAGAGCCGGTCGTCCTTCATCGCCGGGGCGATGATCTGCAGCCCGACCGGGAGGCCATCCTCCGGCGCCAGGCCGCAGGGCAGCGACATGGCGGAGTTGCCGGCCAGGTTGGTCGGGATGGTGCACAGGTCCGCGAGGTACATCGCCAGCGGGTCGTCGGTGCGCTCACCGATCGGGAAGGCGGTGGTCGGGGTCGTCGGGGAGACGATCACGTCGACCTGCTCGAAGGACTTCTCGAAGTCCTGCGAAATGAGCGTGCGGACCTTCTGGGCGGAGCCGTAGTACGCGTCGTAGTAGCCGGAGCTGAGCGCGTACGTGCCGAGGATGACGCGGCGCTTGACCTCGTCGCCGAAGCCGGCTTCGCGGGTCAGGGCGGTGACGTCCTCGGCGGACTTGGTGCCGTCGTCGCCGACGCGCAGGCCGTAGCGCATGGCGTCGAAGCGGGCCAGGTTCGAGGAGCACTCGGACGGCGCGATCAGGTAGTACGCGGCCATCGCGAGGTCGAAGGACGGGCAGTCCAGCTCGACGATCTCGGCGCCGAGCTCGCCCAGGAGCTCCACCGCCTCGTTGAAGCGCTGGACGACGCCGGCCTGGTAGCCCTCGCCGGCGAACTGCTTGACGACGCCGACGCGCATGCCGGCGACGGAGCCGTTGCGGGCGGCCTCGACGACCGGCGGGACCGGCGCGTCGATGGAGGTGGAGTCGAGCGGGTCGTGCCCGGCGATGACCTCGTGGAGGAGGGCCGCGTCCAGGACCGTACGGGCGCAGGGCCCGCCCTGGTCGAGCGAGGAGGAGAAGGCCACCATGCCGTAGCGGGAGACACCGCCGTACGTGGGCTTCACGCCGACCGTGCCGGTGACGGCGGCGGGCTGGCGGATGGAGCCGCCGGTGTCCGTGCCGATGGCGAGGGGCGCCTGGAAGGCGGCCAGCGCGGCCGCGGAGCCGCCGCCGGAACCGCCGGGGATCCGGGTCAGGTCCCACGGGTTGCCGGTGGGCCCGTACGCGCTGTTCTCGGTGGAGGACCCCATGGCGAACTCGTCCATGTTGGTCTTGCCGAGGATGACGACGTCGGCTTCCTTGAGCTTGCGCGTCAGGGTGGCGTCGTACGGCGGGATCCAGCCTTCGAGGATCTTCGAGCCGACGGTGGTCGGGACCCCGACGGTGGTGAAGATGTCCTTGAGGGCCAGGGGCACGCCGGCCAGCGGGCCGAGCTTCTCGCCGGCCGCGCGCTTGGCGTCGACGGCGCGGGCCTGGGCGAGCGCGCCGTCGCGGTCGACGTGCAGGAAGGCGTGGACCTTCTCGTCGGTCGCGTCGATGCGGGCCAGGTGGGCCTCGGTGACCTCGACGGCCGTGAGCTCGCCGGAGGCGATCTTCTCGGCGGTTTCGGCGGCCGTGAGCTTGATGATGTCGGTCATGGCTGTTAGTCCTCCCCCAGGATCTGCGGCACCTTGAATCGCTGCTGCTCCTGGGCGGGAGCGCCGGAGAGCGCCTGCTCGGGGGTGAGCGAGGGACGGACCTCGTCCGCGCGCATGACGTTCGTCAGGGGCAGCGGGTGGGAGGTCGGCGGGACGTCTTGGTCGGCGACCTCGGACACGCGGGCGACCGCGCCGATGATGTCGCCGAGCTGTCCGGCGAAGTGATCCAGCTCGTTGCTGGACAGCTCAAGGCGCGCCAGCCGAGCGAGGTGGACGACCTCCTCGCGCGTAATGCCAGGCATGCAGCGATCCTCTGGGGGTGGGTGGATGTGTAGTTTCGGGCTCAATCCTATGGGGCCGGGCCCCCCACCCACGAAACGGTTTGCCGTTGTGCCGGTACGAGGCCGGGCGCGGGCCCGCCGCGCGGGGCTTCCCGGGCTCCGCTCGGACCCGCGCCCCCATTGCCGGCGGGGCTGAGAATCGGCCCGCACCGGCCGCATCCAGCCCTGCCGGCGTCTGAGGCGCGGGGTCGGGGGCGGGGCCCCGGCAGCGGCGGCGCGCCGGGCCGACTCAGCCCGCGTCGGCCTCGGCCGCGGCCAGTTCCGCCGAGATGTCGGCCGGGCGGCGCCAGCCGCGCTCGCCGCGGGCCAGCAGCCAGGCGGTGGCCTCCTGCGGCGGCATCGCGGCGGCGACCAGCCAGCCCTGCACCGCGTCGCAGCCCAGGTCCCGCAGCCGCTCCCACGTCTCGTCGTCCTCCACGCCCTCGGCGACGACCAGCAGGCCCAGCGAGTGCGCCAGGTCCACCGTGCAGCGGACGATCTCGGCGTCCTGCGCGTCGACGGCGAGCCGCCCGACGAAGGACCGGTCGATCTTCAGCTCACTGACCGGCAGCCGGCGCAGGTGCACCAGCGAGGAGTACCCGGTGCCGAAGTCGTCCAGGGACATCTTCACGCCGTGGCCGGTGAGCCCCGCCATGGTGTCCGCCGCCCGCTGCGGGTCCTCCAGCAGCACGTGCTCCGTTATCTCCAGCTGGAGACCGCTCGCCGGGACCCCGTGCCGGGCCAGCCGCGCGGCGACCGCTCCCGCGAAGCCGGGGGTGTGGACGTCGCGCGGCGAGACGTTGACGGCCACCGGGACCTTCAGGCCCTGGGCCCGCCACCGCGCGACCTGGGCGAGGGCCGTCTCCAGGACGTACTCCGTCAGGTGCGGCATCAGCCCGGAGGTCTCGGCGATCGCGATGAACTCGTCCGGGGACACCCGACCGCGTTCCGGATGTACCCAGCGCACCAGGGCTTCGAGCCCGGCGACCTGCCCGTCGAAGCGGACCTTCGGCTGGTAGTGGAGTTCCACCTCGCCGGCGTCGAGGGCCCGGCGGAGATCGCCGAGGAGGCCCAGGCGGTCGGGGGTGTTGCTGTCCCGCTTGGACTCGTACACCTCCACGCCCGTGCGGTCGCGCTTCGCCTGGTACATCGCCACGTCCGCGCGCCGCAGCAGCCCCTCCGCGTCGAGCGCGTGGTCGGGGAAGACGGCGAGGCCGGCGCTGGCCTCCAGGACGAGGGTGAGCCCGTCCAGGTCCAGCGGGGAGCTGAGCTCCGCGACCAGGTGGCGGGCGATGCGCTGGGCGCTGGTGGTGGAGTCGGCGACGGGGAGCAGCACGGCGAACTCGTCACCGCCGAGCCGGGCCGCCTCGGCTTCCTCGGGCAGGGCCTGGCGCAGCCGGTCGGCGATCTGGAGGAGCAGCCGGTCGCCCGCCAGGTGGCCCAGGGTGTCGTTGACCGCGCGGAAGCGGTCCAGGTCGATCAGCACGAGAGCTGCCCGGGTGCCCAGACGTTCGGCCTCGTCCAGGGCGCTCCAGGCCCGTTCCAGCAGCCACTGCCGGTTCGGCAGCCCGGTCAGCGGATCGCGCAGCTGCTCCTCGGCGCGTGCCCGGGCGATCCACAGGGTGGAGTCCAGGGCGATCAGCGGTACGGCGAACAGCGGCAGCAGCACCGGCTGCGTGACCGCGACGACGCAGATCAGCGGGGCGATGCCGAGCAGGGCGACGGCTACTAAGGCTTGCCGGAGCAGGGCCGTACGGGCGACCGTGGGCAGGCCGCCGCCGCGCGGGGCCAGCGCGACCCACAGCAGGAACCGGGTGGCGAGCAGGTAGGCGACGGCGACGAGGACGACCTCGGGTACCGCGTCCAGGCCCCAGGTGGTGGGGTTCCAGGGGGTCTCGACGGACGGGGACTCGCCGAAGGCGGTCAGTACGAGGGCTCCCGCGCCGATGCCGAGGATGTCCACGGAGCCGTGCAGCAGGCCCTGCCGCCAGCGGTGCCGGCGGGCGGCGCCGACCAGGGAGACCACCGCCAGCGAGACGAGGCCGGCCGGCACCCACCCGTAGAGGATGAGCACGCCGAGGGTGAGGGCGGCGCCCGATCCTGTGCCGCCCCACCAGCGGTCGCGGCCGAGCGCGACGAGGTGGCCGACGATGATGCCGGTGAGCAGGGCGAGCGCCCAGCCCACCGTGCCTCCGGGGAACAGGGCATGACGGTGGGTCAGGGCGGAGGCGATCCCGGCCGCGAGCACCACGACGGACAGGCCCACGACGGCCAGGGACAGCACCCCGCGCCGTCCCACTCCGGGCCCGCCGGCCGCGAGCGGCCGGGTCTCCGGTGTCCTGGCCCCCAGGACACCCATCCGCCCCGCCCGCATGGACGGGATGTCCCCGCCGAATTCATGTGACGGGTCGGCGCTTTCGGTGGGTTTCATACCCGTCCCTCTCACAGCCGGCGATGCCGATGTCACGCAATGGCCCCGTTGTCGTGCCATCACGGCTGGAATCGCATCCTGCAGCCGCGCACAAGGGGCGCACCCCTCAACAGTAGGACGCGAGAGGGGCCCAGGGGCAGCGGTCGGCGGTGGTTGCCCGAATGCGACCCAGCCATCCTCATCAGTACGGTATCCGCCGAACGGGTGAGTTTGAACCAGGACCCCCTGGCCACCCATCCGATGATCCGACAGGTCGCCGCCCTGCCACCAGGCTTGTACCAGCCGTTTACCACCGTCCGCCGCGCCCGGCGTGCGCCCGCCCGTACGGCCGCACCCCACGCATCCGTTCGCCTTCGCTACTCCCGTCGGGCCCGTCCTGCGATTACCCCTCCCGAAGGGTCCTACTCCGCTCCGCCGTCTCCGTCCACCGCAAGCGCCGCCTCCCGCGCCGCGTCCGGGCCCTGCTCCAGCAGGACCTCGAAACCGGCGTCGTCGAGGATGGAGAGCTTCAACTGCACCGCCTTGTCGTACTTCGAGCCGGGGTTGTCGCCGACCACGACGAAGGAGGTCTTCTTCGAGACCGAACCGGTGACCTTGGCCCCGCGTCTCTGCAGGGCCTCCTTCGCGCCGTCCCGGGTGTGGTTCTGCAACGTGCCGGTGACGACGACGGTCAGCCCCTCCAGCGGACGCGGCCCCTCCTCCTCACCGGAGACCTCCTCCTCCATGCGGACACCGGCGGCCCGCCACTTGCGCAGGATCTCCTGGTGCCATTCCTCGGCGAACCATTCCTTGACCGAGGTCGCGATGATCGCGCCGACCCCGTCGGTGGCCGCCAGCTCCTCCTCGGTCGCCTGCTCGATCCGCTCGATGGAGCGGAACGCGCGGGCCAGCGCCGCCGCCGCGACCGGGCCGACGTGGCGGATCGACAGGCCGTTGATGACGCGGGCCAGCGGCTGGGTCTTGGCCGCCTCGATGTTCGCGAGCATGGCCACCGTGTTGGCCTTCGGCTCGCCCTCCTTGTTGGCGAAGAAGGTGACGACCTTCGCCTCGCCGGTCTTCGGGTCGATCTTGGGCAGACCCGAGTCCTGGTCGCGCACGTAGGAGGTGATGGGGAGCAGCTGCTCCAGGGTGAGGCCGAAGAGGTCGCCCTCGTCCGCCATCGGCGGGGTCGCCGGCTCGAGCGGCTGGGTGAGCGCCGACGAGGCCACGTACCCGAAGTTCTTGATGTCCAGGCAGGCGCGGCCGACCAGGTAGAAGAGCCGCTCGCGCAACTGCGCGGGGCAGGTGCGGGCATTGGGGCACCGGACGTCGATGTCCCCCTCCTTCATCGGCCGCAGCGGCGTCCCGCATTCGGGGCACTCGGCGGGCATGACGAACTCCCGCTCGCTGCCGTCCCGCAGGTCGGCGACCGGGCCGAGGATCTCGGGGATGACGTCGCCCGCCTTGCGCAGCACGACCGTGTCCCCGATGAGCACGCCCTTGGCCTTGACGACCTCCTGGTTGTGCAGCGTCGCGAACTCGACCTCCGAGCCCGCCACCGTCACGGGCTCCACCTGCGCGTACGGGGTCACGCGCCCGGTGCGCCCGACGCCGACCTTGATGTCGATGAGCTTGGTGTTGACCTCTTCGGGCGCGTACTTCCAGGCGATGGCCCAGCGCGGGGCCCGGGCGGTGGAACCGAGGCGGCCCTGGAGGGCGATCTCGTCGAGCTTGACGACGACGCCGTCGATCTCGTGCTCCACCGAGTGCCGGTTCTCACCGAAGTACGCGATGAACTCCCGGACCTCGGCGAGCGTCGAGAGGACCTTGTTGTGCCGGGCGGTCGGCAGACCCCATTCGTGCAGCAGCTCGTACGCCTGCGACTGGCGCTCGATCTCGAAGCCCTCGCGGGCGCCGATGCCGTGGACGACCATGTGCAGCGGGCGGCTCGCGGTGACCTTCGGGTCCTTCTGGCGCAGCGAACCGGCCGCGGCGTTGCGCGGGTTGGCGAAGGGCTTGCCCTCGCTCTCGACGAGCCGCGCGTTGAGTTCCTCGAACTTCTCCATCGGGAAGTAGACCTCGCCGCGGATCTCGACGAGTGCCGGGATCCGGTCGCCCTTGAGCCGGTCCGGGATCTCGGCGATGGTGCGGACGTTGGGCGTGATGTCCTCACCGGTGCGGCCGTCGCCGCGGGTGGCCGCCCGGGTGAGGCGGCCGTTCTCGTAGGTGAGGTTGACGGCGAGGCCGTCCACCTTCAGCTCGCACAGGTAGTGGTAGTCGGCGGTGCCGGTGTCCCGGGCCACCCGCTCGGCCCAGGCGGACAGTTCCTCGTCGTCGAAGGCGTTGTCGAGGGAGAGCATGCGCTCGCGGTGCTCGACGGAGGCGAAGTCCGTCTCGTACGCCCCGGCCACCTTCTGGGTCGGCGAGTCGGGGGTGCGCAGCTCGGGGTACTGCTCCTCCAGGGCCTCCAGCGAGCGCAGCAGCTGGTCGAACTCGGCGTCGCTGACGACCGGCTGGTCGTTCACGTAGTACCGGAAGCGGTGCTCCTCGACCTGCTCGGCGAGCAGCTGGTGCTGCTCGCGCGCCGCCGTCGGTACTGCCGTGTCCTGCTGTTCGGCTGCCATGCCGTGTCCTCCCGTGCCCCGTCTCGACCGTCACTCAGGGTTGTCGGCGAGTGACCTCGCCGCCCTGACGCAATGTGCCTGCACCGCGCGCGCGTAGGCGGGTGAAGCGCCCGCCAGACCGCACGACGGGGTGACCACGACGGACTCCGCCAGAGTCCCCGGGGCCAGCCCCAGCCTGCGCCAGAGCTTCCTGACACCCATGACGCTACCGGCAGGGTCTGACAACGGGACGTCGGTGCCCGCCACCACTCCGGCGAAGAGTTTCGTACCGCCTTCGACGGCCTCCCCGATGGCGTCGTCCTCGCGCTCGGTGAGCAACGAGAAATCGAACGACACGCCCGTGGCGCCGGCTCGCCGCAGCAGCCCGAAGGGGACCTCGGGCGCGCAGGAGTGGACGACGACCTCCCCGTCATGGACGGCGAACAGCTCGCGCAGGGTGCCCTCGACGACCTGCCGGTCCACGGCGCGGTAGGTGCGGTAGCCGCTCGCGGACCGCACCCGGCCGAGCAGCACCGACGTCAGGGACGGCTCGTCGAACTGCAGCACGATCTCGGCGCCGGGAATGCGCTTGTGCACGTCGGCCAGGTGCCCGCGCAGTCCCTCGGCCAGCGATCCGGCCAGGTCCCGGCAGGCGCCCGCGTCCTGGAGCACGGCCTCGCCGCCGTGCAGCTCCAGCGCGGCGGCCAGCGTCCACGGGCCGACGGCCTGGACCTTGAGCTTCCCGGTGTAGCCCTGGGTGAACTCTTCCAGGGCGTCGAGGTCCTCGCCGAGCCAGGACCGGGCCCTGCGCGTGTCCCGCCCGGGGCGGTCGCTGATCCGCCAGCCGCTGGGTTCCACGTGCGCGTACATCTCGACCAGCAGCCCGAGGGAGCGGCCGATCATGTCGGCGCCGGGGCCCCGGGCGGGCAGCTCGGCCAGGTACGGGAACTCCTCGAAGGAGCCAGTGACGGTCTTCGCCGCCTCGCGGGCGTCGCCCCCGGGCAGCGAGCCGACGCCGGTGGCGCTCGCGCTCATCGGCCGGGCCTGACGCTCAGGTCGTTGACCTCGGCGTCGCGCGGCAGATCGATGGCCATGACGATGGTCGTCGCCACGGACTCGGGGTCGATCCACCGCGCGGGGTCGTACTCCTTGCCCTCCTGCGAGTGCACCTTGGCCTGCATGGGGCTGGCGGTGCGGCCGGGGTAGACGGAGGTCACGCGGATGCCGTTGGGCTTCTCCTCCTCCCTGAGGGAGTCGGCGAGCGCCTTGAGACCGTGCTTGGAGGCCGCGTACGCGCTCCACTCGGCGTGCGCGTGGAGTCCGGCGCCGGAGTTCACGAAGACGATGTCGGCGTGCGAGGCGCGCAGGGTGGGCAGCAGCAGCCGGGTCACCTCGGCGGGGGCGATCAGGTTCACGTTGAGCTGCTGGTGCCAGGTCGTGGGCCGCAGGTCGCCCACCGGTCCGAGGTCCACGATCCCGGCGATGTGCAGGAGCGAGTCGATCCGCTCGGGGACGGGCTGCTTGGAGAAGGCCCACGAGAGCCGGTCGGGATCGGCCAGGTCGCCGACGAGGGCCCGCGCCCCGGGGTACCGCTCGACGAGCTGCTTGCCGCGTCCGGCGTCGCGGGCGAGGAGGACGAGGTCGTCGCCGCGGGCGTGCAGGCGGGCGGCGACGGCGGCGCCGATGCCGGATCCGGCACCGGTGATCAGGTGAGTAGCCATACCGCCCATGCTCGCACCCGTCAGGTACCGGCGGCCTCGCGGTACGCCGCCTCCATCACGGCGCGGGCGGTGGCGGCCGGACCGGCGCCTACGGCGGGGCCGAAGCCGTCACCGGCCAGGAGGTGCGGGTGCGCCGCGACCAGCGCGGCCCGCGCGTCACGCCGCGGCCCGGCCCAGTGCTCCAGGGCCTCCCCGCACTCCCCCAGCTACCGCTGGGAGGTGCCCCCAGGCCAGCGCGGCGGCGCGGTCGGGCGCGGGCGGGTCGAAGCGGCGGCCGGAGGCCCTGCGGTGCTCGGTCCAGCGGTCCTCCCAGAACTCCACGGTCCAGCCGGGCCAGCGGGCGGCGACGGTCCCGGCGCGGGCGCGTTGCCGTGTTCAGCCACCAGCCGACCCGGCGCCGGCCGGGGTCGACGTGGATCCCGGCGTCGGCGCCCAGCCGGTGGCTTGCGTGGTCGGGGGCGTCGCGGAGCCGGTCCAGCAGGGCGGGACCCTCCTCGACGGGGTGGTCGCCTATGTCGGCGAGGACGTGACAGCGGTGGTGGCCGATGGTGACCACCGCCACCATCGGGTCCGGGTCCGCCAGTTCCTCGTCGCCCGCGTCGAGCGGAGGGCCGGGATACGCCCGGCCGTGGTCGTCGTCCGCCGGGTCGAGCCCGAGGTGGCCGCGCAGGCCGCTCTGGCCGTCGTAGAGCCACCGCACCTCCCAGCCGGGCCAGGCGCGCCGCAGCAGCTCCAGGGCGGCCGGCCGGGTGCGCAGGCCTGTGGCGGGACCTTCCTGGGCGAAGGTCAGCAGGAGCCGGCGGGCGGGGTCGACGAGGACTCCGGCCTCGACGGCGTCGTCCGGGTGTCACCCCTGCTCCCTGCCGTGCCCGGCCAGGAAGGGCAGGACCACCTCGGGCCCGGCGAGCAGGTCGAGGTCCAGTCCGACCGCTCCGTGGGAGGAACGGTGGCGCACCGGCCCGTCGGGGCCGACGATCACGAAGGTGGCGCGGTTGCCCACGGTCAGAGCCCGGCGGCTTCGCGCAGGGCGGCGGCCGTCTTCGAGGCGTCGTAGTCGGCGGGGACGCCCTCGACCAGGATGACCTCGCCCGCGATGTGGTCGGTGCGCAGCGGGATGAGGGCCTGGTAGGCGTCGGAGGCGTACCAGGCGCGGGCCTTGTCGATGTCCGGGAAGCCGATGACGACGACCGTGCCGGGCCAGGGGCCCTCCTTGACCTCGACCTCCTTGCCGTGGACCAGGAAGCGGCCGCCGAAGGGGTCCATGGTGGACTGGATCTCCTCGATGTAGCGCAGGACGTCCTCGTTCATCGTGTCGGGGCGGATGTGTCCGATGGCGTATGCGGTCATGATGGTCTCCCCCTTCAACCGGCCCTCGGATTAGGGCTGTTGACCAGATCCTGTCAGGACGCGACGTCGGAGGCGATTACTCCGGAGGTCATGCCGGAGACGGGGCTGTGCGGCTGGAAGGTGCGGCGGTAGGCGATCGGGGAGATGCCGAGGGCGGTGCGCATGTGCTGGCGCAGGGAGCCCGCGGAGCCGAAGCCGGCCCGGTGGGCGACCAGGTCGACCGGCAGGTCGCTGGACTCCAGCAGGTGCCGGGCCACTTGGAGGCGTTGGGTGGTGAGCCACTGCACCGGGGTCATGCCGACCTCGTCGCGGAAACGCCGGGTGAAGGTGCGCAGGCTCATCCGGGCGTGGGCGGCCAGCTCGCCCAGGGTGATCGGCGAGTCGAGGCGTTCCAGGGCCCAGGCGCGGGTGGCGGTGGTGGTGGCGACGGTGGGTTCGGGGACGGGCCGGTCGATGTACTGGGCCTGCCCGCCGTCGCGCCACGGCGGTACGACGCACACCCGGGCGGCGCGGTTGGCGACGGCGGAGCCGTGGTCGCGGCGGATCAGGTGCAGGCACAGGTCCACCCCGGCGGCGACCCCGGCGGAGGTCAGGACGTCGCCGTCGTCCACGAAGAGGACGTCCTCGTCCACCAGGACGCGGGGGTAGGCCCGCCGGAACTCGGGCGCGAGGTTCCAGTGCGTGGTGGCGGGGCGGCCGTCGAGGAGCCCGGCCGCGGCGAGGACGTACGAGCCGGTGCAGATGGAGACCAGGCGGGTGCCGGGGCGGATCGCTGCGATGGCCGCGGTGACCTCGGGGGGCAGCGGTCCGCCGAGGGCCAGCTCGGGCATGGCGTGCGTGGGCGGGACGATCACGGTGTCGGCGGCGGCGAGGGCTTCGGGGCCCGCGGCGGGCTGGACGGTGAACCCGGCGTCGCTGGGCACGGGGCCGCCGTCGGCGGTGCAGACGGTGACCTCGTACAGGGCCCCGCCTCCTTCGTGCAGGGCGCTGCCGAAGACCCGGGAGGGGATGCCGAGCTCGAAGGGGGGCACGCCGGGCAGCGCCAGGACCGCGACCCGGTGCGGGCGGGGGGCGCTGCGCCGGTCCCGACCCTGGTCGAGGTCCTCCGCCGGCGCCGTCCGCACACTGTCCATGGCCAGATCCTGTCACACAGTGGCCATTCGGCCAATACCACAGGGCTCCCGGGTGTCCGAGTGTGGGACGTGTCGCCGGGAGAACCCGGTATCGGATGGAATCGAATGAAATGAGGCGGACAGGCATGCGCGCGGTGATCGTGAACGGATGGGGCGGCCCCGAGACGCTGGTCGAGCGCGAGGTGGACCGGCCGGAGCCGGGCCTGGGCGAGATCCTCGTACGGGTCCACGCGGCCGGGGTGAACCCCGTCGACTGGAAGACCCGGGCCAGCGGCGCCCTGATCGCCTGGGGCGAGGTCCCGATCGTCGGCTGGGACGTCTCGGGCACCGTCGAGGCGGTCGGGCCGGGCGTGACGCTCCACCGCGTCGGCGACGAGGTGTACGGGATGCCGAGCTTCCCACGGCAGGCCGGCGGATACGCCGAGTACGTGGCGGGGCCGGCGCGGCACTTCGCCCGCAAGCCCGCCTCCCTGGACCACGTGCAGGCGGCCGCGCTGCCGCTGGCGGCGCTGACCGCCTGGCAGGCGCTGGTGGACACCGCCGGGGTGGCGGCCGGGCAGCGGGTGCTGGTGCATGCGGCGGCGGGCGGCGTGGGCCACCTGGCGGTGCAGATCGCCAAGGCGCGCGGGGCGTACGTGATCGGCACCGCGAGCGCGGGCAAGCACGGCCTGCTGCGCGAGCTGGGCGCCGACGAGGTGATCGACTACCGCGAGCAGGACTTCGCCGACGCGGTCTCGGACGTCGACGTGGTGCTGGACGCGCTGGGCGGGGACGTCGCCGTGCGCTCCCTGAAGGTCCTGCGACCGGGCGGACACCTGGTGTCGCTGCCCGGGCCGGACTCCGTCCCGGCCGGGGCGGAATCGGTGAACGCGTCCTGGGTGCTGGTCGAGCCGGACCTCAAGGGCCTGGAGGAGATCGCCGCCCTGGCGGACTCGGGCCGGCTGAAGCCGCTGGTCGACACGGTCCTGCCGCTGGAACAGGCCGCGAAGGCCCACGAGATCGGCGAGCAGGGCCGCACGACCGGCAAGATCGTCCTGACGGTCGTCTAGGCAGAGGCAGAGGCAGAGGTGGAGGCGGACGCGGAGGCCCGGGTGGTCGTGGCGATGGTGGCGGAGCCGACCACGCGGGTGCCGTCGTAGAGCACGATCGCCTGGCCGGGGGCAACGCCGCGGACCGGTTCGGTGAAGGAGACGCGCAGCTCGCCGTCCACGAGCTCGGCGAAGACCTCGGTCTCGCCGCCGTGGGCGCGCAGCTGGGCGGTGTAGGTGCCCGCGGCGGCGGCCGTGGATCCGCACCAGCGGGGGCGGATCGCGGTCAGGGCGCTGACGTCGAGGGCCTCGACGGGGCCGACGGTGACGGTGTTGTTCACCGGGGAGATGTCGAGGACGTAGCGCGGCTTGCCGTCGGCGGCGGGGTGGCCGATGCGCAGGCCCTTGCGCTGGCCGATCGTGAAGCCGAAGGCTCCCTCGTGGGTGCCGACCTTCTCACCGGACTCGTCGACGATGTCGCCCTCGGCCTTGCCGAGGCGGTTCGCGAGGAAGCCCTGGGTGTCGCCGTCGGCGATGAAGCAGATGTCGTGGCTGTCGGGCTTCTTCGCCACGGCCAGGCCCCGCTCCTCGGCCTCGGCGCGGATCTCTTCCTTGGTGGTGAGGGTGTCGCCGAGCG
Organism: Streptomyces sp. NPDC056224; assembly: GCF_042267665.1. NCBI lineage: Bacteria > Bacillati > Actinomycetota > Actinomycetes > Kitasatosporales > Streptomycetaceae > Streptomyces > Streptomyces sp. NPDC056224. Next base: position 69,805 of record NZ_JBHJTK010000030.1, read on the forward strand.
GGAAGAGGGCGTGGGCGAGCTGCTTCTCGTCGAGGACGCCGAGGACGTACGACTGGTCCTTGGCCATGTCCGAGGCGCGGTGCAGCTCGCGCGTTCCGTCCTCGTTCAGGACGACGGTGGCGTAGTGGCCGGTGCAGACGGCGTCGAAGCCGAGGGCGAGGGCCTTGTCGAGCAGCGCCGCGAACTTGATCTTCTCGTTGCAGCGCAGGCAGGGGTTCGGGGTGCGCCCGGCCTCGTACTCGGAGATGAAGTCCTCGACCACGTCCTCGCGGAAGCGCTCGGCGAGGTCCCAGACGTAGAACGGGATGCCGATGACGTCGGCGGCGCGGCGGGCGTCGCGGGAGTCCTCGATGGTGCAGCAGCCGCGGGCGCCGGTCCGGAAGGACTGCGGGTTCGCGGAGAGCGCCAGGTGGACGCCGGTCACGTCGTGCCCGGCTTCGACCGCGCGGGCGGCGGCGACGGCGGAGTCCACGCCGCCGGACATGGCGGCCAGGACGCGAAGGGGGCGGGCGGTACGCGGCAGGTTCTCAGTCATAGCACCGTCCAGAGTACGGGGGAACCGAGCGGGGTCACAGCGCGTTATCGGGGTACGGGGGTGGATCACATGGTCGAGCAGCGGAACGCGGGGAAGAAGGCGCCGAGGAAAGCGCCCGGGAAAGTACCGGAGAAGGCCAACGGGAAGGCGACCGGGAAAGCGCGGGGCCGGACCCGCAGGGCGGTGCTCTTCGGGGGGCTCGGGATCTTCACGGCGGCGGCGATCGCCGGCCATGAGGATCTGCAGCGCGCCTGGTGGCTCCTGCCGGGAGTGGGCAAGCCGCGGAAGGAGGGCGCGGTGGACCATGCGGGCGTGGGCTGGACGGCGGCCTCACCGGTGAACTGGCGGCTGGCGGACCGGCCCGACGACTACCGGGTGGACCGGATCGTCATCCACGTCACGCAGGGCAGCTTCGCGTCCTCGGTGGATGCCTTCAAGAACCCGTGGCACCAGGCGTCGGCGCATTACATAGTCGCCCAGGACGGCCGTGTCGAGCAGATGGTGCGCGAGCTGGACGTCGCCTTTCACGCGGGCAACCGCTCGATGAACGAGCGCAGCGTGGGCATCGAGCACGAGGGCTACGTGGACCGGCCGCAGGACTTCACGGACGCGATGTACGCGGCCTCGGCCCGGCTGGCCGCCGACATCTGCCGGAGGTACGGCATACGTGTGGACCGCACCCACATCCTGGGTCACTCCGAGGTACCGGGGGCCGACCACACGGACCCGGGCCGCCACTGGGACTGGGACCGGTACCTGGGGCTGGTCCGCGCGGAGCTCGCGGCGGCCCCCCGCTAAGCCCCCGCTGAGCCCTGGCTGAGCCCTAGCTGAGGCCTGCCGTACGGGCGCGTTCCACGGCGGGGCCGATGGCGGCGGCCAGCGCGGCGACGTCCTCCTCGGTGGAGGTGTGGCCCAGGGAGAAGCGCAGGGTTCCGCGGGCCAGCTCGGGGTCGGTACCGGCGGCCAGCAGGACGTGGCTCGGCTGGGCCACTCCGGCGGTGCAGGCCGAGCCCGTCGAGCACTCGATGCCCTGGGCGTCGAGCAGGAGCAGCAGGGAGTCGCCCTCGCAGCCGGGGAAGCTGAAGTGGGCATTGGCCGGGAGCCGGTCATCGGGGTCTCCGCCGAGGACGGCGTCCGGCACGGCCGCGCGGACGGCGGCGACCAGCTCGTCCCGCAGTCCGCCGATCTCGGTGGCGAACCGCTCGCGCCGCTCGGCGGCGAGGACGGCGGCGACAGCGAAGGCGGCGATGGCGGGCACGTCGAGGGTGCCGGAGCGGACGTGCCGTTCCTGACCGCCGCCGTGCAGCACGGGGACGGGGCTCTGGTCACGGCCCAGCAGCAGTGCGCCGATGCCGTACGGGCCGCCGACCTTGTGGCCGCTGACGGTCATGGCGGCGAGGCCGCTGCCGCCGAAGGCGACGTCGAGCTGCCCGAAGGCCTGCACGGCGTCGGAGTGCAGCGGGATCCCGTACTCCCCCGCGACGGCGGCCAGTTCACGGACCGGCATGACGGTGCCGATCTCGTTGTTGGCCCACATGACGGTGGCCAGGGCCACGTCGTCGGGGTTGCGCTCGACGGCCTCGCGGAAGGCGTCGGCGTGCACGCGCCCGTAGTGGTCCACCGGCAGGTATTCGACCTGGGCGCCCTCGTGCTCGGCGAGCCAGTGGACCGCGTCGAGCACGGCGTGGTGCTCGACGGGACTGGCCAGGACCCGGGTCCGGGCGGGGTCGGCGTCGCGGCGGGCCCAGTAGAGGCCCTTGACGGCGAGGTTGTCGGCCTCCGTACCGCCGGCGGTGAAGACCACCTCGCTCGGGCGGGCACCGATCGCGTCGGCGAAGGCCTCACGGGCCTCCTCGACGGTGCGGCGGGCCCGGCGGCCGGCGGCGTGCAGGGAGGACGCGTTCCCCGTGGCGGCGAACTGCGCGGTCATCGCCGCGGCGGCCTCCGGCAGCATCGGGGTGGTGGCGGCGTGGTCGAGGTAGGCCATGATCCCCCGATTCTACGAGTGCGCGGGCGCCCTCCCGCGCCGCGGTCCCGTCAGACCGCCCGCTGCGGGCCCGCCGGGGCCCCTCGGGTCCCGCGGGCCCCCGGCGAGGACCGGCGGACGGAGTCCGTCGCCGCGCCCCCGAAGCCCGCCGGGGCCGAGCGGTGCGCGGGGGCGCGTCGGGAAGGAATCAGGACTGGCGCGGGGCGCGGGCCAGCTGGCGGGACTGGGCGACCAGGCGGTCCGCCGAGTCCCAGACCTCGGCGTCCTCCTCCAGGAAACCGCCGGCCAGGTTGCGGGTGGTGATGGCGACCCGCAGCGGGCCCGGAGCCGGGCGGCGGCGGATGTGGGTGGTGAGTTCCACGGTCGGCGCCCAGCCGATCAGGCCCAGGTCGAAGGCGGTGGGCGGCAACGCGTCCACGGCGAGGAGTATGGACAGCGGGTCGGCGTCGCGGCCGTCGGCCAGCTCGAACCAGGCCCGCATCTCACCCTTGCCCGACGGCGCGCCCACGGCCCAGCCAGCGGTCGCGGGGTCCAGCCGCAGCCGCAGCCGGTCGACGATCGCGGAGCTCCCGGGGATGGGGGCCGAGCCGGCTTCGGCGCCGAGGCAGTCCTCATAGGCCGGCATGACGGGCACCGCGGCCACCGTCCGCACGTCGTCCGGCAGGGACGAGAGGTCGCCGTAGGAGGCGAGGACGCGGATGCGCTCGATCTCGGCGCCGCTCTCGTCGTACTGGAACAGCGAGGCCTGGCCGGTCGAGAGGGTGCGGCCGATTCGTACGACCTGCGTGCGGATCACGGCGGGGCCGGGCACCGAGGAGGTCAGGTAGTGCGCGGAGACGGTGAAGGGGTCCGGGTGCGGGAGGGCCGCCGACAGGGCCCGGCCGACCAGGGCCAGCAGGTAGCCGCCGTTGACGGCGGTGATGATCGTCCACCCGGCGGAGAGCTCCGCGTCGTACACCCCGGGCTCGCCCGCGCGCGCGGTGATCGTGGTGTCGCGGTCGAACTCGCTGTCGCCGATGGTTGCCTGGGCAGCTGCGTTTGACATGAAAAGGACCGTACACCGTGAAGCTACTAAGCGGTAGCTTTCTCTTCCTACTGCTCTTCGGCCACCGACGACCGCCGGTTCCAGGCCAGTGGCGCCCGCCAGTGGTAGCGCATGGCGAGGAGCCGCAGGACGAAGGTGGTGATGATCGCGACGGCGGTGGTCGCGGCGTTGAGGACTTCGAAGCCGATGAAGACGGCGATCATCGAGGCGCCGACCACGGCGGGCACGGCGTACATCTCGCGGTCGCGCAGCAGCGAGGGCACCTCGTTGGCGAGTACGTCGCGCAGCACGCCCCCGCCGACCGCCGTGGCCAGCCCGAGCGCGGCGGACGCGGTGAGGCCGAGGCCGTACTCGTACGCCTTGGTGGTGCCCGTCACGCAGAACAGCGCGAGACCGGCCGCGTCGAAGACGTTGATGGCGCGGTTGATCCGCTGCACCTCGGGGTGCAGGAAGAACACGAACCCGGCGGCGATCAGCGGCGTGACGAAGAAGCTGAGCTCACCGAAGGCGGCCGGGGGGACGGCGCCGATGACGAGGTCGCGGAAGAGGCCGCCGCCGAGGGCGGTGACCAGGGCGAGCACGGCGATGCCGAAGACGTCGAAGTTCTTGCGGACGGCGAGCAGGGCGCCCGCGGTGGCGAAGACGAAGATGCCGGCCAGGTCCAGGGCATGCTGGACCCCCGGCGGGAAGAGATCGTGGAACACCGGGCCATTGTCGCTTGCGGCGGGCCCGTCGGGCTCCGGGGCCCGGGCCGGCCGCCTGCGCGTCGGCCGCGGCTCCGCGTCAGGGCCGGGCTGCCCGGCCCCGGTGCTCCGCCCCGGGCCCCGCCCCCGACCGCCGGCGGGGCCGGATTTCGCGCGGCGGCGCAGGAAGGTCCCTCGCCGGGAAAGCAGTGGGCGGGGCCGCGCGCGCCGCGCGCGTTCGGCCCCGCCCACACCCGCGGCCCCTACTCCGAGACCGTGACCACCGCGTCCGCCGCACCCGGCAGGGGCTGGTCGCCCGGAGCCTGGTCGGGGGCGTTCTCCGGGTGGTGGCAGGCCACCTTGTGGCCGGTCTTCAGTTCCAGCACCGGCGGTTCCTGCGTCGTGCAGACCTGCGTCGCCTTCCAGCACCGCGTGTGGAAGCGGCAGCCGCTCGGCGGGGAGATCGGCGAGGGCACGTCGCCCTTGAGCAGGATGCGGCCCGTCGCCGCGCCCCGCCGCCTCGGGTCGGGCACCGGGACGGCCGACAGCAGGGCCTTGGTGTACGGGTGCATCGGGTTCTCGTAGAGCGACTTGCGGTCCGTCAGCTCCACGATCTTGCCGAGGTACATCACCGCGATGCGGTCGGAGACGTGCCGGATGACCGACAGGTCGTGCGCGATGATCACGTACGTCAGGCCCAGCTCCTCCTGGAGGTCGTCCAGCAGGTTCACCACCTGGGCCTGGATCGACACGTCCAGCGCCGAGACCGGCTCGTCGGCGACGACCAGCTTCGGCTTCAGGGCCAGGGCCCGGGCGATGCCGATGCGCTGGCGCTGGCCGCCGGAGAACTCGTGCGGGTAGCGGTTGTAGTGCTCCGGGTTCAGGCCGACCAGCGACAGCAGCCGCTGCACCTCGGCCTTGAGGCCGCCCTCCGGGTTCACCCCCTGCAGCTTGAAGGGGGCGCCGACGATCGTGCCGACCGTGTGCCGGGGATTCAGCGAGCCGTACGGGTCCTGGAAGATCATCTGCACATCACGGCGCAGCGGCCGCATGCCCGCCACGCCGAGGTGCGTGATGTCCTTGCCCTCGAACTCCACCGTTCCGCCGGTCGGTTCCAGCAGCCGCGTGATCAGCCGGCCCATGGTCGACTTGCCGCAGCCGGACTCGCCGACCACGCCCAGCGTCTCACCGCGCCGGACCTCGAAGTCGATCCCGTCGACGGCCTTGACGGCCCCGACCTGCCGGCGCAGCAGCCCCTTGTTGATGGGGAAGTGCTTGACCAGGCCGGTCACCTTCAGCAGCGTTTCCGCGGGCGCCTTCTCGGAGGCCTTGTCGGAGGCCTGCTCGGAGGCCTCCACCGCGCCGGTCTTCTTCATGTCGGTCACAGCTTCGGCGCAATCTCTTCGGTCCAGATCCGGGTCCGCTCCTCCTGCGACATGTGGCAGGCGGACCAGTGCCGGCTGTCGTCCTGGGTCAGCTCGGGCCGCTGGGTGCGGGTGATGCCGCCCTTGGGGATGTCGGCGTACGGACAGCGCGGGTTGAAGGCGCAGCCGCTGGGGATGTTGATGAGGCTGGGCGGCGAGCCCTTGACCGGGATCAGGCGCTCGGTCTGGTCGCGGTCGATGCGCGGCATCGAGCCCAGCAGGCCCCAGGTGTACGGGTGGCGGGGCTCGTAGAAGACCTTCTCGGCGGTGCCCCGCTCGACGCACCGGCCGCCGTACATGACGAGGATGTCGTCGGCCATCTCGGCGACCACGCCGAGGTCGTGCGTGATCATGATGACCGCGGAGCCGAACTCCTTCTGCAGGTCCCGGATCAGGTCCAGGATCTGCGCCTGGACGGTGACGTCCAGGGCGGTGGTCGGCTCGTCCGCGATGAGCAGCTCGGGGTTGTTGACCAGCGCCATCGCGATCATCGCGCGCTGGCGCATACCGCCGGAGAACTCGTGGGGGTACGCGTCCACGCGCCGGTGCGGCTCCGGGATGCCGACGCGGTCGAGCATCTCGACGGCCCGCTTGCGCGCCGTCTTCTTGTCGACGTCCTGGTGGGTCCGGTACGCCTCGATGATCTGCTTGCCGACCGAGTAGTACGGGTGCATCGCGGACAGCGGGTCCTGGAAGACCATCGCCATCTTGCGCCCGCGCAGCTTGCGCACGTGGTCCGCGTCGGCCCGGACGAGGTCCTCGCCGTCGAGCACCACCTCGCCCGAGATGTGCGGACGGCTGCGCGCGTTGCCGGTGCGGTGCAGGCCCATGATCGCCAGCGAGGTCACCGACTTGCCGGAGCCGGACTCGCCCACGATGCCGAGGGTCTTGCCGCGCTCCAGGTCGAAGGAGAGCCCGTCCACGGACTTGACCAGACCGTCGTCGGTCGGGAAGTGCACCTTCAGGTCGCGCACGGAGAGGAAGGCCTCGGACGGCGGGCCGGCCTGCTCGGGCACGAAGGCGGGTCGGCTGGAGGAGGGGGTGTCGGTCACGTCAGCCTCACGCGCGGGTCGATGACGGCGTACAGCAGGTCCACGATCAGGTTGGCCATCACCACGAACAGCGCGGCGATCAGGGTGACTCCCATGATCACGGGGAGGTCGCCGGCGCCGATGGCGGCCACGGCCGCCGTTCCCAGACCCTGGAAGTTGAAGGTCGTCTCGGTGAGCACCGCACCGCCGAGGAGTCCGCCGAGGTCGAGGCCGAACATCGTGACGATCGGGGTGAGCGTGGAGCGCAGGGCGTGCTTGCGGATGACCACGCCCTCCTTGAGGCCCTTGGCGCGGGCCGTGCGGATGTAGTCCTCGCCGAGGACCTCCAGCATCGTGGCGCGGGTGATGCGGGCGTAGGTGGCGGCGAAGAGGAAGGCCAGGGTGACCCAGGGCAGGATCAGGCTGTTGAGCCAGGCTCCCGGATCCTCGGTCAGGGGTTTGTAGTTGGACACGTCCAGCCAGCCGAGGCTGTAGACGAAGATCGCGGGGGCCACCATGCCGGTGAAGAAGATCGGCAGGGAGACACCGGCGAGCGCGCCGACCATAACGGTGCGGTCGATGGCGGTCCGGCGCTTGAGCGCCGAGATCACACCGGTGGCCACACCGGCGATCACCCAGATCACGGCCGCCCCGAGGGCGAGCGAGAGGGTGACCGGCATGCGGTCGATCATCGTCTCCCAGACGGGCGCGTCGGTCTTGAAGGAGTACCCGAAGCACGGCGCCGCACAGTGCGTGACGTCGGTGCCGCCGTCGTAGTCACGGCCGACGAAGATGCCCTTGAGGAAGAGCAGGTACTGCTCGGAGATGGGCTTGTCGAAGCCCATCTTCACGCGGATGCCCGCCAGGGCGGTCTCATTGGTCTCGCGTCCGGCGTACATGAGCGCGGGATCGCTGCCGGTCAGCTTCGGGACCGCGAAGAAGATGCCGAAGGTGACCACGGAGACCACCAGCAGCGTGGCGGCGACGTTGAACAGCCGCCGTATGAGGTAGACGAGCACTGCAGTCGGCCGCCCGGGGCGGGTGGCCGCCGCCCCTTGTGGGGACGGCGGCCACCGCCTGCGGCCTTCACCTGCCCTTCGGACTAGCGCATGTGCGGTGAAGGCACTTACTTACTTGCGTGCTGGGTTGATTCCCTGCACCGGACCGGACTACTTGGCGGCGATGCCCACGGTGGCAAGGTCGATCTTGCCCATGGAGTCGTTGAAGTAGACGTTGGTCAGACGCGGGTTGTGGTAGACGAAGGCCTTGTCGAAGTTGATCGGCAGGTAGAGCGCCTTCTCCATGACCTTCTTGTTGATGTCCGTGTAGAACGGCGCGGCGGCTTCCGGCGTGGCGGCGGAGGCGGCCTTGTCGAAGAGGCCGTTGATCTCCGGGTCGTTCAGCTCGGTGTAGTTGTTGTTGCCGTTCGGCAGGATGAACGATCCGTCGACCAGCGGCTGCATGAAGCCCGAGCCGGAGTTGTAGTCGGCGCCCCAGCCCATGACGATGATGCCGTAGTTCTTCTTCTTCACGTTCTCGGGCGAACCGATCGTGGAGGAGGAGAGCTTGCCGTCGTACTGGTCGATCGTCGCCTTGATGCCGACCTTGGCGAGCGCCGCCTGCAGGGACTCGGCGGTCTTCACCTCGGGGGCGCGGTTGTTGCGCACGGCGATGGTGGTCTCGAAGCCGTCCGCCTTGCCACAGGCCTTGAGGGCCTCCTTGGCCTTGGCCTCCTGCGGCTCGCCCTTCGTCAGACCGAAGGGGTCGTAGGACTTGTCCGAGCCGGGGATGCCGGGCGGCAGCATGTTGGCGCCGAGGTCACCGCTGGTCGGGCCGCCGCGGGCGGTCTGCAGGGACTTCGGGTCGGCCGCGTAGATGACGGCCTTGCGGCACTCGATGTTGTCGAACGGCGCGACCGTCTGCGGGAAGGCGAAGTAGCGGATGTAGCCCGTGAACGGGTTGTCCGCGTTCGCCTTGAGCTTCTCGTCCTTGAGGATCTTGTTCTTCGCGGCCTGCTGGACGCCGGTGCCGTCGACCGCGAGGTCGATGTCGCCCGACAGCAGACGCTGGTCCATGTCGTCCGGGTTCGTCGTCACCGTGAAGGAGACCTTGTCCGGCAGACCCTTGCGGATCGTGTCGGTCTTGGGGTCCCAGTTCTCGTTGCGGACGAAGGTCGCGCCCTTGCCGGCGGTGAAGCTCTCCACCTTGTACGGGCCGGTGGACATCGGCTTGTTGGTGTACGTGGCACCCGTGTCCTTGGCCGCCGGGACCGGCGAGGAGGACGGCATGGCCAGCAGGTAGCTGAAGTCGGAGTTCGCGCTCGCCAGGTTGAAGACGATCGTCTTGTCGTCCGGCGTCTCGACGGACTTCAGACCCATCTTGTCGGGGTCGGTGTCCTTGTACGGGCCCGGGTACTTCTGGCCCTGGTCGAGCACGTCGACCAGGTAGGTCGGGCCGCCGGACAGCACGTCCTGCGCGAAGACGCGCTCGATGCCGTACTTGATGTCCTTCGAGGTGATCGGCGTACCGTCCTCGAACTTCACGCCGTCCTTGAGCTTGAGCGTGTACGTCTTGCCGTCGTTGCTCAGGACCGGCAGGGCCTCGGCGAGGTCCGGGACCAGCTTGGTGCCGTCCTTGCCCGGCTTGCTGTCGTAGGCCAGCAGCTGGCGTATGTACAGGCGCTGCATGTTCCAGACGAAGCCGTAGTAGGCACGCGCCGGGTCGAGGTAGTCGACGTCCTGCGGCGACCAGAGCTTGAGCTCCCCGCCCTTGGCGTCCGACGGGTTCACCATGCCGGTGGTGGCGGCGTTGAACGCGGCGGCACCGGAGCCCTTCCCCTCGGTCTTGCTGCCGTCGTCGCCACCGCACGCGGCGGTCAGCGACAGGGCGGCGATCACGGCGGTGATCGCGAATGCCTGCTTTCTGCGGATCACGGTTGTCCAACCTCCATGGTGGGTGAATCGATGAAGCGCTTCAGTTGCCCTTGGGGTCGAGTGCGTCGCGCAGCCCGTCCCCGAAGAGGTTGAACGCCAGGACGGTGATGAAGATCGTGATACCGGGGACCACCATGTACATGGGGTCGTCCTGGTAGATGGGGACGGCGTCGGACAGCATCTTTCCCCAGGAGGCCGTGGGCGGCTTGACCCCGGCGCCGAGGAAGCTGAGGGCCGCTTCCGTGAGGATGTTGGTCGGGATGATCAGCGTCGCGTAGACGAGGATCGGGGCGACCAGGTTGGGCAGCAGCTCCTTGATCAGGATGTAGCCGCGGCCCGCCCCGAGGCTGCGCGCGGCCTCGACGTACTCGCGCTCCCGCAGGGAGATCGTCTGGCCCCGGACGATGCGGCCGATGTACGGCCAGCCGAAGAAGCCGATGACGACGATCAGCACGCCCATGCGGACGCCGGAGCCCTCGAACCCCCAGAGGGAGTTGGGGACCACGGAGACCAGGGCGATGGTGAACAGGAGCTGCGGGAAGGCCAGCAGCAGGTCCATCGTGCGGCTGATGAGACCGTCGACCCAGCCGCCGAGGAACCCGGCGAGCGCGCCGAGCAGGCTGCCGATGACGACCGACACGAAGGCCGCCAGGAAGGCGACGACCAGCGAGATCCGGGCGCCGAAGACGATCCGGCTGAACACGTCGCGCCCATTGGTGGGTTCGACGCCCAGCAGGAAGTCGGAGCTCATGCCGCCGAAGGAACCGAGCGGCGTGCCCAGGTCCGGGTCGATCAGGTCCTCGTGGAACTCGTTGGGCGGGTGGCCCAGCAGGCTCACGATCTGCGGCGCGAAGAGCGCAACCAGGATCAGGAGGATCACGACCACGCCGCCGGTCAGCGCGACCTTGTCGCGCTTGAGCCGCATCCAGGCGATGCGGCCGGGCGAGCGGCCTTCGATGGCCTTGACAGGGACGTCGGCTACGGACACAGGTGCGGGTGTTTCCGCGCTCGTGTCATGCAGTGGTGCCGTCATCGTGGTGGGGACCCCTCTCGGCCGACTGGTGGCCGGCCCATGCCCGCCGCTGTGGCGGCGTTGGTGCGGAGTGGCGCTCGGAGTGCTTGGGACACACAGGACGCGTGTGAAGTGCAGGAATTGCGGGAATTGCCGTGCCGGACAACAAGCAGAGGTGCACATGCCGAGCCGGGTCTCGGAGGACTGACCGGCTCTTGGGTGGGGAGTCTTCATCGGGCGCTCAAGCGGCCGCCAGACCTGCCGGTGATGTGATGCGCAACCGTGATCTGCGCCTACACCTTCCGTTATCCGAACCGTGAGCCCTGTTGAGCGGTGAAACACCTCCCCTTCGGCGCGGAACGGACATCCGGCCCAACTGCCATTTCAGGAGCGGTACTTGGGTGCAGTCCACGGATACGCCGAAGGCCGCACCGATGGGGTCGGGTGCGGCCTTCGCGACACATGTCTGGATATACGGATGTCTGGGGACCGGGCGGAGCGGTCGGGCGGCGCGGTCGGCGGCGCCGGTCAGTAGGGCGGCGCCTGGCCCTCGCGGTCGTAGAACGGACGGGCCTGCGCGCGCAGCCACATCGCGACGGGGTCGTGCTCGTCCGCCAGCGCGACCGTGCACACCGGGACGCCCTCGGGGACCACGCCGACCGACTGCCGCATCATCTCCCGTACGGATTCCAGCGCGGGCGCGGAGGCGTCGTACAGGTCGAGCCCGACCGCGAGGTACGGGGACCCGAGCGCGGGTTGGACCCAGGCGCGGCGCAGCGACCTGACGGCCGGGGTGCGGTGCGCGTGCTGGGTCAGCAGCCCGTAGAACTGCGGGAGCTCGATGGCGGGCTCGGACAGCCGCAGTGGGCCGGCCGGCATCCGGTCCAGACCGGTCGCGATCCGGCGCAGGTCGGCCCAGGGGATGCCGAGGCCGCCGCCCTGGGCGTGCGGGTTGAGCCACAGGCCCCAGCGGTCCGGATAGAGCGCGCGGGCGATGTCCCGCCCGGTGACCACCTCGTAGCCCCGGTTCCAGCCGCTGGCGGCCAGTTCCTGCGGGGAGGTCACGCAGGGCGCGTACCCGAGGCTCTCGACCTCCATGCCGCCGTACTGGGCGTCCGGGGATCCCGGCTGCCCCTGCCACAGGAGCATCCACAGCCGGCCCTCGGAGAGGGCGTGCAAAAGCGACTCGTAACCCTCATACCGCCCTGGAGTCACCTGGCGCAGCATGTGCTCGACCTGCCCGGCCGCGGCCGTGCCTGACGCACTCACCCGGTACCCCTCTTCGTCCGCCCGTCGTCCACACGTACCAACAGCTTAAGCGGCCCTAGGCGAGGTAGAAGGGGCGTACGCGCTCACGAATCCAGTCCGTGACCGGGTCCTGGGCGGCGTCGAGGAGGATCAACTGGACGGGCCAGGGCGCCGGTACGCGGGCCAGGGCCCGGCCGAGGGCCTCCATCGGGGCGCTGCGCATCCCGGCGTCCCATCCCACCAGGCGGACACCGATGAACAGCTCCGGGTCCGCCCCCTCGACGCTGGCGAGGCAGCGGTGTGCCGCGGCGACCACGCCGGCGGCGCGGAACTCCTCGGCGGCGGCGGCCAGGAAGTCCACCGGGTCCTCCTGCCAGTCGGGCTCGTAGAGCCGTACCCGGCCGCCGGAGGACGGGCCGTCGAGCGGGGTCCGGCCGGTGCGGCACAGCTCCGCGACGGCGGGCGGGGGCAGGGGGACGCCGACCGCGCCCTCGGGGTTGAGCGCGATGCCGAGCTGCGGGGGCAGGCCGCGGGCGAACTCGACGGCCGGGGCCACCGCGAAGTCGGTGCCGGGGCCGACGCAGGCGAGGAACTGGGCCTCGGAGCTGTAGACGGGGACGTACGCCGCCCCGCCGATGTCCATCGTGGGCAGGTCCAGGGCGGCCGAGTCCGGTCCGCCGCCGCCGGGCAGCGGCACCCACACCTGGCTGCGGCCGAGCACCTCCAGGATCCGCCCGCCGGCGTCCGGCTGCCCGAGCGCCGCCCCGAGCACCTGCTCCAGCTCATTCCCCGGCCAGCCGCTGCCCTGCATGTGCGTGTGCCTCCGTTGGTTCCGCGGTTCGTCGTGGCCGAGGTTATCGGCCCGGGTGCGGCGCCGCTGCCGCGGCTCCGCCCCAAGGGCTCAGCCGTGGAACGCGATCCGCGTCAGGGCTGCGGCCGAGCGCCGGTCCAGCAGCGTCACCGAGGCGCAGCCGGGCGGTGGGTGGCCGGCCTCCGCGGCGCGCAGCAGGCGGGTCACCGCTCCCCGGTGGCGGGCGAAGGCGTACGCCGACACCCGGCGCCCCCGCGCCGCCTGCCCGGCCAGGGCTTCGGCGGGGCTGCTGTCCAGCAGGAGCAGGTGCAGCGCCCGGCCCCGGCGGCGCGCGGCCGCCGCGAGCAGGCCCCGTACCCAGCTCTGCGTACCGCAGTCGTGGACGATCACCGAGGCCCCGGAGCGCAGGGTCCGCCACAGGCCCCAGTAGTGGGCGGCGCGCACCAGCGGCCGGTAGACCGCGTACGGCAGCGCGCCCGGCATCCGCAGCTCCCAGCGCTCACGGGCGTCCTGGGAGTCGATGGCCGTGCCCTCGCCCGCCGCCCGCTTGATCAGCGTGCTCTTGCCGCCGCCGGGCAGGCCGGACACCACGACGATGTCCCCCGCGGCGAAGGCCAGCCCGTGCGGGCCTCCCGGCCCCGGTCCGCGGAGGTCGCGTACGGGACCGGCCCGCCCGCTCCGCACGCGCGCACCGCGCTGCGCCGGCACCGCGTCCACGGTCGCCGCGGCCGCCGCACTCACGAATCTCCGCACAGTGATCGCCTCCCCCGAATCGGGTCGCCAGGACCCTTGCCCACTGAGTGTAAAGAGACGGTAATCCGGCAGCGCCGGTTCCGGTCCGGCCGCTCGGGCACCGCACGAACTTTCGGGGGCCCACCCCCGATCACCGCGGTGGCGTGCAATGATGTGCGCCATCTGGACCAACTGCATACCGGCCGCTTGAATCCGCGCGGGAGAGTCCCGGCACGCCGCAAGGCCGTGCACGGGCGCCGAAGGAGCAAGAACCTCCCTTGAATCTCTCAGGCCCCGTACCGCGTGGATGAGGCAGATCTGAAAAGCGAGCTGTACGACAGCTCCACCCAAGGTGCAAGCCGAGGATCCCGGGCAACCAGGAACTCTCGGCGAACCTCTCAGGTTCCGATGACAGATGGGGAGGACCCTCCTCGTCATGTCATGCCCTGGGACTCGGGAGCCACACCCATGAGCACTGCCCCCCGTCTGACCGCCCTCGATGCGCTGCACCGTTCCCTCGGTGCGACCATGACCGACTTCGCGGGCTGGGACATGCCGCTGCGGTACGCGAGCGAGCGCGACGAGCACAACGCCGTACGCACCAAGGCCGGCCTCTTCGACCTGTCCCACATGGGCGAGATCACGCTGACCGGCCCGGAGGCCGTCAAGGCCCTGGACTACGCGCTGGTCGGCAACATCTCCACCGTCGGCGTCGGCCGCGCCCGCTACACGCACATCTGCCAGGCGGACGGCGGCATCGTCGACGACCTGATCGTCTACCGCCTCGGCGAGACCGAGTACATGGTCGTCGCCAACGCCTCCAACGCCCAGGTCGTCCTCGACGCCCTGACCGAGCGCGCCGCCGGCTTCGACACCGAGGTCCGTGACGACCGCGACGCGTACGCGCTCATCGCCGTCCAGGGCCCGGAGTCCCCCGGCATCCTCGCCTCGCTCACCGACGCCGACCTGGACGGGCTCAAGTACTACGCCGGTCTGCCGGGCACGGTGGCCGGGGTGCCGGCGCTGATCGCCCGTACGGGCTACACCGGTGAGGACGGCTTCGAGCTGTTCGTCTCCCCCGAGCACGCCGTGGAGCTGTGGCAGGCGCTGACCAAGGCGGGCGAGGGCGTCGGCCTGGTCCCGGCCGGGCTGTCCTGCCGCGACACGCTGCGCCTGGAGGCGGGCATGCCGCTGTACGGGCACGAGCTGACCACCTCCCTCACCCCGTTCGACGCGGGGCTGGGCCGGGTCGTGAAGTTCGAGAAGGAGGGGGACTTCGTCGGCCGCGCCGCACTGGAGGCCGCCGCCGAGCGCGCCGCCACGAACCCGCCGCGCAAGCTGGTCGGCCTGATCGCCGAGGGCCGCCGCGTCCCGCGCGCCGGTTTCCCGGTCGTGGCCGACGGACAGGTCATCGGCGAGGTCACCTCCGGCGCCCCGTCCCCGACGCTCGGCAAGCCGATCGCGATGGCGTACGTGGACGCGGCGCACGCCGCGCCCGGCACCTCCGGCGTCGGCGTCGACATTCGCGGTACGCATGAGCCGTACGAGGTCGTGGCCCTGCCCTTCTACAAGCGGCAGAAGTAACACTTCACACGACCCGGCGTGCAGGCGGTCGTACGGACATCCGTGCGGCGCCGTCTCAGTACCCAAGACCACTGTTCGTATCCACTCCCCCGCATCCAGGAGAATCAGGTCATGAGCACCCCCCAGCAGCTGCGTTACACCAAGGAGCACGAGTGGCTGTCGGACGCCGTGGACGGCGTTTCGACGGTCGGCATCACGGAGTTCGCGGCCAACGCGCTCGGTGACGTCGTCTACGCCCAGCTCCCCGAGGTCGGCGAGACCGTCACCGAGGGCGAGACCTGCGGCGAGCTGGAGTCGACGAAGTCGGTCAGCGACCTGTACTCCCCCGTCTCCGGCGAGATCGTCGAGTTCAACCAGGACGTCGTCGACGACCCGGCCCTGGTGAACTCCGCTCCCTTCGAGGGCGGCTGGCTGTTCAAGGTGCGCATCTCGGAGGAGCCCAAGGACGCGCTCTCCGCCGAGGAGTACACCAAGCTCACCGCCGGTAACTGACCCCAGGGGATCCTGATGTCCGTACTGAACACCCCTCTCCACGAGCTCGACCCCGACGTCGCCGCAGCCGTCGACGCCGAGCTCGTGCGCCAGCAGTCCACCCTCGAAATGATCGCGTCGGAGAACTTCGCTCCGATCGCCGTCATGGAGGCCCAGGGCTCGGTCCTCACCAACAAGTACGCCGAGGGCTACCCCGGCCGCCGCTACTACGGCGGGTGCGAGCACGTCGACGTGGTCGAGCAGATCGCGATCGACCGCATCAAGGCGCTGTTCGGCGCCGAGCACGCGAACGTGCAGCCCCACTCCGGTGCGCAGGCGAACGCCGCCGCGATGTTCGCGCTGCTGAAGCCGGGCGACACGATCATGGGCCTGAACCTGGCCCACGGCGGTCACCTGACCCACGGCATGAAGATCAACTTCTCCGGCAAGCTCTACAACGTGGTCCCGTACCACGTCGACGAGACCGGCCAGGTCGACATGGCCGAGGTCGAGCGCCTCGCCAAGGAGTCCAAGCCGCAGCTGATCGTCGCCGGCTGGTCCGCCTACCCGCGCCAGCTGGACTTCGCCGCCTTCCGCCGCATCGCGGACGAGGTCGGCGCGTACCTGATGGTCGACATGGCGCACTTCGCGGGCCTGGTCGCCGCGGGCCTGCACCCGAACCCGGTGCCGCACGCCCACGTCGTCACCACCACCACGCACAAGACCCTCGGCGGTCCGCGCGGCGGTGTCATCCTGTCGACGCAGGAGCTGGCCAAGAAGATCAACTCCGCGGTCTTCCCGGGTCAGCAGGGCGGCCCGCTGGAGCACGTGATCGCGGCCAAGGCGGTCTCCTTCAAGATCGCCGCCTCGCCCGAGTTCAAGGAGCGCCAGGAGCGCACCCTGGAGGGCGCGAAGATCCTCGCCGCCCGCCTGGTCCAGGACGACGTCAAGGCCGTGGGTGTGGACGTCCTCACCGGCGGCACCGACGTGCACCTGGTCCTGGTCGACCTGCGCAACTCCGAGCTGGACGGCCAGCAGGCCGAGGACCGCCTCCACGAGGTCGGGATCACGGTCAACCGCAACGCCATCCCGAACGACCCGCGGCCCCCGATGGTCACCTCGGGTCTGCGGATCGGTACGCCGGCCCTCGCCACCCGCGGGTTCGACGCCGAGGCCTTCACCGAGGTCGCCGAGATCATCGCGCAGGCGCTGAAGCCGACGTACGACTCCGAGGGCCTCAAGGCGCGCGTCTCGGCGCTCGCCGCGAAGTTCCCGCTGTACCCGTCGCTCTAGTCAGCACTGGGGAGGGGCCCGGCCTGCTTGTGCACAGGCCGGGCCCTTCCCATGACCGGCCCTTCCCATGACCGGGGACGGGGCGGATACGGCTCGCGGCCACACGGGCCGGTGCCTGCGGGAACGTGAGCGACACCCGCGCGACCCCCCTCCGCCCCTTTCCGGCGGACGAGCCGTTCATTTCACCGCGATAAGCTCGTCTGCGGGACAAAATCCGAACAATCCACCCCTCCCGCCCCCTCCCGCCCCACGAGCAGACAAGGGAGTCCGCCAGTGGCCATCTCCGTCTTCGACCTCTTCTCCATCGGCATCGGCCCGTCCTCCTCCCACACGGTCGGCCCGATGCGTGCCGCGCGCATGTTCGTGATGCGGCTGAAGAAGGACGGTGTCCTCGCCCAGACCGCGTCCGTCCGCGCCGAGCTCTTCGGCTCCCTCGGCGCGACCGGCCACGGCCACGGCACTCCCAAGGCGGTCCTGCTGGGCCTGGAGGGCCACTCCCCCCGCACGGTGAACGTCGAGACCGCCGACGACGAGGTCGAGCGCATCCGCAAGAGCGGCCGCCTGCGCCTGCTCGGCACGGAGATAGGCGACGGGCACGAGATCGCCTTCGACGAGCCGAACCAGCTGATCCTGCACCGTCGGCGCTCCCTGCCGTACCACGCGAACGGCATGACGCTCTTCGCGTACGACGAGAGCGGCACCCCGCTGCTGGAGAAGACCTACTACTCGGTCGGCGGCGGCTTCGTCGTGGACGAGGACGCGGTCGGCGAGGACCGGATCAAGCTCGACGACACGGTGCTGAAGTACCCCTTCCGTTCCGGCGACGAGATGCTGCGCCTGGCGAACGAGACCGGCCTGTCGATCTCCTCCCTCATGCTGGAGAACGAGAAGGCCTGGCGCACCGAGGACGAGATCCGCGAGGGCCTGCTGGAGATCTGGCGCGTCATGCAGTCCTGCGTCGCGCGCGGCATGTCCCGCGAGGGCATCCTCCCGGGCGGTCTGCGCGTCAAGCGCCGCGCCGCCTCCACGGCGCGCCAGCTGCGCACCGAGGGCGACCCGATGATGCACCGCAGCGAGTGGACGACGATCTACGCGATGGCGGTCAACGAGGAGAACGCGGCGGGCGGCCGGGTCGTCACCGCGCCCACCAACGGCGCGGCCGGGGTGCTGCCCGCCGTCCTGCACTACTACACGAACTTCGTGCCGGGCGCGGACGAGGACGGCGTGGTCCGCTTCCTCCTCGCCGCGGGCGCGATCGGCATGCTCTTCAAGGAGAACGCCTCGATCTCCGGCGCCGAGGTCGGCTGCCAGGGCGAGGTGGGCTCGGCCTGCTCGATGGCGGCCGGCGCCCTCGCCGAGGTCCTGGGCGGCACCCCGGAGCAGGTCGAGAACGCGGCCGAGATCGGCATGGAGCACAACCTGGGCCTGACCTGCGACCCGGTCGGCGGCCTCGTCCAGATCCCCTGCATCGAGCGCAACGGCATGGCGGCGGTGAAGGCCGTCACGGCGGCCAAGATGGCCATGCGCGGCGACGGCAGCCACAAGGTCTCCCTCGACAAGGTCATCAAGACCATGAAGGAGACCGGTGCGGACATGAAGGTCAAGTACAAGGAGACCGCCCGCGGCGGCCTCGCGGTCAACGTCATCGAGTGCTGATCCACCGCAGGTGACGAGCGGGGCCCGGCGCACGCGCCGGGC
>NZ_JBHJTK010000031.1:0-22147 GCF_042267665.1 Streptomyces sp. NPDC056224
CTCGGTACGCCGTCCCGCATGATCGATGAACGGGGCTTCGTCCTCTGATCGAGGGAGTGCGCCATCGATTTCGATCCTAAAGGTGTCCAGATAAATGTTGATGTGGTGTCGCACGAACGGCGAGAGGCGGGCCACGTCCTCG
The DNA here is from genome assembly GCF_042267665.1 of Streptomyces sp. NPDC056224. Lineage (NCBI taxonomy): Bacteria > Bacillati > Actinomycetota > Actinomycetes > Kitasatosporales > Streptomycetaceae > Streptomyces > Streptomyces sp. NPDC056224. The sequence goes on from NZ_JBHJTK010000031.1 coordinate 143, forward strand.
TCGCGGACATCGAAGCCGTCGGCCCGGAGCTGGGTGACGGCGGCATCCATGTAGCGGGTGTTGAAGAGCACCAGGGCGTTGAGGACAAGGCCGAGGGCGCCGATCTGGTCCTCCATGCCGTCCTGGTAGCGCTGGTAGAGCTGCCCGGCCTTGCCGTGGAAGATCTTCCGGGCGAGCGCATGGCGGCCCTCCTGGAGGTTGGCCTGCACCTTGATCTTCCGTCGGTAGGCCGGCTCGTCCGCCAGACGCAGGATGTGCAGGGTCTTGGAGATGCGCCCGTAGTGCGCAATCGCGTCGCCCAGCGGGGTGGGCCGGCTCACGCGACAGCATCCGGATCACGTCGTAGGCCCGCACGGCCCCGGTGTGGATCGAGCCGATGATCCGCAGAATGTCCTCCCAGTGCCGCTCGATCCGGACCAGGTCGACCCGGCCGCGGGCCGCGTCCTGGAACGCGCCATAGTCGGCCGAGCGGTCGATGCGCCACATCTTCTGGTCCGGCAGGTCGGCCAACTGCGGCGCGTAGGTGAACCCCGCCAAGGTCAGGAGCCCGAAGACAATGTCGGAGTACGAGGCGGTATCCGTAACGATCATGTCGGGGCGTTTGCCGCCGTCGCGGTCGTAGAGGACGTCCAGCACGTACAGCGAGTCGCGCGGGGTGCCGGCCACCACCTTGCCGCCGAGTCCGGCCGCCTGGTCATTGATCATGATGAGCCAGGTGGCGCCGCCCCGGCGCCCGAAGTACTTCGGATTCGGCCGTGCGTAGACCGAGGGCACCGGCACCACGAACCGCATCCCGTCCACGGAGGCAACCAGCCCGCCGCCCCACGCACTGGCGAGCGGGATCGCCGCCTGGGCGTCGATCAGTGTGGCGTTCGCGGCCCGGTAGGTCGCCAGCCGCAGATACGTCTGGTCGACGTGGGACAACCGTCCGTACTTCAGCGCGTCAACCCCGCTGATGACGGGGGTGTAGCCGACGTTGCAGCCATGGGCCACCAGCAGCGCCGCGATGGTGACGGGGAGGTCCTTGAGCCGGGCCTCGCCGCCGGTGACCGAGGTGAACGCCAGGTCGGCGCCGGTCCAGGAGAACACCTCCAGCAGCACCTCCGGCAGGTCGACGCGGGGCAGCATCGCGTTCACCGCAGCCCGCAGACCGAGCAGGGAGGCCGGTTCGGGCTCCGGCTCCAGCGCGGCGAAGTGCAGGCGGCCGTCATCGTCGAAAGAGATCTGCGCGTTCTCCGGCAGGCGGCCCGAGACCTCCCGGTAGGTACCGTCCAGCAGCGCGGCCCGCGCCGCCAGGTGTTCGCCCGCGCCCTCGGGCAGGCCCAGGGACGCAAGGACGGTGGACTTGGCCTGCTCCCATGCCTCACCCGCCAGCAGCTTCGCCCTCGGGTCGCCCCACTTGGAGGAGTTCTTCGCGAAGATCTCCCGCCTGCGCAGCATGCGGTGGAACTGCTCCAGCACGCAGAACACGTACGCCTTCCAGTCCACCGTCCCCGGCTCCAGGTTCGGCGCGGCCAGCACCAGGCGCCGCCAGGACCCGGCCAGCAGCTCGGTGTCGATCTCGGCAGGTCCCACCTTCTTGCGGCCCATCAGCTCCGGCAAGGTCTTCAGCGCGGCCAGAATCGGGGCGCCCTCCGGAGTCGCTCCGAAGTCCACGACCTTGACCAGGAGCTTCAGGAACGGTCGCACCGTCCCGAACCGGGTGGCCAGCATCGCCCGCCATGCCTGATCCGCATCGGAGTCCAGCGGCGGGGTCAGCTCGAACAGCGCCGCGATCGCGGCGGCCAGCTCCTTGCGCGGCACCACCGCCTCGATCTGCTCCCACATCGCCGCCAGCGTCTGCACCTTCGGGGCGCTGATCTCCCCGGTGTCGGTATCGACCTGCTCGGCAGTGGTGTCGAAGACGACCTGGAACGCGGTCGCCAGCTTCGCCCCGGCCCGCTCGACCCTCGGCAGGGTCCTCATCTTCTCCTTGGCCGTCTCCCGCTCGGCCTTGGCCAGCAGCTTCGTGGCGATCAGCACCTCCAGCAGGTCCAAGGCGTCATCGACCGCCCGCGTCGTCAGGTGCACCGCCGTGGCCAGCAGCGTCGCCAGGCGCCGCGCGTCGTTGTGCCGCTTGAGCAACGTGGCTTTGCCGTCCACCCCGTACCGCGACAGCTCCGCGAGCCGGCGCGGCGGTATCCCCGACACGTCCATGGTGCCCATGCCCAGGTCGGCGATCTCCTCTGCCCGGGCCAGGGACCACTTCATCTGCGGGCCCGACACCCGCACCGGCCCGCGGCGCAGGCGATCCGGCTCCGAGACCCGCGCACCGGCCGGCACCGTCAGCAGGGAGTCCAGCACCGCTCGCTGGCCGGTGTTCAGCAGCCCGTAGAGGGTGTCCCACAGCCGCTGGTTCGCCGCCTCCCGGACACTGCCCACCAGCCGTGACAAGCGGCTCGCCCCGGGCAGAAGCACCCTGCGCTCGCGCAGCCATCCCGCCGCCGCATCGAACAACGCCTTCGGCCCGTCCCCGGTCGTCCAGGCCCGCGCGTCCAGCCACTCACTCAGCTCGGCCGAGACCTCGGCGAAGTCCCGCCAGCCCCCCGCCTCCTGAATCTCCCCGGCGTGGGTTCGGGCCGTCCCGTCCCGTTCGCCGTACTCCTTCAGGCACGACGGGTCCGCGATCTCCAGCTGCTCGGCCAGGTACTCGGCCACCTCCGCCGGCACCTGCCGCGGGTCCGGCAGGAACCGGCCCAAGTAGCGCACGCTCGTGAGCTGGACCGCGTACCCGAGCCGATTGTGCGCACGACGCTTGACCTGCACCGCCTCCCTGTCCGCGTCGTCCAGGAAGAAGTACCGCTCCAACTCCGTACGGGACGGCACCCCGACAAACACCCCGTACCCAGCCTGCTCACCCGACAGAAACTCGACTGCCACAACAACTCTCCGAAGATCGACAACAGCGACCCACGAAGGCTCCGACACGCAATTACCCCAGGTCAAAGCGCCAATCAACGCCGAGAGGGCTTAGCGCACGATCTGACATGGATGTTCCTCAAGCCCCTCTTCCTCGCCCACCATGCTGCCGGGGACGTGGACGCCCTTCGTGAAGCTGCCGCGCGGTTGGCCCGGATCAACGAGGGCCTCGGCGGGGGAGTGGATATGGAGGCGGAGACGGCTCAGCTGCTGAGTACGCTGCTGCCGAAGCCGGTCATCCGGCGCTGAGAGCCGGTCGACTGGGTATCGCCATACAGGCAAAGCCCGGATTCCCCGCGCTGCGGGCTGGGGGAATCCGGGCCTTGGCCGTTCTGCGGCCTGATCAGGCGTTGGGGGTGTGGCCGTGTGCTGCGTGCGGCAGGAAGGCGGTGAATGCGGCCTCGGTGAACGTCAGCGCCGGCCCGTTCGGGTCCTTCGAGTCGCGGACGGCGATGAAGCCGCGGGTCGGCCGGGTGTCGGCGATCTCGACGCACTGCTCGCCGGCGTCGCTGAACGTCGACTTGTGCCATTCCGCTTCGGGCAGGTCGGTGGCGTACAGCCTGGTCGTGTCGGTCATGACTTCTCCATGGTGGTTTTGATCTTCTCCCGTGAGTCGTCGACGGAGAGTGCTGCGGCCACGATCCGCTCGAAGGCGGCTTCGTAGACCTTCACGTCGTCAGTGCCTTCGGCGAAGGTCCCGCCGCGGATGGTCTCCACGCTGATCACGGTGGGCCAGGGGTGGGGGAACCTGACGATGTGGAACGGGCCTGCCATCCCGGGGTGAGGGGTGGCGAGTATCGGCATCACCTGGATGGTGATGTTGGGCTGGTCGGCCATGTCGAGCAGGTGCCGTAGCTGCTCGCGCATCAGCGAGGGATGGGTCGCCGACCGGTAGTGCAGGGTCGATTCGTGGATGACGGCCCACAGCTTGAGAGGTCCGCCCGGCCGGCTGGTGTCGGTGAGGAGGGCCTGGCGCTTCTTGCGCATCTCCACGAGCGCTGACACCTCGTCGGCGGTCCGGGTGATGGCCGTGGCGGTGATGATCTCGCGGGCGTACGGCGGGATCTGCAGCAGGCCCGGGAGCACCCCGGGGAGGTAGATCCGGGTGTCCTCCGCGTCCTCCTCCAGGCCGATGTAGTCCTTGTAGTTGGTCTCGGGCAGGTCGCCGTAGTTGCTCCACCAGCCGACCTTGTTCGCGTCCCGGGCCAGCTCCTCCATGGCGGTGACCACCGTCTCGTCGGTGACCCCGTAGGCATTCAGGAGCGGCTTGACGTCCTTGATCGGCAGGTGCGCTTTGGCGTTCTCGATCCGGTTGATCTTGCTGGCGTCCCAGCCGACGGCCTGAGCGGCGCTGTCGGAGGTGTTGAAGCCGGCGTTCTTCCTGAAGGTTCGCAGCGCGCTGCCGAGACGGCGTCTGCGCACGGTCTGCACAAGCGGCGGTGTGGGCACGGGAAGTTGGACCTCTCTGCGGGCTGTCCGGTCGATGCAGGGGGCGGATCTTCCCCTTCCGGGGTGCGGCTTCCTCTTGCCGGGTCAGTCTGCCCGTCCCGGGGATCGGAAGTCGATCGAACATCCCTGCAATCGTTGGGAGTTTGGCTGCAATGGTTGCAGGCATCGCGTCATCGGGTGCATTCTTCCAACGTGACGCCGTGACCAAGTGTCAGCAGAAGATCACGCTGAGGTGGTAGGTCGCGGCCCCAGAACGGCCGGGTTCGAGCATGGCCCGGCCCGCCGGCCTCGTGCCCCGCCCCCCGTCGGGGACACGAGGCCACGCACCCCGACACCCGCTCCCAACTCGCCGAGGCCACCCATGAGCCAGAGCACCACTCGCACACCCCGCACCCACCGGCCGGACCTCACCGCCCGCGCCATACAGGGCCCCGATACCGGCAGGGGCGCCCGGTGACCGGCGCACTGGCGGAAGACGTGAAAGCAGCCCCCACCGGACCCCAGCGCTACAGCGACGGCTACTCGCCGCGCGACACCGCTCCTTCCCGCGCCCGCCGCGACGTCACCCTCTGCCTCCGTACCTGGGGCCTCGATGCCCTGGTCGACGACGCGCAGCTGATCGTCTCCGAGCTCGTCGCGAACGCCGTCAAGCACACCCACACCCGCCGCATCGGCGTCTCTGTCACCCGCCACCCCGACCACGTACGGATCGTGGTCACCGACACCAGCCGCACCCTCCCCGCCCCCGCGGCCGTCACTCCCGGAGCCGAGGCCGGCCGCGGGCTCCACCTCGTCGACCAGCTCACCACCCGATGGGGCAGCAAGCGATTCCGGACCGGCAAGCAGGTCTGGGCCGAACTCACCACCACCAAGGCAACGTCGTGAGCGCCGGCGACTGGGGCGAGTTACACGGCCCCACCCACATCAACCCGCCCCCGAAGCGCCAGCACGCCCGGCCGGACGGGAACACGATCGCCGGACTGCTGCTGACGACAGGCAACGTGCTCGGCCTGGCCGTCCTCGCGCTCTCCTGCGCCGACCAAGCCGACGGCGCCACCGCCGTCCCCTCGCTCACCGTCCCGGACCAGGCACCCGCCGAAGCACAGCCGTCCCGCAGGCCGGGCAACGACACGGCGCACACCGTCACCTCCGGACCGGCAGTCCGCACCACAGAATCACGGGCCTGCCGCTGCGAATCCCCCACCCGCCCCACCCTTTGAACTCCGGTGGCAGCGCGGCGCCCCCGGGCACGCGCCGTCATCGGCTAGAACCCCGGGCCCGGCACCCCGAAGGACAGCACCAGCCGGACCGGGTCACCGTCCCCGGCTGAACAACCCTGGACAGGTCGAGCAGCCGGGGACGGGCACCACCACGCACTGGTCGGCCATCCTCGCCACGGCCCCTTGTCCACAGGCAACCCAGCCTGCACCGTACGGAAGTTCACCGCGTCCGTCCCCTGACCGGATGGAGGGCCCTGTGCCTGCCACCACACCGCGTGAATCCCTCACCACCACCGACTTAGACACCCTGGCTGCGCTCGCCGCCCGTTACGGGGTGCCCATCGAGGACGCGCTCCTCATGGCGATCAACCTGCACGGCATCAGCTCTCCCCTGAACCGGCACCGCGCCCGGTTCCTGATCCGCCTCGCCTCGGCGCCTGCGGTGCCGTGGCCGGTGATCGTGCCGCTCAACGCTTCCGCCTCCCCGTTCATCCTCGACGAGGACACCCTCCTCCTCGCCGGAATCCCCGTTGCCACCGTGACGCGGGTCGACGCGGATGAGGCCGTGGGCGGCTACTTCCGTAACGACGGCCGGGCCGCCACCCTCAACCCCAACGCGCGCAGTCGCTGCGTCGGCTGCGCGTTCTGCCCGAACACTCTGGAGGCCGCCGCCGACCCCCGCCTGTCTGAGCAGCGCGCGGTGCGCGAGCTCCTCGACGCCATGGCCCTCCAGCACCCGGCCGGCACCCTGACCGGCCTGGAAGAGGTCACGGTCTCCACCGGCTGCTTCGAACGAGAACAGGCCGCCGTCGACCACCTCGGCGACCTCCGGGCGGTACTGACCGAGACCGGCATCACCGCGCGGATCGGGTTCCTCACCTCGGTGCTGCGCACCCAGTCCGCCTTCGACGCCCTGGCCCGCACGGCCGGACCGTTCGTCCTGCGGATGACCGCCGAATGCTTCACCCGCCGCGACCTGCTCCTGAAGGCATCCAAAGCGGAGCTCACCAGGAAGCAGATGCCGCGCGTCCTGCGCCGGGCCGTACACGCCGGACACGACACCTCGTTCACGTACATCGTCGGCCTCGACGACCTGGCCGCCATGGAGGACGGCGTCCGCGACCTCGCCCCCCACGTCACCGAATTCCCGAACCTTCAGGTCTACCAGGCCCACAACCGCATCATGGCCGGACTCCGCGCCCCCGGCGCCACCGACCTCGCCTTCTACCTCCAAGCCCGCACCGTCCTGGAGGACATCCTCGGCCCGACCGGGCTGCGCCCCAAGGCCTGGGAGTGCTACCGGCCCCTATGGCACTTCACCTTCGGCCCCGAACGCCTGGTCGCCACATGACCAGCCCCAGCCAGAAGGCCGATCTACTGTGGCGGGCCCAGACCTACGTGGCCGCCGCGCAGATCCACCTCCAGGACAACGTGCTGCTGCGCCGCCCGCTCGGACCGGGGGACGTGAAGGCGCGCCCGGCCGGCCACTGGGGCACCGCGCCCGGCACTGCGTGGGCCCTGGCCCACATCGCCCTGCTGTCCGGCACCGTCGGCACCGAGCTGGTCCCGCTGTTGGGAGCCGGCCACGCCGGGGTGGCGCAGATCGCCGCGGGCTGGCTCACCGGCCACCTCGCCGCCGCCCGCCCGCAGTTCACCCGCGACGAGCAGGGACTGGTGAACCTGTGCCGGTCCTTCCCCGAGGTGGCCGGCCTCGGATCCGAGGTCACCCCGGCCCTGCCCGCAGGTGACTTCCTCGGCGGCCGGCTCGGCGGCTGCCTGCCCTTCGCCCAAGGCGCCGCCCTCGCGTCCGGACCCGGCCGGGTGATCGTGCCGGTCCTCGGCGACGGCGAGTGCGAGACCCCGACCACCGCCGCATCCTGGCTCGCCGCCCACGCCCTGCCCGGCACCCCGGTACTGTCGATCGTCCACCTCAACGGCTTCCGCATGGGCGCCCCCAGCCTCCTCGCCGGCCTCGACGAGCGGGACCTGACCGCGTACGCGGCCGGGCTCGGCTGGCACGCCCGCACCGTCACCGTCCCGGACGACGGCCACGAGGCCTTCCACGCCGAGCTCGCCCCGGCCGTCGCCGACACCCTGGCCGGGCGCCGCACGGTGCTGTTCATGCGGTGCCTCAAGGGCTGGAGCGGCCCCGCCGCCGTGAACGGACAGCAGGTCCTCGGTACCGCCCGCGCGCACAAGACCCCGCTCGCCCGGGCCGCCTCCGACTCCGCCCAGAGGCACGCGCTGGAGGCGTGGTTGTCCTCGTACCGGCCCGAGGAGCTGTTCACCGACGGCGGCCACCCGGGCCCGGGCCTCGACGCCGCCCTCGCCGGCACCGCATGGCCCCGCCTCAAGGCGCCCCGCCCTGGGCCGGCGCCGCGCGCCACCGTTCGGCAGCAGCCCGACTCCCGCCGACGCCGTTGCCACAGTGACCCGCGCCCACGCCTGCGCCGGGGACTTCCGGGTCTTCAGCCCGGACGAACTCGCCTCCAACCGCCTTACGGCCTCGGGGGAAATTGAGATTCGGGCGTGCCGGCCTGGCGGTTCGGCTGGTGGGTGATCAGCAGGTCACGGCGCGGACGAGGACGAGTTCGGTGCTCGTCTCTGGGCGGGTGACCCGCTGTGGGGATCGGTCAGAGACCAGGGAGGCGATCGCGAGGTGCGTTTCGGCGTAGATGTCGCGGCGTCCGGTGAAGCGTCTCAGGGGTGCCCACTGGCGGAGCTCGGCGTTGGTGTGTTCCACGCAGATCCGGTCCGAGGACTGCCGCCGCCGCGTCTCGCGCCAGGCGTACTTGTCGCCGTCGCATGCCTCGTCCTTGGGCTTCTTCGGCGGTGCGCTGACCTGGCCGGGGAACTCCTTGGCCAGCCCTGCGTATCCGGAGTCGACCTTGGCCTTCACGCCTGGCCGGTTGCGGAACTGCTCGGCGATGCCCTCGGTGCGGACGGCGGTCTGGTCGTGCATCCGGCCCGGGCGGACCACACCGGACATCAGCATGCGGCCCTGGCCGTCGCTGAACGTGGTGGTCTTGATGGTGTTCTGCCTGCGCTTGCCGGAGACGAACTCACGGCGTCCGGGACGCCCGGCCTGTGGGCGCCTGACCTGGGTCTCGGCCCCGTCGAGCCGCATCTCGACACCTTCCGCTTCGGCATAGGCGAAGACGTCCTCCAGCGTCTTGAGCCGCAGGCCGGGCCGGTCGGGCACCGCGAAGCCGCGGGCCGCCAGCAGCGGGCGGAGCTGCCGGATCGCCTCGGAGACGGTGGAGCGGTCCACCTCGAAGAGCTCGGCGAGGACCTCGTGCGGCAGCTGGTGTCGCAGGTGGACCAGGGTGACGAGCAGCCGGTCGAAGAAGACCAGCTTCGGCTTGCGGCCGGCCCCTTCCGCCCGCTTGCGCTCTCCGCCGCGTGCTGCCCGCAGCGTGGACTGCCGGGCTGCTTCCCACGGTCCGGCGAGCTCTGCGAACAACTCGCCGAAATGTGCGCGGGAGACACCCGACAGGGCAGGATGGGAACAGGCCGCACGGGCCCAGGTCAGCTTCACAACTCACCCAACCCGTGCGGTCCTTCTCATGTCACGGCCCGACCGGGACGATCACCATTTCCCCCGAGGTCGTAAGAAGACCGGCGCCCGAACGGCGAAGAGCAAGCCGCGGGTGACCCGGACGGTCCGGCGCGACAGCCGCGCCCCCATGGGCCTCGGCGAGGCGTTCACGGTCCTCATGGCCGAACGCGGCTGGGACATCCCGGCGGCCGGCGCTGGCCTGTGCGAGCGCTGGGCGGCCCTCGCCCCCCACCTCGCCGACCACGTCGCGGCGGTGGACTACGACGCGGAGCGCGGGGAGTTGACGCTGCGCCCGGACTCTACGGCCTGGGCGACGAAGGCCCGCCTGGAGGCGTCGCGGATCATCGCCGATGCCAACCGGTCCGCGCGCACCGACGCAGTCCGTACGGTCCGCGTGCTGTCACCCGGTGCCCTGCCCGCGCCCAGCGCGGCCGCCGACCCGGACCCGGTGAGGACCCCGGTCCCGCAGGGGCCGGTGCGTACTCGCGAGGCGGCGGCGGCCGGCTACCGTCGTGCACTCGAATCCCACCAGCAGGTTCACACGCGGCGGCAACCGGACCCGGCCATCGCGGACGCCGTCGAGCGGCAAGACCGGGTCCTGCGGGAGGCGAGCCGTTGCGCCTTCCCCGAGGCGGAAGCGGCCCGTGACGACCAGCCGACACCGATTGACGCCGCCCTTGCTCAGCGGCGCCGTGACGCCGAAGCCGTACGTCTGCGGGCGCTCCACCGGGCCCGAGCCGAGCGCGCCCAGCGGTCCGGGGCAGCGGTCATGCTCCCGCAGGCCGCTCCGCTGCGGTCCTCCGCCTGATCCGGGTTCGAGCCGCACTGTCAGTGGGGTGCCTTAGAGTCGGCTACGGCTCTTCATCCTCGGGTAGTTGGGAGGAGGTTCAGCATGCAGGTGGAGGTTTTCCGGGCTTACCGGTTCGCGCTGGATCCCACCCCCGCCCAGGTGGAGGTGCTGCAGCGGCATGCGGGAGCGGCTCGGTGGGCGTTCAACCACGCGCTCGGGATGAAGAAGGCCGCGCACGAGCGGTGGCGGCAAGAAGTCCAGCAGCTCGTCGCGGCCGGCACCCCGGAGACGCAGGCCCGCAAGAAGGTGCGGATCCCGATCCCATCGAAGCCCGCCATCCAGAAACACCTAAACCAGATCAAAGGCGACTCGCGGACCGGTGGGCTGCCGGAGAACGTGCACGGGCCGGAGCGGCCCTGCCCGTGGTGGCACGAGGTGAACACATATGCGTTCCAGTCCGCGTTCATCGACGCCGACCGCGCCTGGACGAACTGGCTCACTTCGCTGAGCGGGAAACGAGCCGGCCGGAAGGTGGGGTACCCGCGGTTCAAGAAGAAGGGCCGCAGCCGCGACTCATTCCGACTCCACCACAACGTGAAGAAGCCCGGCATCCGGCTGGCCACCCACCGGCGGCTACGGCTTCCAGCGATCGGCGAAGTCCGCCTGCACGAATCCGCGAAGCGCCTGGCCCGCCTGATCGACCGCGAACAGGCCGTCATCCAGTCCGTCACGATTTCCCGAGGCGGACACCGCTGGTACGTCTCCGTCCTGTGCAAGGAGACCACCACCCTTCCGACCGCCCCCACGCGTCGCCAGATCACAGCCGGGACCGTGGGAGTCGACCTCGGCGTCAAATACCTCGCCGTCCTCTCCGCACCGCTCACCGCCGACCAGCCCGACAGCGCGTTCATCGAGAACCCCCGCCACCTCCGGACCGCCACAAAGCGGCTACGCAAGGCGCAGCAGGCCCTCGCCCGGACGCAGAAGGGATCTGCCCGCCGGCACAAGGCCGTGCAGCGCGTGGGGCGTCTTCACCACGAGGTCGCCGAACGGCGTGCCACAGCCATCCACCGTGTGACGAAGCAGCTCGCGACGGGCTTCGCGACCATCGCCGTCGAGGACCTGAGTGTGGCCGGCATGACCGCCAGTGCCCGCGGCACGGTCGAGGCCCCGGGCCGCAAGGTGCGGCAGAAGGCTGGCCTCAACCGCTCCATCCTCGACGCCGCACCCGGCGAGTTCCGCCGACAGCTCGCATACAAGACCTTCTGGTACGGCTCCGCTTTGGCGGTCCTGGGCCGGTGGTACCCGTCCAGCAAGACCTGCTCGAACTGCGGATGGCAAAACCCACGCCTGACGCTCTCCGACAGGACGTTCCACTGCGACACCTGCAAGCTCGTGATCGACCGGGACCTCAACGCGGCCCGCAACATCGCGCAGCATGCCGTCCCACCAGCACCACAACTCGCCCCTGGTACAGAGGAGAGTCAAAACGCCCGCCGAGCTCCGGTAAGACCAGACGGCCATCAGGCCGCCCGGCACGCGGCAAAGAAGCGGGAAGGCACCGGGCCATCCAGCCCGGTGCCAACCCAGCGGAGTAACCCGCTGGCGTCCCCCACCCCACACCAAGAACAGGCAAAACTGTTCTTACGCTGCACGTCGCAAAGAGTGCAGCCCAGGCGCGCGGGGGACGACCGGCGACCTTGTCTGCGGGCATGCCGCGCGCGACGTGCAGCCCAGGCGCGCGGGGGACGACCGTGATGTACTCGCGCATCGACTCGACTCCTCATCGCACGTGCAGCCCAGGCGCGCGGGGGACGACCGCTGACAAGGGGACACCACGTCGGTGCACTATGAGTGCAGCCCAGGCGTGCGGGGGACGATCGGCATTCACGATGCCCGCACCAGCTCTCCCCGACACGACACGGACGCCGCAGCACCTACCGCGTCTTGGAACATCGGCTGTTGAGCAGCTGGAGCGGGGTAGGGATCCCTGGCCCAGGCAGGAACAGGCTGGTGCCACTGGCCGGGAGTAGGGACGTCACAAGCGACGCGCTCTGCGTGTAGGCCGGCATTGTTGAGCAGTACTGGCGACAGGAGGAACGTCTGGTGCAACAGGACCGCTGGGCCCGGCCGCCGCAGTCGTGCCCGAGCTCGTCGGGCGGATCCAGGGCGTGGCGTTCGACGTGGACACCGGCCGCCTGGACGTCGTCCCCGATGCCCCGGCGGTCGGTACGAAGCTGCGCTGGAGCGCGCCGAAGCTGATCGCTGCGGCCAACGAGACGGTGCCCGGCGCGAATGTCCGCGCCCTGCACATCCTGGCGCCTGCGCCCATGAAGGCCAGCTCCTCCCCGGCGGCCGCCGACACGACCCCGCAGCCGACCACGCCGGCCGTGCCGGTGGAGCGCCGGACGCCACCGGACGGCTACCGCCGTGCGATCGAGGCGCACCGCCAGGCCGCGCCCCCGTCCCAGGTGGACCCGACCATCGCCCAGGCGGTGGAGCGACAGAACGCTGTGATGCGGGAGCTCAGCCAGCGGGCTTTCCCCGAGGCGGAGCAGCGCGCCGACGACCAGCCGGGGCCGACCGACACTGGCGTCCAGCAGCGGCGCCGGGAGTTCGCCGCCACGGAGACCGCAGCCCTGCTCCGGGCCCGAGCCGAGCGCGCCCACCGGGCCGGGGCAGCCGTCCTCCTTCCGCGGGCCGCCCCGCTTCGCACGTCGGCCTGACCTGGTCAGAGCTGACCAGGGGGCGCCTGTTGGAGGGGATGGCCCCTACACCTCGGGCGGATCGGAATGGATTCCCGTGAACGCCCGCGGAGTTGTCAGCACGGAGGTCCACAATCAGATGAGATCACCCGCAAAGAGCATCGGGAGCATGATGGATCGACGCCTCATCCAGACTGCAGTCTTCGGGAGTTCGGACTCTGACGAGCCGGCCCTGTGCCCCGAGACCGTGGAGGAACTGGACGCCTTCCGCCGTGAGCACGAGAACACCACCATCTGGTGCGGAACCAAGTTCGAAGGCGGCTGCGGCCGTCGGCTCACGACGCGCCGGTGCACCGACAAGATCTGCCACTTCGCCCACTACGGCGCGGACGGTGCCGGTCAGCGGTGCACCCGCACGATGAAGGGGAAGGACAGTGCGGATCACCTCTTCGCCAAGGCCCACCTGGCGGCGTGGCTGCGCGCCCACGACCTGACCGCCGAGTTCACCTACCCCGAACCGCTGGGCTCCGCCGTTCGGGCGCGTTTGGATGACGGCCGGACCTTCCAGCTTCATCTCGACCGCAACCGTCCCGTCGCCTGGGACGACGAGGCCTGGGAGCTTGTCCTGGGACCGGGCGTACCCGTTGTCGCGAACATCCTGGAGCGGCGTGGCTACGTCCACCGCATCCGCTTCGAGGACCGGCCAGGAGGCGGCCGCGTCATGAGGTTCGGCACCGAGCTCCCGGGCCGAGGTACCACCTGGGAGAACCTGGACAAGGTCACTCTGACCTCCCAGGGCCTGACCACGACGGCCCGGCCCGACGGCGTTCACATACCCCTGGCCGAAGCCGCGCGGACAAACGGGTCGGGGGAGCGATCCATCGTCACCGTCGCCCCTTCCCGCTCCCGCGCGGTCATGACAGCCCGCCAGGACGACCCCGTCAAGAGTGCGGTGATGCACCTCGACCGAGCCCTTCGCGAGCAGACGGATCAGATCCACAGCGCGGTGAACACCATCCGACGGCTGCTGGAGGCGAACCAGACGCCGGAGAACGTCGCCCGCCTGCGTATCGCGCTTGGCCGCGGACAGGTCTGGACGGAGCAGCGCGCCGGGCACCGGCGGGCTGTGATTGACCAGCTGAAGGAACAGCCGACGCCTGCTCTTCTCCTGAAAGCCGCGCAGCTGGTGGAGGACCTGGACGCCACGCCTGAGGAGCGAGAGGCGGTACATACGGCGCGTGAGCGGCAGGCGGCTCACCAGCGTGCGTTGGCCGAGGAGCGCGTAGCCAAGGCCCGCCAGCTCGCAGACGAACAGCGCCAGCGGGAAGCTGAGTGGCACCAACGGGAAGCGGAGCGCCGTAGCCAGGCTGAGCGGGGCACAGCCGAGAGGCGTCGCCAGGCCGACGCTGCGGAGCACCAGGCACACGCCGAGAAGCTGGCCTACCTGGCACTGTTCGTCTCCGGCGCGCTGAAGAAGGCGGCCCGAGAGGGGCGGACCACCACGTGGGAGGAAATCGCACAGAAGACCGGCCAACGCCAGCTGGCCCGCCTCACCTACCAGGACAAGCTGAGCCTCTTGGAGACGATCGAGAGGAACACCCTGCCCGGGAGCCCTCTGTGGTCGGCCGTCCTCGCCGCTGCTGGCACCGGTCAAGCGCTACGCCTTCACCGCGAGGTCTCACATTTGCTCCAGCGGGACGTCCCTGACAAAGACAGCGATCTTGTCATCCAGCTCACAGCGGACTGCGCCCAGCTCCGCCGTCAGTAACGGCCGATCACTGAGAATTTCGAAAGGAGAGAAGCGCATTGACCTCTTCCACCCCCGACGGCGTCTCCTACGTGTATGTGATCGGTTCTTCCGGATCGGCCCACGTCAAGATCGGTACGAGCATCAGTCCTGAGAAGCGGCTCAAAGAGCTGCAGACCGGCAACCCCGGTCGCCTTGAGTTGCTGTGGTGCACGCCCGGCGGCCGGGACCTTGAGAGTGCTCTGCACAAGGTGTTCGACGAATACCGGACGGAGGGGGAGTGGTTCGACTTCCGTGAAGTGCAGCCGGTTGGGGCGATTCCCCTCGCGGTCTACCAACGCGCCGTGGGCCTGGCGCGTACCCCCGCGCGGAACAACCGCAGCGCACCGAAGCGTTCCGGCCCACGCGCTGAGCAAGAAGAGCACACTGTCACGCCCGAGCGGCTGGCAGCCATCGTCCGCGACGTCGTATCGGGAGTCCTTCGCCCCGAAAGGGAGGAGGACGCCGGGGATGACGGGACGCCGGTCAGGCCTCGCTTTCTTAGCCGCACGCGCGCGGCTACAGAGCGGGCGGCGACGCTCCTCTTCCGAGCTCCGGCTGCTAGGACCGCGCAGCTCATCGTCGATGGGAAGACGGGATTCGCACTCGTTGGTGGGTGGCGCAGCATCGCCGGGATCATCGTGCGATTGCCTATCGGGTTGCCCGTGGCCGCCCACCTGGTGCTGCGTACGTACACGGGGGACATCTGGCCCGTGCGCAAACTGCCCCTTCTTGCGCTGGTTGGCTGGACTCTATGGGTCACCATGGGCTTCCACAGGCTGATCACGGACTTCGTTATATCGCGTCTGCCCATGGAGGAGATCGAGGCTTTCGCACGCACCTACCTGATGGAGGCTGCGATCGCGACCGCCTGGTTCCTCGCGATGGCGACTGTGGTGGCCTTTTTCCTGATGTTCGCGATGGAGGCCGCGAGGCAGGCAGCAGCCCTCAGAGCCCAAGCCGAGGCCGAGGAAGCACGTAAGGCGACGGCTACCGGGGCCATCGTCCGTAGTCCCCTTTCCACAGGGCTCCCGCCCGCCCCCCTGGTCACGGACCTCATCATGCCCATCTCTCAGAGACTGCCTGGCCGCGACCCGGTCCGCCCGAAATGACAGCGCCGGTTTGTTCTCGGCCAAAGGGGAGTGGAACTGGACAGAGTAGGGCGGACACGGCGTGTTACCCGGCGGACCGCCCCATGATCTGCCCGGGGCCGCCACGGCCTCCGCGCGGTCGCTGAAGAGGGCCTACGTCTTCCACGGAACGGTCACGGTCGCGGCGATCAGACTGTGGCTCCGCCCGTGACCGCCGCGTCCTTGCCTACTCGTCTTCCGGGACAAGGACGCCGAGCTCGACTTCCTCGAAGACGCGTGACCACCAGGAGTCTTCGTCTTCGAACACGATCGGATCGGCCTGCCGGGCCCGCTCGATCACGTCTTCGACGTAGTCCTCGTAGTCGTCGTCCGCTTCGCTCTTTCCCGAGCAGGCGAATCCCTCCCACACCGCCAGGACCTGCTGCAGACCCGCAACCGAGGAGTTGACCAGCGCGTACTGGTCCCCATCGTCTTTATGGCCGCGGACCATCCAAACCTCGCCGCTGTCGGTCTGCAGCCAGTACGTGTTGACGCCGTCCTCAAACGCACCGAGGAACACTGCCCGGCCCGGCGGAAGATCGCGGACTTCCAGCTCCCGGGCGGAGTCCCGCACGAACATGCGATTGCAGTCGGCCGGCAACCCTTGCTTGATGAGGCAAGTCACAGCCCCGCCGCCCACACCCAGACGCGCGAGAGAACGCGCGTCATATGGCAGCCACAGCACGCTCGGCAACCGACACCCCTTCCTTGATACGTCCATCCGATCCGATCTTCTCAGGCCGCGTGGACGACCCATCGGACAGGACCTACGTTCCTCCCCTGGGGCCGCCGGGGGCCCCAGGGCCAGGCGGTAGCACCGCCTACCCGGCAGGACCGAGGGGCCCGACGGCAGCTGCGCAGCTGATCGAGTCACGCCGACCGGCATGGCTGGACGGGGCGGCCTGGTCGGCCGGCTGGTCCAGCCCCACCCCTCGGAGGCCAGTGAAGGCGGCGGCCTGGACCCGACCGGACACGGTCTGGGTGCGGCCCCGTACGCCCGCCGCGACCCTGGAGCTATGGCCGACGAGTCCAAAGTGACCATCCACCCTCCCGACGACCGAGGGCGCCGCCTGGTGACCTACCGGCGGGAGGAACTCGGCCGCGCGACCAGCGAGCGGGACGTCTGGGAGTTCCTCTACCGGGCAGGCATGGCCGACGCCGAGGACATCGACCTGACCGACGAAGCCCTCTTCGACTGGCAGGGCACCGGACCCGAGTCCTGGGCCTGAGCCGTGAAGGCCCTGTGGAACGGCGCGATCTCGTTCGGGCTGGTCAGTTCTCTGAACTAGAGCGGGAGGCAGTGAGTGGGCCGCTGGCGACTCGCAGCAGGTACGCCCAAGACTGCCCAGGACGCCGCAGGTCCTGGTTCGGTCGTTGAACCGAGGACTTTCAGGGTTTCAAAGTGTTGCCCCCACCCGGGGTGACGTGCATCCCGGGTCGGTGCGCGTTCCAATAGGAAGAGGGACTCCCCGTCCGCCGACAGGCAAGACGTGATAAACCGCCAGCCAACGGCTTCGCATTCCCTCCTCGGCGCAGGTTCCGTGAAGGGGTCAACATTGCAGACTCGTCGCGGGGATGTGACTCGTTCATGTCAGCCAGGCCACCGAGCAGTGGGCTGCCCGTTCTACATGCCGAACGTCCCGTCGAAACCACCCGCGCGAAATGGACCATCCAAGATCGGGCCGACGATCCGGTGATCAGCCCTCGGTGCGAGGTGTGTCCGGTGGATCCCACGATTCTGGGACCTTTCCCAGCAACTTTAGGACGCATCAGAAATTCGCCGCAGCAAGGAAGGAGCCTCTGATGCCGACACAGAACCGCTGGCGGAACTGCTGGAAATGTCAGAGCCTGTACTACAACGGGCATGGTGACGGCAATAGGGGGGTCTGCCCACGCGACGGAGAAGGCCATGGCGTGGCGGGGCCCGACTTCACTCTGACCTACAACCAGGCGCCGTCATTTCTCCCCTCCACTTATCAGAATGAATGGAAGAACTGCCGGCATTGCCAAGTACTCTTTTATGCACCCAATCTAGGCACCTGCCCTAGCCCATATTCCGAATTCGGCACCCATTCTTCAGGCTCCGGATTCACCTATGACTTTCACCTCGTGCACGCGGATATCTGGGATGACACGTTCAAGAACCAGCCCAACTGGCGCAACTGCTGGAACTGTCAGGCCCTCTACTTCGACGGATTCGACGATAAGGGTAGATGCCCGATAGGCGGAGGGCATGAGGGCCACGGGATCGATCCGGCTGTCTATAATTTCCGCCTCCCTTACCCGATGAGTCCGTCCATACAATTGCTACAAACGGGAGTGCGTGTCGTTAGGGTCCTTGGGGTGGGGTTTACGCCGGAAGCGAAAGTGAAGGTGGACCGGGCAGTCCACAACTTGGGCGGCGATTACAATTACGGAAACAGAGAAGTGGACAGTGACCGTGACGGTGAATTTTCGACTGATCTCTCGTGGTCGGGGTTTGCCGCTTGGGACAGGATTGATGTAGGCGCCAGGGATACAGGGAGCGATACAGTAGCCTCAAGTTATCTAAATCCGTGATGCCTCGCTGGCCGAATAATCCCTCGATCACCGATAGGGCGTGTCCGGGCGCCAGCGACGGCGACGCTGGGGCGGCCGGGCTGGCGGTGGCAGGCTGGAGGGGTGGGGGCCGCACCTGATGGAGGCACCGATGCGTCCGATCTGGAGCGGGGCCATTTCTTTCGGTCTCTGAACTACTGAGCAACGATCACCGTGTCCGACGGCTGTCGGGGGGCTGGGGGCCACCGCTGGGAGTGCCGCTACGCCCCGATACTCTCCTTGAATGAGCGACACCGCAGAGATCGTGGACATCCCGGAGTACGTGGACTTCGAGCTGGTCGCGAGTGAGCAATTCACACTCGAACCGGCTTTTTGGCTTGCCCACCTGCTGGTGACGATGGGGGACCTCTCGGCCGATGCGGAAGAGTACGGTGTCGCGCAGTCGGCCTACGAGGGAATGCTGGATCGCCTCAGCGATGCCGAGCAGCCGTGGCCGGTGATACGGGTTCCATTTGGCGGCGGACACACAGCCTTCGCCGTGTACGCCAACTTCGAGGACGAGAACACCGTCGAGTTCGCCGTACGCCACCCGGCATGGGATCGCCTCGGACATCTAGGGCAGTGCGGCCCTGAATCGGCCGGCCCCGGACTGTCCTGGGCAGAGCTGACCGCCATCGCCGCAAGCGTCCCGGAGAGCGCATCGGACACCGATGGCCTCGTCGATCAAGCACAGCGCCTGCTCCTTCTGCTGCCCATGCTCGGAGATCCAGCCACACCGGAGGAGGCGTGGGCTGTCGTGGCTCGGGCCCTGTCCCGATGCGGAATGCCAGAAGACGTGGCCCCTCGGTTCGCGCGGGAACTGCTCGGGACTGATGCGGACGACCGTCGTGTGGAACCGTTCTGGACGGTTGCTGTGGGCAATCCGGTGCCCGTCTGTTCCTCCCGGCACAGCCCGCGCCAGGTCCCGATCGCCCTTGGTATCGCCCTCAATCAGGCCCAAGCCCTGGCCGACGCGCTCCGCGGCGACCATCCATCTTGTGTGCGTGGTCAGACGGAGTCATGAGCGCTCAGCGTCGTTAGAGGCCTCAGTACGAGAGTCGGCGATTCTGTCGCCCGCTGCCTGGTCACCCTTGCCGTTCCGGTCTGGGTGTCGGCAGCCCCAGGAGGACCGGCCCGCACGATGTTGATGAGTCGATCTGCCCGATCTTGGATTCGGCCCCGGTGAGGCTGACGCGGAGCCCCTCGATCTCGCCCAGCCAGCCCTCGCGCTCGGCCTCGGTGATCCGGTCCAGGAGGTTGTCGCGGATTTCCACCAGCCGGCTGCGCTGGGCCGAGTCGGGGCGTAGGAGGGAGCAGCGGACGCAGGCGTGTTCGTGGATGCAGGCGGTGCCGTAGGCGCGGGCGCAGGTACCGACGGAGAGTTTGCGGCGTTCGAAGTGGCCGAGGAAGTCTTCCCACTCGGCGTCGGAGGGCGTGCGGTACTCCTCGGCGGGGCGCAGGGTGCGGCGGCGCGTGATGAAGGCGCGGTGGGCCTCGATGGTCTCGGTGGGGTAGACGGCGTTGTAGCCCATGGTGGTGTTGATGTTGGCATGGCCGGCGATGACCTGGGCGATGTGGGGTGGCAGGCCGGTACGGATGGCGTCGGTGATGAACATTCGGCGGAAGTCCTGCGGGGTGAAGGTCAACGGCTGGCCGGTGGCGTCGGTCAGTCGCATGAAGGCGACGGTCTCCTTGAGGACCTCACGGATCGTTTGGGAGTGGAGGGTGGAGGGTTCTCCGCCGCGGTTGTACTGGAAGAGCAGGGGTGCGGGCGGATTCCACTGGCGCTCCTGGTCGTCGTAGCGGCTGACCAGGGGGATCAGTCTGGTCTTGGGGTCGCGGACGCGGCGGATGATCGTGGCCAGGACGTCGGCGAGTTCGGGGCTGATCAGCAGGACGCGCTCGGCGTCGGTCTTGGACGGGGCGATCTGCAGCAGGGGGACGATCTCGCCGGTGGTGGGCAGCCGGTACTGGATCATCGCGTGGTGTGTGCTCTCCATCATCTCCTCCACGCGGACGCCGGTGTGGCGGAGGAACTCGATGCTCGCCCAGGCACAGAAGGCGCGGTGCTCGGTTCGGTCGAGGTGCACGAGGCGGCCCTGCGTGTCGCGGGCGGCGGCGCCGGCCGGGTTCGTGCCGCGGGTATAGGGGGTGCCGTCGAGGGTGAAGCGGCCGCCGGGCGGGACGCTGCGGGCGGTTTCCAGGTGGGCGGAGGCAACCCGGTGGTGCTCTGCGGCCGCCCGGGCGAAGGTCTCCAGCAGTGGCAGACGTTCGCGGGTGCGCTGGTCCATTCGCACCTTGATCCGGGTGAGCCGTTTACGGTCGGTGGTCTCGGCCACCTTGATCGGGCAGGGCGCCACCCATGGGCCCCAGCGGGCTGGTTC
The DNA here is from genome assembly GCF_042267665.1 of Streptomyces sp. NPDC056224. Classification (NCBI taxonomy): domain Bacteria; kingdom Bacillati; phylum Actinomycetota; class Actinomycetes; order Kitasatosporales; family Streptomycetaceae; genus Streptomyces; species Streptomyces sp. NPDC056224. Next base: position 20,701 of record NZ_JBHJTK010000031.1, read on the forward strand.
CTCCCCCGCCCAGCGGGCGATGTCCAGATAAAAGGCACGCACGGCGATGAAGATCATTACTCGGTCGGCGCGTTCGACGACCGACTCCTCGATGGATCCGTTCGGGCGCCGCCGCTTCTGGGTGCGGGTGCGTAGGCGTTCCTTCCAGGCCGCGGCCACATCGGCCGGTAGGTGGAGGGTGTCGAGTTCGGGGTGGTGGCGTTCGATGTCGGCCCAGAAATTCCGGGTCAGGTGCCGGGCCAGGTTGTTCAGGGTGGCGTAGTCCAGGCGCGGGCGGCGTTCCTCCAGGTAGTCGACGAGCAGGGCCCGGATCGGGCCCGAGGCGATGGGGTGGCGGTCGACTAGCTGGGCACAGCTGAGCTGGCTGGTGACTCTCTCCAGGAACCGCAGAGTGGTCGGGGCGTCGGCCGGAAGGTGGCCCAGCTCGCGCAGCCAGGCGTAGTAGAGGGTGCCGCCGCTGCTGACGCCGCGTGCGGTGCGCCGCAGTTCGGTGTCGTACTCCAGAACGTCGCCGACGGTGATGTCCGCCAGGCCGCCTCCCTTGGCCACCATGATCCGTACCAGGGCACGGCGGGCTCGGCCTGCGTTCGCGGACGCCCACCGTTCGGCGCCGGCGAGCTCCTTGAGGCGGGCGAAGCCCTCCGGGTCGCGGCTGTCCTCCACGAGGGTGCGGACGTGGCAGCTGTTCAGGTCCATCTGCCATGGCAGTGACAGCCGGATCACGTCGGCGGCCGCCAGGACCAGCAGGCCGGCCTGGATGTTGGACCCCCGGACGGTCGCCGTGGTGTTCACCCACGCCTCGGCCTCTCGCCGCCAGCGCTGCGAGCAGGCGGCGGCCGGGGAGGCCTCCCACCGTTCCTGCCAGCTGTCTCCGGGAAAGCCCGACAGCCAGGCCAAGATCGCGCGGGCACCCGACCTGCGGTGCCACCGCGTGTTCTCCTTTTCCGCGCGCAGCGGGGGCCGTTCCAGCACGGCGAGTACCTCGTCGACCGGGGCGTCCGTGAGCGGCCATCGGCGTCCTGCCTCCCGGGCGGGGAAGCGGACGCGGGCCTGCTCCAGCAACCCTCCCGACGCCCGCGGTGCCGGGGGTAGCTCGGACGGGCCCGCCGCTGCGGCGCCGGTGGTGTCCCGCACCCGGGTGTTCACCAGGGCCTGCCGAACAGCTCGTCGAGCGCCTCCGGGCGGTATCCGGCAGCCGGGACCGCCTGCACGGCAGGCAGGCCTCCAGGAGTTCTGCCTGCGTGGCTGCCGCGCCAGCCGGATCTCCGGCCGTACCTCTCTTGTAGGCGAGTTCGGCCCGGGCTTGCAGAGTGTCTGGATGGTCTGCTCCCAGGCTGTGTGTTCGTTCTTCCAATAGCTCTACAGCTGCCCCGACACGTTCTTCCCTGCTCTGCTGAGGAGCGGGTGATGCGACTCTTTGCCTGCCCTGCTGGCGGGCGAGGGCGAG
>NZ_JBHJTK010000031.1:22245-81409 GCF_042267665.1 Streptomyces sp. NPDC056224
AGGTTGTTGCGGGCTGCCAGGGTGTCGGGGTGGTCTTCTCCCAGCACCCGCGACCGGTCGGCGAGCGCCTGCTCGAACAGGGGGATGGCGCGTGCCGGGTCCCCTGCCGCGATGTAGGCGGAGGCGAGGTTGTTGCGGCAGGTCAGGGTGTATGGGTGGTCTGCACCCATAACCCGCAACTGATCTGTCAGGGTCTGCTCGAGCAGGGGGATAGCGCTGCCTAGGTCCCCCACATCCCGGTAGGCGGAGGCGAGGTTGTTGCGGGCTGCCAGGGTGTCGGGGTGGTCTTCTCCCAGCACCCGCGACCGGTCGGCGAGCGCCTGCTCGAACAGGGGGATGGCGCGTGCCAGATCCCCCGCCTTCTGATAGGCACCGGCGAGGTTGTTGCGGGAGGTCAGGGTGTACGGGTGGTCTGCGCCCAGCACTCGCACTTCGTCGATGAGGTTCTGTTCGTGTAGGCGGATAGCCTGCTCCAGGTTTCCCGCCAACGCATAGGCGCTGGCAAGGCTACTGCGGGAGGTCACGGTGTTGGGGTGGTCTGTGCCCAGCACCCTTTCAGAGTCTCTGAGGTTCCGTTCGTACAGCGAGACGGCGGTGTCCAGGTCTCCGGCCGTCTCGTAGGCGACGGCGAGACCATGGCGGGAGGCCAGCGTGCCAGAGCTGTGTTCGCCCTCCAGACGTTCGTAGGCGGAAAGCGCGCGGTGGAGGTACGTGATGGCGCGGGCAGGTTGGCCCTGATCGTCGAGGAAGCGCCCAGCAACGCCGAGGATGAGCGCGGTGGTCGTGGTGTCGGTGTCGGGGGCGGCATGGCGGATGAAAGCGTCGATGTGGGGAATCAGGGTGCGCCAGGCGGGCCAGGTGGCGAGGTCGTTCCAGACGCCGGGTACTGCAGCGCGCAGGTTGGCGGTGGCCTGTTCGCGGGCCCGGGTGATGTGAAGGGGGGCGCGGCGGGGGTCAGCGGGGTCCGGGGTGCGGGCGAGGGCTTGCACGAGCCGGTGGACGGCCAGCGTGCCGGTGACGGAATCGACCTTGATCATGTTGTAGGCGGCCAGCAGGCCGATTGCCTGGTGCAGTGCGGATGGGTCGGTGGAGCCGTCGGCCAGGGCGGTGGGGATGTTTTCGGAGGAGTACCAGGCCAGGGTGCGTAGGAGGTCGGCTGCTGCGGGTTGGCGGGTGGCGATCTGGTCCAGCGTGATGTCCCAGATGCGGGCGATGGTGCGCTGGGCTGGGGTGGTGGCGCCGCCGTGGCCGTACATCGCTGTTGCGTGCTGGGCGAGGAGATGGAGGTAGCCGTGGGGGGTGACCAGTGGGTTCTGGGCAATGTAGGCGGCCGCTTGGTCGATGGCCAGGGGCAGGTGGCCGAGTTCGGCGCACAGGTCGGCGGCCCCTTCCAGGTCGCGGGGGCCGGCTGCGGTGGTGATGCGTGTGAGGAGGGCGAGGGACTCGGCCTCGTCCAAAACGTCGAGGCGTACCAGGGTGGTGGCGTCGCTCCATGCGGTGGCGAGGCGGCTGGTGATCAGGAACCGGTCGCCAGCGGCGCGTGCGAGCACGGGGGCGATGTCGGCGGGGTCGTTGACGTTGTCGAGGATGAGCAGCCAGCCGGTGTGACTGGCCAGCCATTGCAGCCCCCACTCAGCGAGTCCCTCGACAGGCAGAGCCGTGGCCAGGGCAGGCTGCAGGGCGGTGGCGAGGCTGGCCAGTCCTTGCTGGACGCCGACCGGGCTGTCGGCGGTGATCCAGCGCACCGGTGCGCAGCCGTGGGGGCGGGTGGCAGCCCAGTGGGCGGCCAGGGTGCTCTTGCCGATCCCGCCCAGTCCGTGCACTGCCTGGACCAGGGCCGCGCCTGGGGCGGTCAGGGCGGCGTCTAGGCGGTCGAGTTCCTCGCCGCGTCCCACAAAGAGGTTCGGCCGGTGCGGCAAGTTATTCAGGGGCCGGCGGGGGCGTCCACCTCGGCGGGAGGTTGCATCACCTCGGGCGGAAGGTGCACGGTGGGGTACCGGGCACACGGTGATCCACAGCGGTAACGCGACTGCCACCCACCGTCATGACCGCCCTCATGGCCACACCACCGTTTCAATTACCAGGACGGCGGGATCGCCGTCACCGGCATCTTCAGTCGAGAGGTCGGAATTCCGACAGAACTGGATCCGGGCAATATTCGACGAGTGTCAAGGCAAGGTGCCGTCCGGGGTGCGCTCGTTGAGGTAGAGCGAGGTCAGGTCTCTGCGGACCACCGAGATGCGGTGGACGAATGGGGACCGTTCGGCGGCGTCGGTTACGGCGGCGATGATGCTGAACGTCGCATTGTGCGCGGCGGCTGCGGTGAACCGCGGTTGGACGCCCAGGCGGGCGATCTCCGCGCACCAGGTCGCGGTCCCCAGCCTGCTGTCCGCGGCACGCCCTGCGATCACGACCAGTTCCACGCGCCGGCCCGCCCGGCGGTCGCGTCGCGCGCTGTTCAGGAAGTGGCTGACGCTGTCCGGGGCGATCTCGATCAGCATGTCGCCGCGGCGCGCCCGTACGTACGCCTCGGCCATCTCCTGCCACACCCGGTAGTCCGGCCTGATCCGCGCGGAGGCTGTACGCGGCTCCTCCTCGAGGAGCCGACGGTAGTCGGGGTGCAGCGCCTTGAAGGTGCCGCCCTCGATCCCGATGGGTCTGCGCTGGCGTAACGCCCGGCGCAGCATGCGCGCCATGTAGGACTTCCCCGCTCCCTGCGGGCCCATCACGTACAGGCTGACGGGGTCGTCCTGCGGGGTGATGGCGCTCAAGTACCCCGGAATGACCAGCTCGTCAAAGATCCAACGGTGCTCGCTGGCGGACAGGCGGTGGTAGTTAACGCCGGGCGGCACCGTGAGTGGCTGGGCGATCCGGCGCACCGGCTCGGCCAGCGCGAAGGCGCGCTCCAGCCCTCCGGCAACCGCGAGACGGCGCTCCGGCGCGAGCGCCGCCGGGTGCAAGCGCTGCTGCGTGCTGGTCAGGCGGCGCCGGAACTGCCAGGTCTCCGGCGCGGTCCACGGCCGGCCCCACTCCGCCGTCAGCGCCTCGGGGGCGCCCTCGTCTTCGCACCAAGACGTTCCGTCCGCGGTGAGCTCGTTGCGGTACAGCACGTGAAGGCCGCGGCGCACCACCATGACCAGGTCCGCGAGGCGTTCGGCCTCGACGGCCTCCAGGAACAGAGGCAGGTTGCGCGTGCACTGCTCCAGGTTGCCCCAGGACACGGACCGGCCCACACCCTGCTCGTCGACCTGCGTCAGATACCGATCCAACCCGCTGAGCTGCGCCTCGGCCTCCGACGTGGCCAGCGCCACTACCTCGCCCCTGTAGCCCGCCGCGCGCTAGACGCGCGCCGTCGCGATGGCCTCCGCCAGGTCGGCGATGGGCGCTTCCAGCACCGCGTCGAAGCGTTCTCGGCGTACGTGCGCCTCGACCTCCGCCGGCCACCGCGCGCAGTTTGCGCTGCGGGCGCCGCGGCTGTTCGGCGTATGCGTCGGCCGACTGCATCCGGGCCGGACGGCGCCGGTGGCCGGATCGGCGGCCTTTCGTCACCGGCGCGTGGCCGGATACGACTGAACACCCGTACCCCGCCCCACTCCCGCCGATCGCCATGGAGGCGCACCCGATGACCTCAGCCGGCATGACCAGCTTCGACGACGTCTACGCGCTCCCCGACCCCCGCGGATACTTCACCGCCCTCGGGCCGTACGAGTACCAGACCCCAGGCCACGCCCAGCCGGTCTTCCGCGCGCTTGCCGCCGAACTCGGGCCGGGGCGGCGTACGGTCCTCGACGTGTGCTGCTCCTACGGGATCAACGCCGCCCTCCTCAACCACGACGTCACCCTCGACGAACTCTTCGCGCACTACACCTCGGCCCGGGCAGCCGAACTCACGACCGCCGAACTCGCCGACCGCGACCGTGACTTCTACGCGGTCCGCCGCCGCCCCGATGCCGTGCGGGCCATCGGCATCGACGTCTCGCGCCCCGCCCTGGACTACGCGGTGGCCGTCGGGCTGCTCGACGAGGGGCATTGTGTGGACCTGGAGCGCACCGAGCCGGGAGAGACGCTGCGCGGCTCGCTCGCCGGGACGGGCCTGATCACCGTCACCGGCGGCACGAGCTTCCTCACCGAGCGCACCTTCGCCCGGCTGTTCACCGCCATCGGCCACCCCGTGCCGGTGGCTGCCTTCGTCCTGCGCACCCACGACTACGGGGCGATCTCCAGCTGCCTGGAGTCGTACGGCCTCACCGTCGAGCGGGCCGCCACCACCCAGCCGCAGCGGCGCTTCACCGACCCCCGGGAGCAGGAGCGCGCGATGGCCACCGTCACCGCGTTCGGAGAAGACCCGGCAGGGAAGGAGTCGGCGGGGTACTTCCATACCCGGCTGCACCTGGCCCGCTGAGCCCCGGGAACCGAGGGGGCGGGACCCATACCAGGCGGATGAGGAAGCATCGAGATCGCGAAGGAGTTAAAGGTCAGTGGCGTCGGGCACGGCGGGCGGCCGGGCAGGATGCGCCTCCGACCTCAACTCGGTCGAAGGAATCTGGCCCGTACTCCGCCGGAAACCCTCGTCCGCTGGACACACTCCTCGACGGGGTCAGCGAACACGCCTGAAACTGATCAGCACGGACGAGGCACGGGCGTTGATGGGGCTTCTTGGGCTGCTCGATGACAGCGAGCAGCCCAAGAAGATGCGGTTCCGCACGCGCAGCCGCGGAGCATCATCCGCCGCCAATTCTCCCTTGCGCTGACGCGGTGAGGCCGACGAGTCGGACACAGGAACAGTCAAGCCCGACAAAGTCGTCGAGCAGCAGCTGCACGGGCCGCCGGGGCGACCAGCGCCAGCGGGCTGGCGATACCAGCTCCCGGCCCTCAGCGCCGGCGGGCCCCCGGGCCACGCCTCGGTCTTCTGCCACCGCTGTCGAAGCGACTTGGTGGGACACAGGTGTCGTGTGCGGCGCCATCCAGCTGTCCGGACCCAGGTCCCGGCGGATATGGTGAGGGCACCAACTGTTACTCAGGCGCAGAAGGCCCTCCACCACGGTGGAGGGCCTTTTGTCATGTCCGGCTCCCACCGTCCCGGTCAGGCGACCTGGAGCTTCGGGCGGCCCGTCGGGGCGGGCGGCGCCTGGTGGTAGGTCGGGAGCTTCAGGTTGGGCAGGTCCCCCGCCTGGATGCTGACGAGGACGGCGCGGAACGCCGCTTCCATCGCCTCGGGGCTCTCGTACTTCGCCGCGAGCGGGTGGAGCCGGTAGGAGTTACCGGTGCGCTCCTCGCTGCGCGGCCTGAGCACGATGTTCAGATCGCACAGAGGCGCCATGAGTCCGCTGACGGCCTGGGGCGTGACCCCGTACTCGGCCGCCATGTCCTTCTGGCGTACCGGCAGCGCTCCCCCGAAGTCGCTTCGGGAGACGAGGTGGAACACACAGCCTCGGTTAAAACCGCAGGTCAACGGCGTGCCCGGGCGCCGCCCTCTTATTAAAGAGCAACCTTGCAGCCGACATCAGCACTCGCTGGAGCTGACAGGCCTGGCCCCGGGTCACCTGCACATGTTGGATGTCTCTCGATCACTGACACACCGACAGCACACTTGATAGGCCCTACTCCCCCATGACACCAGCCACACCACGGTCAGTTCAAATGACCTCTTCTCCGTCATTCGGCCTGAGGTCCCCAGCCTCAGCCCCATCTACGATCAGCCAGGGTTGACGTAGGCCCTCATGCCCAGTGAGGGCGCCCAGCGCCCGCAGGGTGCACCGCCGACCGTCAGGGAGGTGGTGCAGGGCGTGAGGGTGAGCGGGTCCAGGGCGCCCGAGCGCCTGGCGAGGGGGTCTGGGGGCGAGTAGCCCAATGCTGTTGCTTTAGCTGAGCCCGTTCGAACCCGCACCACCGAAAGCCAGCCCCGACGCTCGGTTCGTCGAACGAGTAGGGCCAGTGGCCACCCGCACCACCCCTGACCTCAGCCACGTTGCCAGTTTCCAAAGCACGTCCGGCACGCAGTCGCCCGTGATGGCCAGCCACCCCGGCGGGGCACCGCAAGCCCGCCAGGGCTGAGGAGCTACCGACCCTAGGCGTCCCCACTACCTCCGAGAGCAAGAGCCCGTTGAGCTTGCATGGAGGGGAAAGCACCAACTGGTCTGCAGGCCAGGCTGGGCATCTTGACAGACGTGTTCACACCGGACCTGATCGACGCAGTGATCGCCAAGCAGGAACGGCAAGAGCGACGACGACGGCTCCTGCCCGCGAGGCTGGTCGTCTACTTCGTTCTCGCCCTGTGTCTCTTCGCCCGGGAACCATACGAGGAGGTCATACAGCTGCTGACCAACGGACTTCCCGCCAGCCGCGCGCTGAGCAGGGTCAACAGATCATCGCTCTGCCGAGCACGATCCCGCCTGGGCGAAGAAGTTCTCGAAGCAATCTTCCGAGAAGTGGCCGGCCCACTGGCGACCGAATCGTCGCCGGGGGCCTGGTGGCGGGGGCTACGACTCCTGGCCCTGGACGGCACAAAGTTCGATGTCCCCGACTCGCCCAGCAACGGCAACACCTTCGACGGCCCGTCCACCGGCGGCGGAACCCCCTTCGGCTTCCCACAAGTACGGGCCGTCGTGCTCTCGGAAATCGGCACCCACGGCCTACTTGACGCCGCCCTTGGGGGCTACAGAGACGGGGAACGCGCCCTCTCCTTGCCCCTGGCCCGACGCTCCACCGGACCTGGCGACCTGGTCATCGCCGACCGTGGCTTCTGGTCCGTCGAGTTCGTCTACGCATTCTCCTCAGCCGGCGCCGATCTGCTGTTCCGACTGCAGGCCAACCGTCTCGGGCAACACCAAGAAGACCTGCCAGACGGCTCATGGCTGGCAACGATGCGGCCAGGCAAACCCAAACGACTCCAAGCCAAACGCGACGGCAACCCCCTGCCCGACCAGGTGCTCCTCCGTGTCTTCAGCGTCCGCATCAAAGACACGGACTTCCACCTGGCCACCACCCTCCTCGACCCCGAAACCTACCCAGCCGCCGAGCTAGCTGCCCTCTACCGACAGCGCTGGGAAATCGAGATAGCTTTCGACGAGATCAAGAACCACCTGGGCCCCAGCGCACCCCTACGCTCCCGAACCCCTGAAGGCATCCGCCAGGAGCTCTGGGCCTACTTCGCCGTCCATCACGCCGTCCGCCGACTCGCGCACACTGCCGCCGTTCACAATCCGGCCTCCGTCCTCGACTCGGACCGCATCTCCTACCTCACCTGCGTGCGCATCATCCGTCGAAGCATCCCGGCACAGCTCGGCATCACTCCCGAGCAACTCTCCCAAGCACTGGCCGATGCTACGCATGAGGCGCGCAGACGCCTGCTTCCGCAACGCAAGAACCGCAGCTACCCCCGGGCTATCCGCAAACCCTCCAGATGGCCCGTGCTCCGGACCCGCACAGGACGCGACACCGTCGAGCCAGGCCGCTGGATCGCCAACCAGACCAAGAAGAAGAAAGCCGACCGCGGAGCCGGACGAGCCCTGGCCAAACCTACATATCCGACTGGGGACGCCTAGGGTCTGTTGCGAAAGTGGCTGAAGGCGCGGGGTGTCGTTCAGAGACTGCGGATGGCCTCGGCAAGGTCGGATCCGTAGGAGGCCCAGCAGATCACCGAGCCGTCATCGTCGAGCTGCCCCATGAACCACTCACCGTCGTCTCTCACGAGGCACAACTCGTGGAACGCGAGAATTACATCGGGCCGGAGCGGCTCGTAGTCGCCCTGACCGGCTGCCTCGACGACTACGAGCCGATCGAAGGAGAGCGGGGCGGCGCTTGGGTCTCCGGAAAGAGCGCGCACGCGTTCGATCGTCCATCCGGCGGGGAGTCCTGAGTTCACCGGCGCATGGTCTCAACAGGAGGCCTGTCACAGCCACTCGTTAAGGACTGCGACCAGCACGGTCGCTTCGTAGCGGACGGCGAGCTTGTCGTATCTGGTGGCGACAGCGCGGTGGCGCTTGAGCCGGAGATGCCGCACTCGACCGCGTGCCGCTGCTTGTAGTCGGCCTTGTCGAACTTCGGCGGCCGACCGCCTCGCGAGCCCCGGTTCCGCCGGTTGCGGACGCGGTCCGCAGGGACTGGGATCGTCGTCTTGATACCGCGTCTACGCAGGTAGGCGCGGTTCTTGCGGGAGTCGTATGCCTTGTCGGCCCGCACCCGGTCCGGTCGCTTGCGCGGCCGCCCCAGGCCCAGCCGCGGCACCCTGATCGCTTCCAGGACAGGCTCGAACTGCGGGGAGTCACCTCGCTGACCGGCCGTGATCACCACCGACAGTGGCTTCTGCCCCTGCTCGACTGACAGGTGGATTTTGCTGGTCAGGCCGCCCCGGGACCGGCCGAGCCCATGATCGGCCGGCTCGACGAAGATCCCGCCGGGCGGCTCCTTTTGAAGATCCCCCTTTTCACCGCCCCGGCGGCGTGCTGGTGAGCTCGGCAGACCGTGGAATCAACGTTCACATCCCAGGTGATCAGACCCTTCGCGTCCGCCTCGGCCTGGAGCTGGGTGATGATCCGGGCCCAGGTCCCGTCCCGCTGCCAGCGCCGGAACAGGTCATAGGCCCGGTCCTACGGACCATACCGTTCCGGCACGTCACGCCACGGGGCACCAGTCCGCGTCCGCCACCGTATGCCGTCTATCAGCTGCCGCCGCGTCCACACCTGCGGCCGACCAGGCTTGATACCCCGCGGCAGCAACGGCTCAAGCCGAGCCCACTGGCCGTTCGTCAGATCTCCACGTCCCACGAGACGTGATCATGAACGAACAAGATCCACTTTCGCAACAGACCCTAGGGTCGGTAGCTCCTCAGCCCTGGCGGGCTTGCGGTGCCCCGCCGGGGTGGCTGGCCATCACGGGCGACTGCGTGCCGGACGTGCTTTGGAAACTGGCAACGTGGCTGAGGTCAGGGGTGGTGCGGGTGGCCACTGGCCCTACTCGTTCGACGAACCGAGCGTCGGGGCTGGCTTTCGGTGGTGCGGGTTCGAACGGGCTCAGCTAAAGCAACAGCATTGGCCTTGGAAGGCCCCTACGCGACGTCCCAGTGGTAGTTGGTGTCCCACCGCCAGGAGGTCCACACCGCGGCACCGAGGTAGATGGCTCCGAACAGGACGGGGACTGCTCTTGGGTTCACGCTTGCTGCTGGGTTCGAACGGTTTCACGGTCCCGGCTGGTCGCCATGGTCGCCGACGGTGCGGTGCGGGGCCAGGTCCAGGCGTACCGCAGGATGAGGGCGAGAACGATCACTTCCAGTGCGACGCCAAGGCCGTAGAAGTACGTCCAGGACTCGCCCACCGCGTTGAATGCCGCGAAGGGGATCTGTACCGAGGCCACGATGAGGTTCGTGATGCGGTTCGCCCGGGCGGGCAGCGTCATCGACAGCACGACCATGAGGATCGGGATCGCCATGAGCGCGAGGAAGGCGGTCAACAACGTCTGGCTGATGTCGAACTCCCAGACGACGCCGACCAGGATGTCATCGATGACGCCGGGCTTGAAGAAGGCGAGAATGTCCACGTAGACGTACAGGAACATGAAGCTTGTCCACGCTGCGGCGAGCTTGGCTCTCACCGGGATCCGCTGGTCTTCCAGTGTGGTGGTGGGTTGACGTGTCCTCATCATGGGCTCCGTTGTTGTGGTGAGGATCGGTAGGTCCACGATCGCTGAGCCCGGCGGCGGGCACATCGGCGTCGAGGCCGGACCCGCCTCGGCCGTTGGGAGGAGCGGCGTCTCGTTCTTTCGGTCGGTCCCCGACGCCTCGGCGGTCCCTAGGCTAGGTGTGTGATTACCAACGCCCTGAGCTCGCTGTGGGCCGAGCTCCGCGCCACGGACGCTCCCGAACGGGTGTCGCGCGACTGGGTGCTGGTCGGGGTGTTGATGGTGACGGCGCTGCTCGAGGGAGTCCTCCGGGACGACGTCGCCTGGCGGCCGTTCGCGACGATCGTGGCGGTCGGACTTGCGCCGGTGCTGCTGTGGCGGCGTACCCACCCGTTGGTCTGCGTCGTGGTGGGCTTCGGCACCGGCATGGCGTTGGGACTGGCGAGCCTGCTGGGCGGGATCCCGGGCGTGGGCCTGAACACGATGATCTACATCCTGGTGCTCGTCTACGCGCTGGTCCGCTGGGGCTCAGGGCGCGAGATCGTGATCGGGCTGGCGGTCGCTGCGGTATTCAGCATTGCGACCGACTACACCGGGCCGGCCGAGCTCTTCGGCGGGTTCGCCGTCCTGGCGGCGGCGGCGGGCGGAGCGGCGTACCGCTACCGCGCCGAGAGTTGGCGCCGGGCGTTGGACCAGATCCGCAGCCAGGAGCGGGTCGGCCTCGCGCGCGAGCTGCACGACATGGTCGCCCACCACGTCTCGGCGATCGCTGTGCAGGCGCAGGCGGGCCGGGCGATGGCCGGGCAGCGACCTGAAGCGGCGCTCGAGACGCTGGCGGTCATCGAAGGGGAAGCGTCGCGGACGCTCGCGGAGATGCGGGCGATGGTCCGGGTGCTGCGCGACGGAGCGCCGGCGGAGTACGCCCCCCAGCCCGGCGTTGCCGACCTGGTGTCCCTCGCCCGCCGCGACCCGGTCCCGGTCGTCGACGTGGAGTTGCCAGATGACCTGGACGAACTTCCGCTCCAGGTCGACGCGGCGGTCTACCGGCTGGCGCAAGAGGCGCTGACCAACGCCCTGCGGCACGCCCGCAACGCCTCGCGTGTGGAGATCCGGGTCGTAGAGGGCGCGGGAAGGCTGCGACTACGCGTGACCGACGACGGACAGATCGACCCGGCACGGTCGGTGAACCACGGCTTCGGGCTGCTGGGGATGACCGAGCGCGTGCAGCTGCTCGGCGGCACGCTGCGTGCCGGGCCTGCGCCCGAGGGCGGGTGGACGGTCGACGCCGAACTGCCGACGAAGGTACGCCGATGACGGTGCGCGTTCTGGTGGCCGACGACCAAGATCTGGTGCGCACCGGCCTGTCGATGATCCTTGACGCGCAGCCCGACATCGAGGTCGTCGGCCAGGCCGCCGACGGCCACGCCGCCGTCGAGCTGGCGCATCGGCTCCGCCCCGACGTGTGCCTGGTCGACATCCAGATGCCCGGGCTCGACGGCATCGAGGTGACCGAGCTCCTCGCAGGGCGGGGCGTCCCGGACCCGATCGCGGTAGTGGTGATCACGACATTCGACCTCGACGAGTACGTCCAGGGCGCGCTCCGGGCCGGCGCCCGAGGCTTTCTGCTCAAGGACGCCGGGCCGGAGCTGCTCGTCCAGGCCGTCCATGCCGCCGCCGATGCCCTGATCGCGCCGAACATCACCCGGCGGCTGCTAGCCAGCCTCGCCGCCAGGGAACCGTCGAGCCGACGGACCCAACCGATCGAGCCGCTCACCGAACACGAGGAGGAGGTGCTGACGCTGGTCGCCCGTGGCCGCACGAACGCCGAGATCGCCGCCGAGCTATTCATCGGCTTGACGACCGCCAAGACCCACGTCGCCAGCCTGCTGACCAAAATCGGCGCCCGAAACAGGGTCGAGATCGCGATGTGGGCGTACGACACCGGCCGGGTGGGGGACTGAACCGAACCTGACGTGCATGCTAGCCCGTTTGGGTGAACGGCGCGTCGCCCCGAAACGCCACCTATCTCGACAACGCCCGCACGCTCGACGCCCACGCCATGAGCCACCGCGACGCCCACGACCTCATCCGCCAACTCGCCAAATAGAGCCGCGCGGCAGTTCGAGCCCCGACCTCCTGCCGCGCCCGACCCGTCACCACGCCAGGGCACACCCGCCCACCCCTGGCCCGCTCACATCTGCCGCTGATCCGATACGTCACGCCGGCCTCGCCGCGTACCCGTCCGACAACGAGTGGACCGAGGTCCGTGCTGGCCTTCGCGGACCTCAGCCTGAGCCGGTGGCGTTCCAGGCGGCAGTGACACAACCTTCCTCCCAGTGCCACCATCCCTGGCCCTCGCCGTGTTCCAGGAGCTTTCGGATCCGCGGCAGATCCGCGTCCGGCGGGACATCCAGTGCGACCATGCGGTACCGCTCGATCCCCTCGCCGGTCGTGCCGAGGCGGTGGAAGACCTCCAGCGCGCTTTGCCGGGCGGCGGCTGAGCCTTCGTCCTTCAGCACGATCAGCCGGATCGTGCAGTTCTGAGACGGCTGGACCGTCTCACCGGCCCAGAAAACACCGTCGCCATCGAGCTCCACCTTGATGATGTCCCCGCTGGCGACTCCGCGTACGAACCAGGGCGTGTTGTCCAACCGCACCGTGCCGTCGCCGAGGTCCACCGCCCACAGGCTCTCAACACTCGCCGGCGGCCAGCCGTCCTCGTCCATGTCCATCCGGAAGTGGACCTTCACGTGGTCGTCACTGATGTTCGTCACCGCGCCATCATCCACGCCGCATCCACGGGTCCGGACGTGGGAGTGCGGACGGAAGACGTCACCGGATCTGGACGGTGGCGCAGCTGAACGTCGTGTCCTGGAGCAGCGCCGGAGTGATGGCGACGCCGGTCAGGTGCTCTGCCAGAGCGAACGCTGCCAGTGAGGACAGGTCCGTTTCCGGAGCTTCCTCCTCGAGATGGAAGCCGATCCGCTCCATGACGTCCAGGAGTTCGTCGGGAGCGCTGCCCCACCGGTCCTCCGGAAACATGGGGTCGAAGCAAAGCCCCAGGACCTGGTCCTCCGCCCAGAGGAACGTGCCGACGCCGTTGATGTTGGCGAAATGAGAGACCCAGCTCGCCCCGGCGGAGGCCGGCAGGACTCGATCTTCGGTGACCCCGAGGTAGCCGTTGGGCTCAATGAGCAGCGTCCAGGCACCCACAGTCGTCAAGGTGACCAGCTGACGGTCGCCATCCTCCAGGTACTGGGCGAAGGCGGCGTCGACGACCGCGGCTATGCCCGCAAGGGCACCTCTGGTCGCCCCTCGAGCCGGGACACCACCTCAGCAGGCGACAGGCCCCGCACCAAGGTGAAGCAGTATGCCTCGGCGATGTCGGGAAATTCGTTCTCGAACCACACGTAGTCCGCTCCGGTCTTCGTCATGCCGCCCATCCTTGCTCCTGTCTCTGACAGGGGAGGGCACCTGGTCCGCCAGCGCGGTGGGAAACGATCTCCGTCGGTCTGGGAAGCGATTTTCGTCCGCCTCTGGAGTGCCTGGTCAGCGGTACTCGTGAACAGCCCGTGGTGGTCCCTTTCCGAGGGGCCTGTCGGCGTACACGGGTAAGTACTCAGCTGCGTACTGCTGAACGTGCTCACCTGCCACTTCGGCGGGAGCCCCCACTCACCGTGTGGTTGCCCGACGGTGAGTGGCGCGGATCAGCACGGTGACCAGAGCCGCCAAGTCGAGAGCGCCGTCAGGGTCGTCCGCGTAGCGGGTGGTCTGCAGCGGCCCCACTTCGTCCAGGCGTACTCCTTCCCTCTCCAGAACGTGGGCGAGGACCAGCAGTGCCAGGCGGGCGTTGCCGTCTGGGTAGGGGTGGAAGAAGGCGATGTCGAGGTATGCCCTGGCTGCGCGGGCTGTCAGGGGAACTGACGGGTCGGCGCTCTGGTGCAGGCAGGCGGCGAAGTCCTGCCATGTGTGGGGCGTGAGGCCGTATCGTTCCCGGTCGCCCTTGGCGAAGGCGTCGCTCTGACGCAGACCCACCTCGTTCACACCGAGAACCAGCCTCTGCCAGTCGGTGAGAAGGGTCGGGGTGAGCGGCTCTCCCTGTGAGGCCGCGACGCGGGACAGGGCCATCGCAGTGAGCAGCCGGTCGGCGCGATCCGGGTCGCGAAGGCGGACCGGACCGTCGAACCAGGCAGCGAGTCCGTCGACGGCCGGGCGCACCGGTGCCGGGCCTACGCTCGCGGCCGAGGACCAGTCGACCTGCTCCCTGACCTTGCACCACGCTGCCAGCGCGTCATCGCTCACGATAGAACCCGCGACCGGTCAGGCGAATCGCCAGGTCCTCTCCAACCGTGTCGACCAGGGTCGGGGCAGGCGCAACGTGGCTCTTGAACCGGCCGCCGATAGCGGCTTCCACCGCCTTCTGCGCCTCTTCTGGGCCCAGGCCGGTGGAGGTGAGGAACCAGGTCAGCGTCGTCTCGCAGAGCCCGTACCAGGACGACTCGGCGTGGGTGCTGTTGACGACCGCGGTGACCAGTCGGGTCACCGCGCGTTCCAGATGCCAGCTTCGGTCCTCGGCGTCTGCGTCGGGATGCGGTGCAAGCTGCTCGAATCGCTCGGCCACGTCCTCCAGCCAGTCACGCCACTCCAGCAGGCAGGTCACGACGCGTTCGGCGGTCTCTTGCGCGTCTCCGACCGAGTGCGAATCGCAGCACCAGGCGTCGATGGGACCGCCGTTGTGGACCGAGTAGTCCCAACCGCAGGCCCACCGGCCGTAACGGGACACCAGGAGCACGGTGACCTTGTCGATGAATCGAAAGCCCGCCATCCGGTCGGGATCAGCCGTCCGGTCGGCCTCGGAAGGCACCATCGGGACGACAAGCGCCGTCAGCTGTGCCGCCTCATCGTTGTCCCAATCGAAAGCGTTCCGGCTAGGGTCAGCGGCAGTCCAAGGCAGCGACCAGGCTCGTTCGCGGTGGATGGACGTGGCGTACCCCCGAAGTCAGACATGACGGAACAACTAACCGATCATGCCCACCAGGTCGAGGCCTGTCACCCCATTTTGTTGACCCTGCCGCCCGGCTGCCTTCACCCGCCCGACCGCACGTTCACGTGTACCCGCCTGAGCACTTGCCCGTGTACGCCGACAGGCCCTCCCAGCCCACACCCCTGCGAGTGAATCCCCTCGCGAGATTCACGGGACACCCCCCGCAACAGCAAACCGACATCCCAAAACGCACCACCTCGCGCCTATGGGACATGACCTGCGAGGGACACAGTCAGTGCGGGAACAAGACCGGGCCCGGCCGGAACAGGCTGATGTCGGCGATGACGTCCTGGACATCGCGCGGCTGGAGCCGGCCGACCAGGTCCTGCTGGCCGGGGGACTCCAGCTGGAACATCCCGACCGTGTCGGACTTCCGGATCAGCTCGAACGCGGCGTGGTCACCGAGCGGGACGTGGTCGGGATTGTCGAGGTCGATCTGCCGGCCCGAGGTACGGCGGATCTCGCCGACGGCGTGCGCCATCGCGGACTGCATGCGTACCCCGAGCACGTCGAGCTTGAGAAGGCCGAGGTCCTCCACGTCGTCCTTGTCGGCCTGGACCATGGGGTACTGGCCGCCGGGCGTGGGCTGGACCGGCAGCCGGTCCAGCAGGCTCGCGTTGGAGAGGATGACGCCGCAGGGGTGCATGGCGATCCCGCGCGGCAGCTTGTCCAGGCCCTCCGCCAGCTCCCACAGCGGTCCGTACGACGCTGCCTGGGAGGCGAGCTGCTTGAGCTCCGGCAGGGAGACGAGCGCGTCGCGGATGTCGCGGGCCCGGATGTGCGGAAAGCTCTTGGCGACCTTGTCGATCACTTGCGGTGGGATGCCGAGGGCCAGGCCGGTGTCGCGCAGGGCGTGGCGGGCGCGGTAGGTCTCGGGCATGCCGGTGACCGCGACTCGCTCCCGCCCGAAGCGTTCGATGATTCTGTCGTAGACCTCAAGGCGGCGGGCGGACTCCACATCGATGTCGATGTCCGGCAGCGAACGGCGCCGCACCGACAGAAACCGCTCGAAGAGCAGGTTGTGGTCCAGCGGGTTGGCGGTCGCCACGAAAAGCGAATGGTTGACCATGGAGCCGGCCCCAGAGCCGCGGGCGGCCACCCGGATTCCCATCGCCCGCACATCGGCGACTACCTGCGCGACAGCAAGGAAGTACGGCTCGTACTCCGTGTGCTCCCCGCCGACGGCGGCGGCCGCATGAGCACCGACCGCTGTACCGCCGCCCACCCGTGTGCTCCCCGCCGACGGCGGCGGCCGGCAGGCGTGCGCCGCGGACGGCACCACGGCGAGGTGTGCTCCCCGCCGACGGCGGCGGCCGATCATCCGGAGCATGAGCGCGTCGGCCGCGACCGTGTGCTCCCCGCCGGCGGCGGCGGCCGGCAGTCCCCCGCCCCGGCGCACCTCGGGTCCGTGTGTGCTCCCCGCCGACGGCGGCGGCCGCGCCCAGGGACTGCTGGTGTGTGCTCCCCGCCGACGCGGGGGTGGTCCGGCCTTCGGAGCCACCGCCGACCGCACTTGGATCCTCCGCGTCGGCGAGCACCGCCGATCTGGCTCCGCTCGGCGCCGAGGTCGACCTCCGGCCACTGGTCACCGAAGTAGGCGAAACCGTGGCCGAACGTCTCGGGAAGCGTGGATGAGCGTTCTGACACTGCGCCGGGCGGGCCCCCTGCAGTCGTGGGGGGCCTCGGCCCGGTTCGCGCGGCGCACCACCGAGACGGCCCCACCAAAAGCGGGGTGACAGGCCTGCTCGCCGTTGCCCTCGGGCGAGAGTGCAGCACCGACCTCTCCGCGCTGCGTTTCGCCGTACGCATCGACCAGCCGGGTACCCATGTACGGAATCGCCCACGCCGTCGTGGCGGGAATGGGCTGCTCTCCCGGGCTCGGCTTCGTGCACTCCGGCCATGAACTGTCGTTCGTCCTGGACGTGGCCGACCTGTACAAGACGGCGATAGGCATTCCCGTCGCCTTTGACGTAGCGGCGGAGAGCGGTGAGGACGTCGGCTCCCGGACACGGCATGCGCTACGAGACAGGATCAACAAGACCCGCCTGCTCGACCGATGCGTCGACGACATCAAGGGGCTGCTACTGGTTACTGAGATTTTCAGGGTGGGGTCGGTGGGGCGAGGGTCAGGCCTGTTGCGGTGAGGCACCCGTTGATCAGGTGGGGTCGGAGCTGGATCCTTCGTAACTCTCGGCGGAGTGTGCGGTCGAGGCCGTCGGGTGTGTCGAAAGCGGTGTTGGCCATCGCTCTGCGCACGAGTGACCAGACGGCCTCAACGGGATTCAGGTCGGGTGCATACGGCGGGAGGCGGATGGTGGTGAGCCAGTCGTGCTCGGCTTCATACCGTTTCAGCCCGGCTGTCAGATGGGTGTTGAGATTGTCCCAGACGACCACGATGGGTCCGCCGAGCTGGATGTGTGCCCGAACGAGCAGGTCGCGGTAGTCCTGCCAGGAGAAGCTCCTGCGGGCGCCCTTGAGCAGGAGATGGGTGCGGGGCCGGTGGATGAGACGGCTCTTCTCACCAACTTTGTAGCAGCACAGGGCGGCGACCGAGGTCCGGCGGCGGGACCTGCCTCTCACCCGGATGACGGGGGTGTGTCCGCGCCGGCCCCAGGTGCGGGCCCGAGGCGGTGTCATCGAGAAGCCGGCCGCGTCCTTGAAGACGATCCAGCCGTCACACGCCGCCGCGAGCCTTTTACCTGGGGCCACACCTCCTTCTTCCACGACTCCACCGCATGCTCGTCGCGTTCGAGGGCTCTGCGGGCGGGTGCCTGCCAGGACCAGCCGTGCCGTTTCAGCAGCCGCCACACTGTCGCCACCGACAGGCTCAGGTTCAGACGACGGCGGATCACCGTCTGGACCCGGGTCAGGGTCCACCGCTGATCGTCGAAGCCGTGCACGGTCGGTCCCCTGCCGAGTTCTTCCTCGAGTACGGCGAACTGGGCGTCGGTGACGGTCGGGGAGTTCGCCGGACCCGTGGAGCGCAAGGCCTCCATGCCGCCCTCGCGCCAGGCGCGGCGCCAGCGTTCCACCGACCGCACACTCACCCGCAGATCCTTCGCGATCACCGCGGTCCTTTCACCCGCCGCGAACCTGTCGCCGGCCTGAAGCCGGATCCCCTCGCGAAACGCCCGACGCTCAGCGGTCAGGCCCCCACCCTCTGGATACCTCACCTCACCGGCATACCGCAGGGATCACTAACCGTCACTACCCGACGACAACCCGAGAACCTCAGTAATAGGGCGACGGGCCGGTGGAGGGTAGCGAAGAGGTCTACCTTGGTGTGACTAAGGCTTTCCCTGGGGGTGGGTCATGGAGCCGGTATCGGCTGCATTGTTGTTGGCGTTGGCGGGGGCAGGAGGGCCCGGCTGCTGGGATGCTGGCGGGTGGGCTGGAGCCGATCCCGGCCGCGGCGGAGCTGGCGTCGCTGGAGCAGGAGCCCGCTGATGAGCGTCGGGCCCGGATCCTGGCGGCCGCTCTGGCTGCGCGGGCTGGGGTTGACGCAGGCTTCGCCGCAGCGCTGGATGCTTGGCACCAGCAGGCGCGGCAGGTGGTGTCGGCCACCGGAGCAGGCAACGTCTCCGCCCACATCTCCGGCGGCAGCCAGGGCACCGTGGTCACGGCCCGCGACGTGGCCGGCGGGCTGCACCTCGGCCCGCCAGCGAGCCCGCCTCCATCGCCTGAGCAGTCCGGCGAGTTCGGCAGCTGAAGGCCGGCCGTGACCGTGGAACCGCCCGGTGGCGGCAATGTCCACGCCGACCTCTCCGGGGGCCGCCAGGACGTGGTCGTCACCGCGCGGGACATCACGGGGCCCGTGACGATCACCACGGCCGGGGCTGCCCCGGCGGGCCAGCGCGTTCCGGGTCGGCACCGAGGGGCATCGGCTCATCGGCCGAATGGGGTCGAGGCGCTCTTGCGGACCGGTCCTACGCTGGAGGCATGGCCACCGATCCCTTGTTGAGACAAGGCCCCGACTCGACGGATCTGGTCCTGCGCGCCGGCCCGGCCGGGCCGGCGTGGAACGCGCTGACCTCGGCGGGGTCGGCGCTGTTGATTCCGCTCGCCCTGGGCGGGCCGACTCTGCTCGTCGCCTTCTGGATGGCGCTGGCTGGGGCGCGGGCGTCGACCGTGTTCGTGGTGGTGGGGGTGATCGCCGGGCTGGAGTACCTGCTCGGCTGGCTTGCGATGGCCTTTTTCCAGGCCCGGGACATCCTGCGGGTGGAGTTCGCGCCGGCCGGGGTGCCCGCGTCCCTGCGGTTGGTCCGGGCCGCCGGGCCGGACGACTGGCTGCCCGTCGACACCCTGCGCGAGGTGCGGCTGACGCACAAGGTGGTGGAGCCGTACCAGGGGGACCGCAAGCCGGCCGTCTCCACGCTCGCGCTGGAACTCGTCCTGCGGGGCGGCCTGGAGCGGCTCGCCCCGCTCCCGTTCGGCGGCGACCCGCAGCGGCTCGCCGACGCACTGGAGGCCCTACTCGGCCCGGCTGCGGTCGTGGTGGAGCTGCGCACCGAGCGCAGCACGCGCGATGAACCGCGATCCCACTCGACCTGGTTCTCCGGAGGTTCGGCCTCGGCTAACTCGGGTGGCGGCTGACCCCGGGCTGCCCGTGGCGCTCCCCGGCCGGGGAGCGCCCGTCGATGCAGCCGGCGGCAGGCGGTGCGGGGCAGCCTGCCGCTACTTGGGCGCGCTTGAGCCGCCGGGTCGGCTCGGCCGCAGCCGGGTCCTCCGGCCACGGGTGGCGGGGTAGCGGCCGCGGAGCTCTCAGGACTTCAAGATCATCCCATTGCCCCTTTTGAGCTCACCTTGGCTGGACCCCTCGATCCCCGTGGGTTTAGGGAAACCGGAGGTCCTTCAGCGCGAACCCACGGGTCCATCGGTGTGCGTCAGGCCGATGCATCCGTGGGTTCGGGTGAAACACGAGGATGCTGAGCGATCCGAAGGGTCTCGGCGGTGACGTCGGCCTGGAGGTCCTCGGTCATCACGACCGCCTGCCGAACTGCCAGTTGTGCACCCAGAGTCGGCGTACCGGTCCGGGGTCGGGATGGCGCGTGCCGTGTCCGGGTCCGGCCTCCGGACCAACGCCGCCGTCCCCAGCCGGGTGGCGCCGTTGTCGGACAGCCGCGGCCCGTAGGCGATCAGCTCGTCCCGGTCGAGCGGCACCGCAAGGTCGGCGGCCTGCCCCGTGCCGAGGTCGAGCACCAGGTCAGGTCTGATCCGCGGCGCGCAGGGCCCGCGCCAGCCATTCCAGCTCCTCGGTCGCGTCGGGCGACGAATTCTGCCCGCGCACACGGGCGACGAGCCTGCGGTAGTGCTCCGCTCCTGCCTCGATCCCGGCCTCCAGGCTGCGCAGCACGGCGGCCCGATCGGCGTCACCGAACAGCTCGGACAGTACCTCGGCCGCTGCCGGCCCCTCGGGAGCGACCCCGCCTTTTCTGACCTCCGCGACGGTCTGCACGATCTGCCTGGCCCACCAGATGGACGCCCCGGGGGGACGGCCCTGCCCCGGTACGGGCGTGTTGAGCTCCATCCATGTGCGCAACCGGGCGCGGAACCCGGGGTCCCGAACCAATTCGGCCAGTTCGATCCAGGCGTCGACCTGCTCAGGTGTGGGATCGTCGGGCAATTCGATGCTGAAGGCGCGCATGCGGTCGCGCAGGCGCGGGTCGTCGAGGCCGCCGAACACCTCCTCCTTGAACTCGTCGATGATCTGCTTGCGCTCGGCGGCGGAAAGCCGCGCCAACCGGTTCATCAGTGCTGTCTCCTCAACGGTCGAACCCCGTTTCGCCACGGTGGACAGCACGGCCCGGCTCACCTTGAGGGAGCGGATCTGCGCGTCGAGCGCGGCCACATGCGCGTCGGCGACCCCGGCGACCGTGGTGCGGCCGCTCAGGACACGGCACACGTCGTCGAGCCCGAGGCCCAGCTCCCGCAGGGTGCGGACCAGCTCGACGCGGGCCACAGACTCGGCGTCGTACAACCGGTAGCCGCCCGCGGAACGGCCCACAGGCGACACCGCCCCTTCGTCCGACCAGAAGCGCAGGGTACGTACCGGAAGTCCGGTGCGGTGCGCGAGCTGGCCAATGGTGAGCACGTCGGGGCGTTCGTCGTCCATGAGTAAGATCCTGAACCCTCCGGCGGCTGGAGACTCAAGCGCCTCAGTGCGACATCCCGTGAGTTCTCCAGAACTCTGCCGAGTCTTCTCACCACCGCCAGCGTCGACAGCATGCGCCTCCCCGCCTTCGACCAGACTGCAGACTGATCAGATCGGACGAGAAAGCTTCAGGAATCCCGAAGTCACGTCACTGACCGGCCGATCACGCGAACGATAGAGAAGCCCCAGGCCAGGGGCTCAGGGTTCCGGCAAGAACCACGGGAACCCGCGGGATGTCGCACAGTACCGGCATGTGCTGCCCGCCGACGCGGAGCGGATCGCCAGGGCCCAGCTCGACACCGAGATTGAGGCGACCCGTTCCCCGGCCTCGACGGCGTGGTGCCGGCGGGCGGTCGCCGAGTACGTCGCCCCTGTCGTGGATCCGGTCGTGGCGGGGGTCGAAGGGTTCCGTGCCTGCCGCGGTCGTGGCGTCGCGATCTGGTCGGTGTGGTCGTTGTGCCAGATGGCGGTGGTGAGCGCGAGGATGCGTTGCAGGACGCGGACGGCCACGCCGCCGGGGGTGCGGCCGCGGTGCCGTTCGAGGTCGAGCTGGCTCTTGAAGGTCTCGTTGACCTGCCGCGGCGGCTTGAACAGCTGCGATCCGGGCCGCTCGGCCTCGCCCTTGCGGGCTGGCCGCAGCAGCCGGATGTCCAGCTCGGCCAGCTGCTGCTCAAACTCGCGGCCGAAGTAGTTCTTGTCGCCGATCAGCGTCTGCCCCGGGCGCGCGGCAGTGAGCTGGGGCTCGACCGAGAGCAGGTCCAGCAACGTATCGCGCTCATCGGCCTTGGCCCCGGTCAGCGCGAACGCGACCGGGAGGCCGCGCAGCGTGCACACCAAGTGCAGCCGCAGTCCCCAGAAGTAGCGCGTGTGGCTGGCGCAGTACCCGTACTGAGCCCATCCGGCCAGCTCGGAGCGCTTCACGGTCTCGCGGGAACGGCCGCACTCCACCGGCGTTGAGTCCACGACCCACACGTCATCGCTCCACAGCATGGTGTCCCGGGCCAGCGTCCGGGTGACACAGCGGATGAGTTCGGCGGCCTTGCGCAGGCGCTTGTTGTAGCCGGGCTGCTTGGGCAGGTAGGGGAACAGGTGCCGCAGGTGGGCGTGGGCGTGGCGCAGCCAGCGGGCTTCCGAGGTGAAGCCGAGAATGGCCTGCATCATCGCCAGGGTCACCAGCTCCGCGTCGGTCAGTTTCGGCGAGATGCCCACTGCGGGCCGCCAGGGGGCAAGTTGAGGCGAGTCATTCAACGGGGCATCGGTCTTCAGAGTGCGGTCGCGAGGGAGTCCAAGTCAGTCTTCACACACCGACATTGGGCTCCCTCGCTTCGTCCGGGAGCGAGGTTCGGATGGACTGGTATTCCCGGGCGGCATCTCCTCGCCGGGTGCCGACCGCCAAAACAACTGGTCAAGGCCGCTCAAGACCTGCCAGGGTCGGACGTTATGGACTGTGTCTTCTGTGCTCTCATTCACGCCGACTCGGCCCGGTGGGTTTCTCGCGGGCCGGTGGCTTCTGCCTTCGCCCCGCTCACACCGATAGCACCCGGCCACACACTGGTCGTCCCGACATCGCACTTCGCCGATATCTTCGACACGCCGCCGGAGGTCCTTACGGAGACCATGGCGCTGGTGCGGCGGTTGGCCGACACGATGCGGTCCGCGCTCCAGGCCGGCGGGGTGAACATCCTTAACGCCAGCGGCCCCGGTTCGGAGCAGTCCGTGCCCCACCTGCACTTCCACGTGATCCCTCGGTGGGGCGATGACGGCTTCTCAACCTGGCCCACCGACCGGTCGAAGCGCCAGGTCCAAGGCGACCCGATCACGCAGCTTGCCTCAGCTATCGCCGAGGGACCGAGGCCACAAACCATCTGAACATCGGGATACGGCTCGGCCTTGGCCGCCGACGCGGCTCCCCACACCCCTTGGAATCGATCATCTAGTGGTCTATCCGCCCGATGAGAACGGCTGGCGTCGCGTGCGCTGGGACGGCACCTCGATTGGGGTGGCGCACCAGCCCTCCGACATGCTCGTCTTTCTCACGGCGGCGGGCCAGGAGAATGCCGAGGATTTCGATCTGGCCGATCCCGCGGTCGTGGAGTGGCGCGGCGGCGGGCCGGAGACCTGGGCCGAGTCCCCTCCGTAGAAGCCGCTCTCCTCGGCGTCGTCCGGGCTGGCCGTCAGGTCTAAGCGGTCAGAGGGCCGTGCGCCGACTCGGGCCGCCCGTCGTACTACCGGTTCCCGGAACTCGCCTGGCGCGCGTCACCCTGGCCTCCGTCTTCGCGCACGTATGCCGCCCCGACGCCCGCTCAGCGCGGTGGCCGGGGGCGGACCCGCGGCCAGGGGCGAGCGGCAGATGTTGCCGAGGCAGACGGTCAGGATGTGGGCCGTCCGACGCCGCCTCGGAAGCGGCTCGCCGTACCAGAGCCCTGGCCCTGGCCGTCGATCATTACGCCCGACTCCTCCTAGACGCGCTCGACGGCCCGTTCGCCGATCTCCGGATCGCATGCCGGGCCTGGCGCGGGATACTGAACACCTGCGCCTACGCGAGACCCTGGCCACCGCCGAACCACTAGATCCCTTACCGGGGACACCAGCGTCAAAGCCGTGAGGGCGGGGACGTGACGGCTTCCCGCCCTCAGGGCACGGGCTCCATACAGCCATCGAACGCGGGCAGTAGCCGATGTGGTGCACCAGGGCCGACGTGCCGCGCCCTGACCCTTTAGACGCCGGATTCTTCCGCCACTTGACTCTTCCGCCCGCTCATCGCCAGATGTTGGTGTCCACGATCTCGCCGGTCTCCAGGTCGATGCGGCCCTGGAAATCGCCCGCGTTGCGCGTGACCATGACCAGGAGTGGCCGCCCGCCCTGCGGGAAGGCGGTGTAGAAGCCATGCACATCGTCCGGGTTGCTCAGCAGCTCGCGCGGCGGGTGCAGACGGAACCGCTCCGAGCCGTCGGCCCGGTAGACCACAGCGTTGTCCGACGGGGTGAAGGGTGCGTCGTTGATCGCTTCCACCAACAGCACCATCGTCTCGCCGTTCTCCCGCCACGCCATGACGTCCTGTGGCGGAAACTCGTACGACTTCTCGACATGACCTGCGGGGCCGCTCCACCGGACCGTGGTGTCACCTTGGGTCCAGGCGACCACAATGTCGGGCTGTTCTTCAGTCACTTGGGTATCTCCGTGGGTGGGCCGACTGGGATCAGCCGGGCTCTGTCTTTGAATTCCATGATCTCTATTTGACCCGCGCCGCCGGGCAGATGGCCCAGCTTCGGATCCATCTGGGGTCCGATGATGCTCTCCTGGACGAGGATCGGGTCGCCGTCCGAGATGCGGTAGCGCTGCAGGAGCGAGACGTCATCCTTCCAGTCGGTGCGGACGGCCAGCTGATCGCGAACGAACTGCTGGTTGGGGACGTCGCCGAAAGTGCCGAATCCGCCTGGCCGGGTCTGGCCCTGCGAGATCACCATGTTGAATTCCTCTCCCGGCTTGGCGAAGCGCGCGAGGATCGGCGATCCCTCCAGGTGCGGGGGTTCACGGTTGGCCGGGGGGAGGGCCTTCTGCGCCTTCTGCTCCTCAGTCTTCTCCGGGCACGGGCTGAGGCCCAGCGGGTCCGCCCACACGAGCGGGTTGGCGACGTAGGCGACCGGGTTCGGGGCCGGCGCGAGGCCCAGCGGGTCGCCCGTCAGGTAGCGGGCTGTCTCCGGGTCGTAGGTGCGGAAGTAGTTGTGGTGGAGGCCGGTCTCCGGGTCGTAGTACTGGCCCGGGAAGCGCAGCGGGGTGTAGGCGGAGGCGTCCCGGTTCCAGCTCGTCGTGCCCCAGAGCGTCGAGCGCGTGCGCCAGGCGACCTCGCCCTGCTCGTCGATCAGCTCGGTCGGGGTACCGACCAGGTCGGTGACGATGGCGAAGAACCGGGAGTCGATCTCCTCCTGGGAGGCTTGCGACGCCTGGCGTATGGACTCCACCTGCGTGAGCGGGTGCAGGCCGGAGTGGGTCCAGCTGAGCGTGACCTCATGCGGGTTGCCCGCCGAGCGCGTCGTCTGCTCGATGAGGGTCGGGCCCTCCCACGTGAAGACGGTCTCCTCTACGACTTCTTCGATCCCGGCGCCCTCGTCCGGTTCCGTCGATGACTCAGATGAAACATCGACCGCCGCGAGCCGCTGCTTCGCTGCACGGCGGCCCAGCGCGTCGTACCGGTAGCGCCAACGCGTCCCGTCCGGGGTGGTCACCTCCGTGAGCCGGTCGTCGGCGTCCCACGTGTAGTGCCAGGTGTCCGGCTTACGGGAGATCCGGGTCTTCTGCCGCAGGATCACGCGGCCCTGGGCATCGTGTTCGTAGCGGACACGGCCCGCGCGGGTGATCCGCGTCCCGGTGTACGCGCGTTCGCCGGTGGCCTCCGCGCCCAGTTGCTCCGGCCAGGCGGCCGAGGTCTGGTTTCCCGCCTCGTCGTAGGCGTAGCGCTCTGACCAGGAGGCGGCGTCCACAGCGGTGACCCGGGAGGCTGAGTCCAGGGTGAAGGTTCGCGGCCCGGTCGTCGCGTCGTCGATCGCCAGCAGATTGCCGTCGGCGCGGTAGCTGTAGCCGCGGCGCAGCAGCGTCCGCTGGTCCGAGCCGGTGATGTGCCGGGTGGTGAGCCGGCCGACCGCGTCGAAGGTCTGGTGTAGCTCCGTGGTGTCGCCGATGCGCCGGGTCAGCTCATGGCCGGCCGCGTCCCGCTCGAAGGTCAGCGTCCGGCCCGAGGCGGTGATCTGGGTGCAGTGGCCGCCTTCGTCGTAGGTCCAGCGGGTCTCCGCCCCTGTGGGGGTGGTCATGCCGACCGGCCGGCTCAGTTCGTCGTACGCGTAGCGGATCGTACGGCCGTCGACGTGCTCCTCGACCAGTCGGCCGTGTCGGTCGCGAATGCGGACCAGCCTGGTGCCGTCGGAGGAGACCGCCGCCGCCGGTAGGTCGAAGACGTCGAACTCGAATGTCGCCATGCCGGTGGGGGAGGTCTTGCGGATGATCCGGCCGAGTACGTCCCGCTCGTACGCGATCTCCTCGCCCAGCCCGTTCACGCGCGAGCGCAGTCGCCCGGTCGGGTCGTAGGAGTAGTTCAGCGTCAGGCCGTCGAAGTCGGTCTCCGAGATCAGCTGGCCCGCCGCGTCGTACGCGTACTCCCAGGTCAGGCCTTGGGGGTTGAGTACGCCCGTCACCCGCAGCAAGGCGTCGTAGGTGTACTCGTGGCGTACGCCGTCGGGCCCGGTCCGGGCGGCGAGCAGGTCGAAGTGGGCGTACTCGAAGCGGGTCACCCCGCCCGCCGGATCAGTGAAGGAGGTGCAGTTGCCTTCGCCGTCGTACGTCCACACCGACTCGGCGCCGTCTGGGTCCACCCGGCGGGCGGGTCGGCCCTCTGGGGTCCACTCCATGGTCGTCACCCCGCCGAGCGGGTCGGTCACGCGCACTGCGCGCCCGAAGGCGTCGCGTTCGAACCGGGAGATGGCACCGAGGGGGTCCGTGATGGTCAGCGGCAGACCGGCCGCGTCGGTGGTGAAGCGGGTGACGGCGCCCAGCGGGTTGGTCACCGTGACGACGTGGCCGTGCTCGTCGTAGCCGAAGGTGGTGACGGCGCCTGCCGAGGTGGTGAGCGAGGTGCGGTTGCCGCGCTCGTCGTAGCTCTGGCGGATGATCGTGCCGTCGGCGTTGGCCACCCGTACTGGCAGGCCCAGTTCGTCGTACTGAGTGCTGGCGGTGCGGCCGTCGGGACGGATCGAGCGGGTGATCCGCCCTGCCTCGTCGTATTCCTGGAGCGAGGTGGCGCCCAGCGCGTCGGTACGGCTGGTCACGCGCCCGGCGCCGTCGTACTGGTAGCGGGTGACGGCGCCGAGCGGGTCGGTCTCGGCGACGACCCGGCACCGCTCGTCGATGACGTAGCGGCGGGTGTGCCCGTCGGCGGTGGTGACTGCAGTGACACGGTGGCCGGTCGCAGGGTCGCGCTCGTCGTAGGTGAGGGTGAGGGCGAGGTGGCCCGCCTCGCCGCCCTCGGCGATGCAGCGGTCCTGGTCGTCGTAGGCGTAGTCGTAGCGGCTGCCGTTGGTGTCGGTCCAGGACGTGATGCGGCCGCGCTCGTCGTAGGCAAGGCGCAGCGGCAGCCCGGAGGAGTTGACGACCTCGGTGAGGTTCCCGTCGGTGTATCCGTACGAGAGGACGCGCGGGCCGCCGGTCAGATGGAGGGCTGTGATCCGGCCCTCGGCGGTCTCGAAGCGCAGGTGGTAGCCGCCGGAGTGGGCTATGCCGAGTGGGATGCCCGCGTGGTCGTACTCGAAGGTGATGAGGTTGCCGTTACGGTCCCCCAGCTGGGCGATCGGCGCCAGGCCGTAGCCCTCGCCGTCCCAGTCCGGGGCCGGCGAGAAGCGGCGCACCTGACCAGTCGCTGGGTTGGTCAGCGTCCAGTCCCCGTCCGGGGTGCGCTCCAGCGGATGGCGCGGCCCGGTCGCGGGAAGGGCCGGCATGCCGGGCGCCGGGTGCGGATAGGCGATGAGAAGGCCGTCCTCCGTGACCAGGACGACACCCTCGGCGTCGATCTCCAGGTGCTGGTCGACGGTGGATGCCCAGGAGGGGCCAAACCAACGGCCCGCCGTGTAACCGGACTCCGCCCGGCGGCTGAACACCAGCGGCAGCACACCCGGCAGCACCACATCGGTCTGCGGTAGGTACATCCGGCCGGTGGCAAGGTCGACCGGGTCAGTGTGGCCGGTGGCCTTGTCCCCATCCGGGGTCTTGTGGGCGTCCGGGCCGTCGCCTTCGAGCGCCTTGCGGCCAGGGCCGGTCGGTATGTCGTCGGCGAGCCGGCCGAGGCTGGCGCCCTTCCTGAGGGCGCTCGCGCCCGCTCCCGCACCCTTCGTGGTGGCGGCTTCGAAGATGAACTTGCCGATGCCTTCGTCGGGATCCTTCATGAACGCCTCGTACATGCGGGAGCCCGCCGTCGCCGGGTCGTTCACGGTCGTCATGAGGCCGACCCCCATACCGGTCAGCTGCATCTTGTACTCGGTCGGGTGCATGCGGTTGTAGGGGTCGTCGGGGTCGACGGCACGGAAGAAGCTGATCGCTCCCGCAGCGCCTTTCACAATGCCCCCGCCGACGTGTTCGAGGCCGACACCCATGCGGAACGCCTCGGACATCAGCTGCGTCTTCGCCGACGGCATCGGCGGGGCGGCATCCCTTGCCGTCTCCAGCGCCTGAACCACCGACCGGGCCGCCTCGTCACGCTGGCGACGGGCCTCGGCCAGCTTCTCGCGGGCGGCCTTGACGCCGTCCGCGCCGGGATCGGTAAAGCCCATCGGGCGGGCCGGCAAGGGATCCTGCTTGGCACGGACCGCAGCCTCGTACGAACCGACCCACTTGCCGTACGCCTCGTGCGCGGCCTGCGAGGTCTTCACCGCGGTCTTGTACTCGTCGAGGGCCTCCTGGGCGCGGCCCTGCGCCCACTCCACGGTGTCGGCGAAGCGGTTCAGTGCGCCGGCTGCGGTCTCGAGGCGTCCGCGGCTGCGAACCACCGCGGGGGCTGTTTGTGGATTGTGGTCCGGAAGGCGTCTGCGGATGCGCCCTGGATGCCGTCGTCGTCCAGGCCCTTGAGGCCCTGGCCGGTCAGGTCGAATGCGGCCTGGAAGTCGCTCAGGTGGGAGGCGGTGGCGCGGAGCTTGGAGGCGCTGCCGTGGATCAGCTTCTTTGGATCGTCGGTCTGGCCGAGCTCGGATTCGCCGACCTCTGCTCCGAGGTGGTTCGCGATGGCGTTCGCCCCGGTGCGGACGGCGTTGGCGCCGTCGTGCCAGCCTACGTTCTCCAGGCCGTCCGCGGTCTTGTCGCCCACCCATTCCAGGCCGTCTCCCAGGGCCTTGCCGCCGGCCTCGATCCAGTCGCCGAGTTCGCGGCCCATCAGTTCCCGCCCTCAGTCGCGCGGGCCCGGGCGCGGTCGAGGGCCTCGCGGTCCATCCCGGCGTAGTCGGCCGCTCCCTCGACGATCTGGCCGCTGAAGCCCTTGGTCAGCGAGTCCCGCTTGGCCTGGTCCCAGACTTGCTGGAAGTCGTCGCGGGCCTTCTGTGCTTCTTCCGGGGTCTCTGGCCGGAGCGGCGCCCCGATTTCGTCCCAGGACTTCTGCTCGGTCTCGTCCTCGTCCGCGTGGGGATTGCCGACCACGGAATTGAGAGCGACCTTGAAGGTTCCTCCCCGGTACTGGTCCTCCTCCCAGACCATCCCCGCCGACAGGTTGAGGTCGGCCGCCAGAGCGCTGGCACTGAGGACGAGCCCGCGCACACCCCACTCCCAGCGCTCGCAGAGCTCCTCGAACACCCCGGCCACCTGACCGTGACCGGCCTCCATGCCAGTCATGGCCAACTTTCCGAAACCGCCGCCGATCGCCGCGGTTCCCGCCGCACCGAACTCGCGCAACTCACCGACCGCGGCACGCAGGCCATTCGTGAGGTTCTTCACCGCGACCGGATCCATCTCCAGGTCACTGACACCGGTACCTGACAAAACCCCACCCCTCAAGATCATCCGTAAGGATACGGAACTTCTCGGACGAGGTCAGACACGGCCATCGCGGACGCGCTGAAGCGGCAGAACCAGGTGATGCGCGAGCTCAGCCGCAGACCGTTCCCTGACCCGGACGTCGTCCCGCAGGATGCGCCGACCCCGATCGAGGACGCCCGCGCACAGCGCCGCCGCCAGGCCGCGACGACCGAGTCTGCCGCTCCTCGCCGGGCCCAGCGTTCCGGGCCGCGGTCGTGCTGCCGCAGTCGGCGCCGCTCCGGACGACGGCTTGATCCTTCGATGGCCTGCGGCGCCAACGTTGCTGGTGACACGATGGGTTGGGATGAAAGGTGGGGGTTCGTGCGGGGTGACAGGCGGCAGATTCAGACGGCGGTCATGGGCGGCGCGGACTCGGAGGAGCCGCTGATGCTGCCGCTGGAGGCGATCGAGCTGGACGCCTTCCGGCAGCGGCACGAGCACGACATGTTCTGGTGCGGGCTGCTGCTCGGTGGCGCCGAAACGCCTTGCGTCGTTCGTCGACAGGGGTGAGGCCGGCGATCTTCCCCAGTTGCTGGTCGATCGGGCCACAGGTGATCAAGACCGCAGGGGTGTGCGTTGGGCGCAGCCCGGCTCGTCGGATGCTCTCAGGCCCGTCTTCGGTGACGGCGCGCGCCTGCACGCAGTGATGGCGCAGGAACAGGAGAACCGCGGCCTGCTCCTTCGGACCGTGGGTTTCGAACCATTCGATGCCCTCTGGCATCGGACGCAGGCCTTGGGCGAGTTCGTTGAGGATGATGTCCCGCTCGGTCATGATCAGCTACCGCAGTCCAGCATCGACTTGTACCTTCGACTGCGGACCTTGGGGCGTCCGAAGCAGTCGGCTTCCAGCCGTCAGGTCAGGAGGCTCAGTTCTGGGGTTCCGTTCTGGCGAAGAGTTCAGCGCACTCGCTGGCGAAGGAACAGAGCTGGTCCACGACCTGCCGGTACTCCTGCGGATCCCGCACCGTGTTCGGCGTGGCAGCAGTCCACTGCTGCCATAGTCCGCCGGTTGCAAGGTATGGGGCTGCTCGCTCGGTCCCAAGGACGGCATCGAGGTGGAGCAGTGTGCTGAATACCGCGGTCTGGTCCCAGCGGAGGTCGGGTTCAGGCAGGTAGCGATCAAGGTATTTGCAGAGCAGATCAGCGTCCGCGCTGGTACCGAAGTGGCAAGAGCGATGCAGAGAGACCCTTGGTAGGGGCCTCCGCTGGCCAGCAGCAGTTCGCCGATGCGGCTGCGGAACTCGGTCCTCCCGGCCACGGCAACCAGCCAGGAGGCAGTCGTGCGCTCTCGCCACCCGCCCTCGAAAAGGATGCCGAGTTCCGTGGGAGTGATCTCCCCGGCAGCCTTGACCAGCTCTCTCACGAACAGGTCGCGCTCAGGTCCGCTCAACCGCAGTGAGCTTCCACCCAGCCGCTGGTACCGCCGGCCAGGCGTGACAAATCGTCGGACCAGGTCCATCAGCTCGTGGTCGACGCTGGCATAACGCATGGCTGCATCCTTACGCGGGGACGACCCAGCTGCCAGCGGTTTACCCAGGCCCTGAGTAGCGATCGCTAGTTCAGAGAAGGTCAGCCTGCCGGTCGGCCTCTACACGGCCACCGACAGCCACACAATCCACTTCCATCAGCTTCAGCGCGGCACCTTGGACCGGATCCGCAACCGGCGGGTGAACGAGCGGACCGGTGACGAGGTCGAGCTGGACGACATCGTCAAGGGCTACGACACCGGCGACGAGTACGTCCTGGTCGAGCCGGAGGAGCTGGACGAGATCGCGCCGGGCCGCTCCCGGTCGCTTTCCCTGTGGGGACCGGACATTCCAAGATGCAAAGGAACGACAGTGGTGACCCCCACCCCTTTACGGGCCGACGCCCGTCCCAGCCAGCAGGCCCCTGACTCCACCGCTGCCAGTGGCCGCAGCGACGCCGGGATCGTCATCGCTTTCATCATCTCCGCCGCCGCTCTCGCGGCCAGAGGCATGCCCGTGACCGACGTCCTGGGCCTCCTCGCCGGTGCGGGCGTCACCGCCGTGACCACGGTGCGCCTGAAGTCCGGCAGACTCCTCGGCCGCAGGGGACAGGCCATCCGCGCCGCGCTGACCACCACTCCGCAGGAGTAGCAGCCGCCGATGGGCCGCCCCGAAAACAAAATCCCCCATATCTCGGCCTCCAGCGGCAGTCGCTGGAGGCCGAGTGGGGCGCCCGAGCGTGCTCGCCGAGTTGGCGATACGAGAGCAGGGCCTCGTAGGCCGGCGCTCGCGCGATGCTCCGGCTCGGATGGGCCGGACGGTGGCTTCCGGAAAGCGATGGGAATTCTCGCCAAGGCGAGAATTCGCCACTGCCAGCTATTGCGCGCGCCTGATTGTGTGCATCCAGTAGAAGACATGATGGCTTGTAGTTGACATTTCGCTTGAGGTGAATCTGAGATTCCCCTGTGAGCTGGGGCACAGTTCGGCATAACCGATTGATCGTTCCGGGAAAAGCTGAACAGAATTCCACAGTCATCGAGCGCCGCCATCGATCCTGGCGGGGTTCCGGATTTCGGAATTCGAGGAGTGTCATGAAGTGCATTGCTTTCCGGTCGCAGCGGCGTGAAGTCGCTACGATTCTGGCCGCAGCTGGAGTGACTGTGGCCCTGACTGTGACCACGGGTGCCGGGGTGTCCCATGCAGAAGAACGTGCTCCGTTAGGCGTCCCCGCCAGCTCGGTCTCCGCGGACGGCAGGTTCTTCGCGCCGGGCCCGAACACTGTGGTCAAGCGAAATGCGGGCCCGGCCGAAAACGGCCTGCCGTTGGCCGAGACGGCTTCCCCGATAGTCCCTGCACCGGCAGGCACGACAGACTATTACGAGATCAAAAACGGCCACTGGATCAGCCAGTCGTGCGGGACTGACCTGCTCCAGCAGACGAGCGGGCAAGGCAAGACCACCCTCGTCCTTTCGGTCGAGAAGAGCGTCGCTGCTACCGTCTCGAAGGAGGTCAACGTTGACCTGAAGTACATCTCGGCCGGCCTGGGATGGAGCGTCACCAGCACCTACGGTGTCAAGAACGAGACGCGCTTTGAGGTGCCTGACGGCAAGTGGGGAACCGTCCAGGCCTTCCCGCTCTACGACGTGTACGAGGGTGAGGCCTGGGCAGGCGTTGGCGGCAGCTTGCCCACGGGGAAGAGGGTCTGGGCCAACAAGCCGGTGGGCGTCTGCTTCAATCAGTGGGCACAGTAACGACGTACTGAAGATACGACTTGAATGAGGTGCAGCCCCATGGCCCGAAAGAATCAGACTCTAGCCATCGGGGCTGCCCTCATCTTCTTACTCGCGGGATGCAAAAGCGAGGGACACTCCGATGGAGAGTCACCCTCGAACGACACCCGCATCACCCCGCTGGCCGAATTGGAAGCGATTCCTGTCGCCGACGACCCACTGACCGAAGTGGCGGGCCCCATCGAAATCCTGTCCGAACTCCAGTATGGACAGGATCGTCTCATCGCTTATGTGAATAGCGACTCCTGCGGGATCCTCAGCACCCCCATGAGCGACCCCAAGGTAAATAAGATCCATCTGATATCGAAGTGGCCGACCGACGGCGAGGGGAGCAACGGCTACCCCGCAGGCCCTTACAACAGTGCCTCCGGAGCCGGCGGACCGAAAAGCTGGGCATCCATGCTGTGCAGTAAGAACGCCATGGTGATCGAATTCTCCTCCGGTGACGACAGCGCCCCAGAGCATGCCCGTGGTCACGTCACGGTCACACAGGGCACCAACAGGCCGCCAACCTCGCGGATCATCGTCGGGGATCCCAGGGCTCGAAAGCAGATCGAGGACCGGGCGAAAGAGCCGGGAAACCCGGCTCACACGCCCCTCACCCAATAGCACACGGCCCGCCCCGCCACCCATGAAGGCCCGCGAGAGACCGCGCGGACATCGATGAGATCGCGGACGGCGCCACCGGTCAGCCAGGACGCACACCTTGGTGCGGATGACGGAGTCGAAGGCGAGCGCGGGCCCGTACTCGGTCTGGGCCAGCGGCGTCCAGAAGTGTTCCCGGACTTTCCGTGGTCACGGCGGCGATTCCGGCGCGGGTTCCAGGGGGAGCGCGTCCAGCACCCCTCCAGGAGGTGCGGGGTCAGGACAGAGGGGCCTGCTACGCCACAGCTGCGCTAGACGACCCGCTGCGGCGTAGCAGAACGCCAACGCTTCAGCGTCGGATGCGGACGGTTACCTGAATGCCACCGGCAGCACTCACCCTGCCGCTGATGACTCCGACGGCGGCGGCCGCGGCGCCGTGGCCGGTCAAAGCCAGGACGACCACGGCAATGATGGACACCAGTCCAGTCACGGTTGTCACCCAGCCAAGGAGCCGGGCATGGGGCTGAGAGTCGGTTTCGGTACGGTCAGGTGATGTCACGGGCTGCTTCTCCTCAGTTCGAGACGGGGTCGACTTCCGTCGCGCATGTAAGGACCCAGCCGGGGGCAATGAAGAAGTCGCTACCCCAAGGGGCGGCGGGGCGGGTCGAAGAGGAAGATTTCGGGCCGGCCCCTCTTCCTCTTCGTGCCACTCAAAGCCCCCTCACCTCAGTGAGCTCACCTTGTACTTCACTGACCGCGGCATCGAGGAGCTGAAGAAGCGGCGCGGCTGGAAGGAGGTCACCTTCGAGTGGCTCGTCGAGCAGCTGCGTACGTTCGTCGACCAACCCGGGCTTCGTTAAAGGCGTACGCCAACGACCTGGACACGCCGACCTCGCTGATCGTGGTTACCGCGAAGCCGAACCGTTTCGAAGGCGGACAGGGACCCGGCGGAGTGGCTTCCGCCGACGGCCGCGCCACTGCACGCATGTGACGGGTTGGGTGGAGACCAAGCTCCACCGGGGCCCGGCGGCGGATGACCGCGAGCGCGAGGCTCGGCTCGGGTTGGCGGAGGACTGCCCCGGCGCGACTGTCTCCTACGAGACCGCGCCGTGGGACTCATGGGGCGCGGCCAGGCGGGAGCCGAGCCTGAACCGCAGCTCGCCGGCGGCCCTTGTGATCTCCTCGGGCTGGGTGTCGTCGTCGAGTACCGCGAGGAGGACCATCAATGCCCTGGCCTCGTCCTCGCTGATCAGCTTCAGCCGGGTCTCGTTCACTCCGTCGAGCAGTACGTCCAGCGTGTCGTCGTCCATGCCGACAACAACGCCCGACAGCCGCCATCGTCACAGCCATGGTCCGCTTCGATGTGTCCGGTGGTGGTCGGGCCTTCGCCGGTGGCCGGGGCCGCCGGATCGGCAGGTCATGTGCGGAGGCTGGGTGCCGGTCTGCATGGGTGTGGCCCTGCCGCGGCTGGTCTGCCGTGTGACGGTCCGGCTCGGCTGCAGTGCCGACGGGATTCGAACCCGTGGACAGATAGGGGCAGGGCCGCCCCGTCTCCGTCAGTCGCCGTGAGAGGGGCCTCCCTCACGTCGATCGCAATGGGCCGCTCTGCCACGGCACCGCAATCTGCGGGAAGGCGCGCCGTCCCGCTCCGGCTCCGAGTGGAGACATCGTGCTCCGGGGACGAGTCCTTATTCGGGTACACGCCAGCCCCTGCTACGGGCTCCCAGAAGTCCCGTACGCGGCTGGAGCGGGCATGGCCTTCCCGCTGGCCGGGGTGCCGGTGCGTTGGGCTGGCTCCGTGTCTTGGGTATGCGCGGTTGTTTCCGGCCAACTGGTGCTGTGGTTTGCGCTGCCTGGGGGAGAGAAGTGAGCGGTGAGGGGTGCTGCGTGAGGTGGGGGAGGGGGTTGTGGTCGGCGGCTTCCGGGGCCTGGTGAACGGATGGGTTGGGTGGGTGAAGGCGGTGTGGGGATGGGGAGGTGGCTGAGAGTCAGCTTGTTGTGGATCTTCCCGTTTTGTTGGATGAGTTGTGCATTTGTCTCACAGGTTGGGCGGGGCGGGGGAAGGTCCCTGGTATGGGCCGGGGTTGGTCTGTCGCCGCCGTTGACCGGGAAGAACAGGGAGCTGTTTCTTGAGGTTCACTGCAGTGAGGGCCGCGGTGCTGGGGGCGGTGTCGGCGGCGGTGTTCGTCGTCGGCGTTCTGCCGGCCCAGGCCGACTCGGCTGCCGCGTCACAGGGCGGGGCGGGCAAGGATGTGGTCTACAAGGTCATCCCGTATGTCATCTCGGATCCGGAGCTGGTCAGGGATCCGCAGAAGATCGTCGATGAGCTGACCCGCAGCGGCGGGTCTTTGGACGCGCTGGGAGTCTCGCCGGCTACCAGCGACGGCCCGTCGAAGGTGAGCCGGCCGGGCCGGCAGGCGTTGGCGGAGGAGCCGGAGTCCTTCGTCACGGACTCCTCCCGCTTCCCGCGCGGTGAGATCCCCGCCGATGTCTACCAGTACACCGATGCGGACGAGTGCGAGCGCCACTCGGACCAGGCCACCCGTGACCAGGGCTGGATCAAGAACCGGTACGCCTACTGTCAGATCCACATGCTGGCCATGCCTGCGGTGGAGTGCCGCGTCTTCCCGTGGCCCAGCTGCCGCACGACGGGGGTGTTCCTCTCCCGTAACCGGATGATCGGCTACGGCAAGAACGGCGGCGCCGAGCACGTCTCCTCCTCGCGCTGGGCGGACTTCCGCCTCAACGTCGACGTCATCCAGGCCACCGGCCCCTTCGCCCGCGCCGGCGCCGAAATGACCGCGGAGATCGAATGCGACGGCAACTACCTCGACGACAACTACCCGCAAACCGACGCCAACGCCTGCTTCCCCGGCCTGCACCCCAAGACGGAGAAGTCCATCAAGGACTGGCGCAAGGACGGCGCAGCCCACCTGGACCTGCTCTCCCAGGCCTCCGAACCCGACCAGAGCATGGGTGAGCAGACCGGTACCGGCGTCTTCCACATCGAGTACTCGTTCGACCTGCCCTGGTACTTCCAGTTCCTGGACACCGAGTCACCCGAGGGCGGCATGCGCTTCGACTCCGCCTACTACCTGCAGTCCCACAAACTCGGCTCGGTCTTCGACCGGGCCGTCCCCGGCATGGCCTACGACGCAGCCGACCCGCAGGTCGCCGGCGTGGCCCGGCACCTGCACGAGGCCCGCACCAACCCCGGCGCCACCCTGCCCACCCAGAGCGGCAAACACTTCGCCGGCGCGACCGCGGGTGACCCGATCCACCGCCTGGCCCAGGCCAAGGGCACCGACCAGAACACCCGCTACAACGACAACCGGCGCATCGTCCGCAACTTCTGCCGCACCAAAGCCATGCAGGACCTGCGCGACTCCCTGCCCGCTTCCGGCGGACCCTACGACTGCGACGAGTACGCCTTCGCCTCCACCTACGAAGGCGCCGGCCGCTACCTCCACGACGGCGCCCAGTACGAGAACCACTACTCCGCACGCTGGGTCAACAGCGACGTCAACCAGGAAGCAGGCCGCCGCCTGGGCCGCTGGTACGACGTCGACCGCATCCTCGACCACGAACAGTTCTACATCCCCATCACCAACTACAGCACAGGCCAGTAGCCCACCCGCACCACCCAAAAGCCGCTGCCGCGGGGGAGAACTCCTCCCCCGCGGCACCGGTCCGCCCGCCTCACCCACCGGGCCAGAACTGCACCAGCGCCCAGCCTTCCGGCCCTTCCTCCGCTTCATCCAAAGCCCCGGGCCGCCACGCGGCCCGCACGCACCACCTTCCCCCCGCCGGCAACTGGAACGCTGCCGGCCTGCCCCCGGCGGCGATCTCATCCACCAGGAACCGGCCCGACGGCAGATCCATCACCGCCTCACCTTGAACCGGCCACTCACCGGCCGTGAAGTCAGCCGGCCCGTCCCACACCTCCACCCGCAGCCGTGTATCCAGCACATCCTCCGGCGTCTGCAGATAAAGCATCGTCGCGTTGGCCGCGACCAGCCCCTCAGCACCCGGCGTGGCCGGACGTTCCCCCGCCTGCCCCTCCTCATCGACCAGACCGAACAACCGGTGGTCGACCACCACATCAAGCTCCTGCACCCTCACCAGACCTGACATGAGACCCTCCCAAAATCGCACCGGCCGTGCGGCCCCCGGCCGCTGACTACCTCTGCCCTACCCACACACAAGACTCTCCTCCACCCGGCTGGGACCGGCCCATGTTCCAAAAGGGCGTTTCGTCCCGGCAGGGTTGCCTGCAGGCATGCAGTCCGGCCAACAAATTCCGGGCGACCCGAGCCGTGAACGCCGCAAGGCGCCTCCAGGGTCGGCCGTTGCCGTAGCACTTGAGGCCGGCACCGAGGTGAACCCCGCCAACCTCACCCTCGACACCAGGGACCTCACCTAGCGTGGGCAGGACGAGCCGCCGAAGCCGACGGCCGCGGAAGGGCGGCACGGGTGGGCATGATGGTGGTCGGTTTCCGGCTCGGTTCGGACGTGAAGGGCCGGCAGGCGACGCTGGTGCTGTCCGAGGCCGGCGTGCTGCACCAGAGCACAGGCCTGCTCGGGGTATCGGCGCGTCCCGCGAAGCCCCACGCGCCGATAGCCCCCGACCCGCACTCCTGGCCTCAGCTACTGGAGACTGACAGGGCTCGGGTTCATGATCCGGACTCGGTTGGCGTGGTCATATCCGGTCCGGCGGAGGCCGTGGTCGGTTGTGCTATTCCGCAGTGGCTGGCCGATGTGGACTTCGTCGCTGACCTTGACGACGCTGGTTGCCTGCCGGCCTCGGGTATCACCTCGCCGTCGGACTTCGGGGCCCGAATGGATCAGTGGGTCACTCGTGTCTTCGGGAGCCTTGGCAGCATTGGATGAGGGCTGCGTCGCCTTGCCTCACGTGGCTGCCTGCTGTTTAGCCCGAGCGCGGGTGGAGGCGAGGCGGTAAGAGTCGGTGCCGGTCTCGATGATGTTGCCGCCGAAGGTGAGGCGGTCGACGATGGCCGGCGCAGAGGCGGGGGTCGGTGAAGGTATTGGTCCAGCCAACTGGGGCTGGCACTTTCCGCTGGCTGACCCGATACAACACTCGCCGCCGGCACTCCTGCCTCGGCCAGCGGTCCCCGATCGCCTACGAGAACGATGCCCAACCGGCAGCAACTACCCCGGCCCAAGCCGCATAGACGTGTTCAACATCCGGGGTCAAGGCCCGAACGAGAACCCGACGGATACTTGTCGGATGGATGGATCAAGGACTTATTGGGTCAACACCACGCACGATTGGGCCGACATCGTGGATGCGGACCATCTCGGTCGGATCCGTCAGGGATCCGCAGAGTTCGCTCCGGGCGGCCCCGAACACCTTGTTCTTGAGGTCGTTGCTTACGCCGCTGACGAGGCAACGAGCCGGGGCGGCGGACGGTGCGTGGTCACGCTGCATACCGACGGCTCGGTGTCGGTGAAGGATGACGGACGGGGCACCGACACTCGGGTCGACGAGCATGGCCGGGTGGTGAAGAAGCCGGTCATGGCCACGAAGGATCTTCGGTTCTTCGACCTCCCGGAGGCGGAGCGGCTTCCGGACGGACATCCGCGTCGCGGCATGTCTGTCGTAGCGGCGCTCAGCGAGTGGCTGATTCATACCAACCGCCGTCTCAACGGATCCTGGAGTCAGCGCTATGAGCACGGCGTCCCGGTGACTGATCTGGAGCCCGTCGAAGCTGACGGCACCAGGGGGACCTGCGTCCGCTTCCTGCCCGACGAAGCCCTCCGTTCGCGGTGGTCGTTGACCGCGGGCGATCTGGCGCGCTGGTCCGAGCACTGGCCCGACCTGACTGCCCGCCTCGACGATCAGCGCGACGGCGAGGACCAGTCAGGTCGGTGACTACGGGGCACCGCGACCGAGCTGCACCGGAGAGAGTGGCCCGGCTGGCTCCCGACCTGCGGTCCTGATGCTCGGCCTCGGTGACATGGATGTGGCACGAGTCGGAGCCAGTCCCGACCAGGGTGCATTTCGAAGCTGAGCCGGTCCCGCGCACCGAAATTCGTCCAGATAAATGTTGATGTGGTGGCGCATGAAAGGGGAGAGGCGGGCACCGTGCCGCCGCCCCCGGTGGACGACCAGGAGCCGGGCCGCCCCAGTCGGGCCCTCTTCCGCCGCCGCAGCTGACCGCGACGCACGCTGGGCAAGCCCAAGGGGAGCCTGGGCAAGCCGCCCCCCCGAACACCGGCTTGCCCGCCCGGCCGGAGCGTTCCGGCAGGGCGGCGTCGGTCACGGCCATCCCCCGGGATTCTCGGCGAGGCCGCGGCTGACCGATGACGGGTGTCTCGGGCCGGGCCGCATGCAAGGGGGCAGCCCGGGTTTTCGCTGTATTCGCGGCAGTTTGCCGCGGGGGTCTTTCGACCTGCCGCAAGGGCGTGTACGGGGTTTCCTCGCGGCGACTCAGGGCAGCCACACACCCACAAAGGCTGCGCCTGCTTCGCCGCCGGCCGCTGGTGTCACGGCTTCCACTCGGCAACCCTCGGCTACACGCGGCCGGATTCCTCGTCGACCCGCGCGACGATCAGGGGCTCTGGACGCGGGCCTCGTTGAGGATGCACTGCGCACTGCCACAGTAGACGCCCCGATCTCCGCGATCGGCGTCGGCCCCGGCCGCACCGACCTGCCGGCGAACGACCGGGCTCCGGTGGTGCGTGTCCTGCCTACAGGAATGAGTTGATCTTCTCATGGGG
Organism: Streptomyces sp. NPDC056224; assembly: GCF_042267665.1. Classification (NCBI taxonomy): domain Bacteria; kingdom Bacillati; phylum Actinomycetota; class Actinomycetes; order Kitasatosporales; family Streptomycetaceae; genus Streptomyces; species Streptomyces sp. NPDC056224. The sequence continues at coordinate 62,182 of NZ_JBHJTK010000031.1, forward strand.
CGGGACGTGCACGGCGCATCCCGCCCTTCGGGCTGTCCGGGGCGGGCGCTACACTCCGGCTGCCCAGAGCTCCCGAGCAGGTCACGGGGGTCGGGCCCATCCGAACTGGGGGGTTCATGAGTTTGCTGCCGATCGGCAGAAGGAAGCGGAGCAGACGGGGGCGGGGCCGCGCGATCGCCGCCTCGTGCACCCTGCTGCTCGCCCTGCTGGCCTCACTCGCAGGCCAGAGCGGCACCGCCGCCGCGGCCCCCGCGGCACCCATCACCACCACGGCCGCCCCGGCCACGGCGCCGCCGAAGACCGTGGGTCCGCAGGCCACGCCGACGCCGGATCCCACGGCCGACCACCAGGCGGCCGTACGCACGCTGCAGAACAGCGACCTCTCCGGTCCGTGCCCGGCAGCCGTCGCTCCGCACACGGTCGTCACTTGCACGGTGGACCCGTCCAAGACGACGTCCTTCTCGCTCGCCCTGCCGCAGCAGAAGGACCTCGTCCTGCTCCAGGTCACCACGACCCACTCGTCCACTACCCAGCTGATCGCGCCCGGCGGCGCCACCGTCGCGTGCGACGTCGCCTGGGGCGCGCCCGCGATCCGGCAGTGCCCCACCAGTCAGGCCGGGACATACACACTGCAAGTCACGGACAAGAGCGCCGTGGCGAACGGCATCTCCGTGTCATACGCTCCGCTGCTCTCGTCCACCGCATGCAAGGCCATCGGCGCCGGAGACCGCAGGCTCGGCGGACCGACCGTGTTCCCCCGGACGCTGCCGACCGGCTCGGCGGGCGACTGCTACACCCTGGACCTGGCAGCGAGTGACGTCCTGCGCGCCTACAGCTCCAGTTCCGAAGTCCTGCACAGCGTGTACGACGCCTCCGGGCAGCAGATCTGCACGTCCTACTCCCGCGGGGAGTACGCGATGGACTGCAAACTCACGGGCACCGCGCCGTTCCGCATCTCGGCGGTGCATCCCTGGGGTGGCGCGGTCGCTTACAACTACTCCGTGGCCCGGCTCTCCAAGCCGGAAGGCTGCGCGCTGGTAGCCCCCCAGGCCTTCGGAGTCGCCCCGGCTCTGAGCCCGGAGCACTGCCGCATCCTGCGGGTCACGCAGGCGGCCGAGCACTCCTTCGCCGAGGTTTCCTCCGGCAACGTCCCGCTTCCTTCGAGGCTCGTCTCCGCGGCCGGCGACGTCATACCCGGCTGCGACGACGGCACCTGCGACCTGGCCCCCGGTGACTACACCTGGTCGGCAGACCCCCGGTCCCGGAATCTCACGACCTTCGGTATCGCATTCGTCTCCGCCAAGGAGACCAGGGGATGCACGACGACCCACGACAACGGCCTCGTGGCCGGTCCGGTCACCGGAGCGTTCGGCGCGCCCGGGCAGCAGTTCTGCCTGACCCTGCCGACCGCCACCGGCAAGGGCATCTACGTAATGAACAGGCCGCCGGCCGGCGGCAACCATGCCCGTGTGAAGGTGTACGACGCGTCCGGAACCCTGCAGTGTGACACCGGGCCCATCTGCAAACTGACCGGCACCGCTCCCTTCCGCGCATACCTGAGCGGGCAGCCGGACTCGAGCTACGGACTGGTGTTCCACAGGACCGGCGAGACCGCCGGCTGCACGCCGTGGCCTCATTCCACGTACGGCAACGGTGCCTGGGGGGCCGAGGTGTCAGTGTCCCCGGACAACAACTGGGGCTGCCTGAGCGTGCCAGGGGACGCGCACTCCAGCGCCGAGTTGATCGACTACACCAACACCTGGAACGACGCGAACGCGACGGTCAAGTTGGTCGACGCAGCGGGCGACGTAAAGTGCTCCTCCGACACGGCCGCCACATGCTCTCTCGCCTCCGGGGTGCCCTATACGGCGCTGCTCGTCAGCCGGGGCGGATTCGACACGTACAAGCTCGTCCGCCGTGACGTGTCCGCAACTGCGCAGTGCCCGGCCCCGGCCTCGACGAAGACAGGCGGCCCCTCTCTCGCCTTCGACCTGACGTCCGCGCTGGATGCACGCTGCGTGCGCGTGAACGCCGCCACCACGGACAAACTCTGGATCGCCGCACGGACACCCGGCAATCCGGGCGGTGACGTCACCCAGCTGACCGTTGTCGACAGCGAGGGGCACTTCGTGTGCCCGGAGCCTCGCGCCCCATGCCGTGCCAGCGGCTCGACGTCGTACACAGCGGTCATCACATCCGACGCTGCCCACCACGCCCCCCTCGCGGTAAAACTGGACACCTGGCGCGTGGGTACGGCCTCGGGCTGGGCCCCGGAATGCACCGCCAACCAGGTTTCGGTCAATGATTTCCCTGAACGGAGCGGGACCCTTTCCGAAACCTCCACCGCCTACTGCGCCGTGATCGACATGAGGCCCGGCCAGTCATTCACGGTCTCCGGCAACACCTCCGACACGGGCGGCGCGAAGCCGGACCTGGACCTGCTGAGCAGCCCGGGATGGACCTCCACGACCAGCGGCTACGGGTGCACCAACTTTGACGACAGCCGGTTGTTCTTCGGCTGCCGTGCGAGCGCCGACGCAGCACCCGGCCAAGCGGTCCTGCTGTTGAGCCCCCGCCGGGCCCGCACGCCCGTCGACTTCCACCTGAAGGGAATCTGTGACTCTGGCTGCGTAGCGCCAACGCCGACCGGCATCAGCCCGTCGACCAGCACGGCGGGCACGCGTACCGAAGCCGTCGTCAGCGGTACCGGGCTCACCGTCGGCACCAAGCTCAAGCTGATCCGCAACGGATCGCCAGAGCGGGTGCTGGAGCCGATCACGGCGAACACCGACGGAAAGCAGCTGCGCGTCACCGTCGATACGAACGGGCTGGAACCCGGGCAGTACGACCTGCTGCTCGACGGCGTCGAGTACACCCCCGAGGTCCCGTCCCGGGGCTACCTGCCCAAGGCCTACACCGTCACGGCCCAGCCGCCGAAGGGCAGCCGGTTCGTGCCGCACGGCCCGTCGCGGTTCCTCGACACGCGTGACGGCACCGGCGCGACGAAGCAGCGCGTCGGACCGGGCGGCGTCGTCACCCTGCAGGTCGCGGGTGTGAAGGGCATCCCGGCCACCGGGGTCACGGCCGTCGTCATGAACGTGACCGCCGTCCAGCCCACCGAGGCGGGCCATGTGATGGTCTACCCGAACGGGCAGGCCGTGCCCAAGGTGTCGAACCTCAACTTCGCGCCCGGGCAGATCGTCCCCAACCTGGTGACCGTCCCGGTCGTCAACGGCAAGGTCGACCTGCGCAACAATGCCGGTTCGGTGGACCTGATCGCCGACGTCACCGGCTACTACACCGACCAGGCCGGGGCGGGCTCCGCGCTGAACCCGATCACGCCCGCGCGGTTCCTCGACACCCGTGACGGTACGGGTGCGACGAAGCAGCGGGTCGGTCCGGGTGGGGTCGTCACCCTTCAGGTCGCCGGCGTCAAGGGGATCCCGGCGAGCGGGGTCACCGCCGTCGTCATGAACGTGACCGCGGTCCAGCCGACCGAGGCCGGACACGTCACCGTCTACCCGAACGGGCAGGCGGCGCCTGGCGTGTCGAACCTGAACTTCACGCCCGGGCAGATCGTCCCCAACCTGGTCACGGTGCCGGTGGTCAACGGCAAGGTCGACCTGCGTAACAACTCCGGCTCCGTCGACCTCATCGCCGACGTCACCGGCTACTACGCGGCCACCGGCTCCGCCTTCTCCGCGGCCGGCCCGGTCCGCCTCCTGGACACACGCGACGGCACCGGCGCCCGCGCCGGAGCCGTGGGTCCGGGCGATGTCGTCCACCTCCAGCTGACCGGCACCGCGGGAGTCCCCGCACAAGGAGTCACCGCCGTCGTCCTCAACGTCACGGTCACGAACCCGACCGAGGCGAGCCACCTGATCGTCCACCCGCACGGGGTCGCGCGTCCGGGCGTGTCGAACCTCAACTACACCCCCGGGCAGACCGTCGCCAACCTGGTGGTCGTCCCCGTTGTGGACGGCTGGGTCACGTTCTACAACAACTCCGGATCCACCGACGTGATCGCCGACCTGAACGGCTACTTCACCTCCTGACACCAGGAAAGAACGAGCGAGGGCCCCGCCCGATCATGAGATCGGGCGGGGCCCTCCGCATCTGCCGGGTACCACCGGCCCTGCAACGGGCCTGCTCGTGAGGACGCTCGTCCCGGGCGGCTGTACCCGCACCCACTCGCACCTGAGTGGTCTAGGGGTTGGTCAGTAGGTGGGGCAGAGATTGTCGGTCACGGTCCCGGCCGCGTCGCCGCTCGCGAAGGGCGTCTATTAGGCCACTGACTGGCGGGAGGAGGAGTGGCTATTCTGCTGTGATGGCCAAGAAGACGAACAAGACAGAGTCAGAGCTAGTGGTCGACCTGAGGGGACGACCGATTGAGACGCTCGATGCGTTCTGGGACGCGGTCACCGAGCCCTGTGGGCTGCCGGAGTGGTTCGGCCGGAACGTTGATGCGTGGCGGGACACCATCCAAACCCGAGGGATTTCGGAGATCGTCGACAGCTACGACGTCTTGGTGGTTCATGTGGACAAGCTGGGAATCTTCGCCGGGCGGAATCGTGAGACTCGGGACCTGCGCAGCGCATTTTCCGGGCGGAGGTCGCGACTGGTTGTGCACGAGCCATCCTGATCTCCGTGCCCAAGAGTAGAGCCGGAGAGGCAAAGATTGGGATTTGGCGTTCCGACTAGGGGGAATTGTTCCACGCCGCTCGGATGCGGCACTGACTGAGGTGTAGCGACCCGATACTGGCAGTCGCCTGAGCAGCCTTTCCTCGGCGCTGGTTGCTGAGGTTCGGTGCGAGGGTCAAGGTCTGTGGGGGCGAAGAAGCCGCCAATCAGGTGCGGGCGGAGCAGCGGGAAAGTCATGCTGAGGAGATCCCGAGATCCACACCACGTCTCGTGGCGCCGATGAGGGCCCCGCAGGTAAGCGCCGCACTGCGGCGGGCTGGCGTGGATCAACGGGAAGAGGGCGGAGCGGATCATGTGCGATCGCTGCATCCGCGGCAACACCAGCCGCAAGCGCCGCAGCCTGACGAAAGCGGAGACCAGGGCCGCGCCGTCACCGGAGCTGGTCGGACGAGACTTCACCGCCGCTGAGTCCGGCACCAAACTGGTCTCCGACATCACCTACCCCCTCGCCGACTGGTGGTATCTGGCCATGCTCCTGGACCTGGCGACACGCGAGGTGATCGGATACGAAATGGCCGACCACCACCATTGCCGAGCTCGTGGTCGGCGCATCGAGCACCCTGCCGGGGTGAAAGCATTCGAAGAACGGGGGGATTTTTCGGCGTGTCCAATGAGAAATCCCCCCGCCCACTCATGAAGAGTAAGTTACCTTCGTTGTGAATCCGGGTTTATGTAGAAGTTCTCTTTTCGATTAGGTCGGTGAAGGAAGGAGTGAACCTCTATGGCTCATCTCACCCTCACGAATGTCTTGTAGTGATCGCCGGTGAAATACACCTCCCCCTTTTTTCCGAATATCAGCCGCTCGGTCCCCCTGTTTACCCCGCCCGTAGGCCAGACATCTGATTCTCTATAGTAGCCCTCGGGCTTCTTGGGGAGAGATTTCTTGCTGTTTAGGAAAACACCCTTGGCGTGACCCTTTGCGCCACCGCTCATTACTCCCGGAGGGGTCTTCCCTGTTTTATCAAAGTAATTGATCACCTTGTTTACCTGCGCGCCAAGCGGAGTCAGGCAGGTATTTGCATTGTGAACGAGTACCGGTGTCTGCCCTGCCAGCACATAGTACGTGTGGAGGTCGTCGATGGTGAGGTTGTAAGTGCGGACGTTTTGATCGTAGGGCTTGTTGGCTGTGACGATGACGGTCTTGGACTCGTCGGTGAGGAGGCTGGTGCCGGGTGTGAGGTCTCCGGCGTTTACCCATTTGTTGGCGGAGGGGGACCAGAATGGGTGTTCGTAGGTGGCCGTGAGTTCTTGGATTCCATCATCGGTGGCGATGGATAGGGTGTTGAAGTGCTTGTCGTCTTCGGTGACGATTAGGCGGGTTACTTCGCGGTCGCCGGTTTCGCGTGTTTCAGGGTCGGTGGATTTGACTCGGTCGCCGACTATTACGTCTTCGATGTTTTTGGTGGTTCCATCGGCCATGAGGACTTTAGTCCCGGCGAGGAAGCAATTTCCGCAGCCGCCCTGAAAGAGTTTTGTGGTTGTGGTTCCGGCGGGGCTCCCACCATTAACGAGTTCTGCGGTCCCGCCGGGGCTTCGAGGGCCACCGTTTTCGTACGCGCCGTATTCTGTTGAGCGGATAAAATCTGCTCCGAAGAGGTAGTCGCGGACTGTTTCCGGGCAGGAGACCGCATTTGGGCCGATGCAGGTGCTTGCGGCTATCGCGATCGCGTCATTGGGCGACTGGTAGTTGCTGTTTCCCCTGTAAAGCTCAAGTGTTTTGCGGAGATGGTCGAGCCAGGTTGTGAATACCTTTTCGCCCATGTTCGTCTTGGCGAACGAAATGATGGTGGCTATTGTCGAATTGAAAGTATTCGTGGCGACGGCTGGTTTTTTGCCACAGTCGGGGTCGTTGCCGCATTCGTTGCCGCCGGTGGTGTTGCGGTCGCCGTCGTCATTGTCGGTGCCGTCGTTGTTGTAGTCCTGTTCGTAGCAGGAGTTTCCGTAGGCGCCGCAGGTTTCGCGTTCGCCGGTGGGGTCGGAGTATGTGGCTGGGTTGTTGTTGGCGTAGCTGTACCCGTTGAGTGACTGGTGGAGGTCGGTGCTCAGGAGCGGGTCGATGCTGAGGAACTGGCCGAGGGCGGGATCGTATTCGCGTGCGCCGATGTGGGTCAGGCCGGTGCTGGTGTCCTGGGGTTTGTCGAGGAATCGTTTGTCGTCGGGCCAGGTTGTGGTGGCGGGTCCGCGTGGGGCGCCGAAGGGGGTGGTGTAGCGCTTGGACACTGTCTGGGTGTCGTCCGCGGACACGCTGAGCGAGGAGGTGCCGTGTCCGTCGCCGGCGACGAAGGACAGCTTGGCGGTGCCGGATTCGTTGGTCAGGACGGCGACCTTGGTATCCGCGAGGCTGTAGGCGCGGGTGGCCCACTTCTTGGTGCCCTTGAGGTGGACTTCGTTCGGACCGGCGTAGAGGACGGTTTCGCCGGCCGCGTCGCGCCGGATGAGGAGCTGGCCGTCGGCGTCGTAGACGTAGTCGGTGGCGGCGGTGCCCTCAGTAGTCTTGGCCAGCTGGCCTTCCGGACTCCAGGCGAGGGTCTGGGAGGTGGTGCTGCCGGGGGTTTCGGCGCGCTTGGTGGTGTTGCCGGTGGTGTCGTATGTGTACTGGGGGGTGAGGCCGGTGCAGGTCGCGCCGGTGGTGGTGGCGGACAGGGCGTGCGGGCGGGCGGGGTCGTAGCAGTAGGTGCGGGTCTGCGGGGCGCCGGTGTTGGTCTTCTCCGTGGCCCGCTGTCCCGATGCGGTGTAGGTGTAGCTGTTCCAGTAGGGGGCTGCGCCGTCGAGGTTGGCGGCGGTGCGCCCGGTGGGGTTGCAGTCGGCGGTCTTCGGGGTCCAGGCCTCGGTCAGACGGCGCTGGCCGTCGTAGGCGAAGCACTGGTTGTCGGCCTTGGTGAACCCGCTCAGCGGGGCTGAGTCGAAGATCGACAGAACGTTGCCGGCCTGGTCGTACTTGTAGGTCAGCTCCTGAAGCATCCCGGTGTGGGTCTGGTCGTTGACCGTCGACTTCAGCAGCCGACGGGTGCCGTCTTCGTAGGTGTTGCCGATGAACGTCTTGCGGACTCCAGCCGCAGCGGAGCGGGCCAGGGTGACCTGGTCGACGTCGCCGAGCGGGGAGTACGCCACGTTCTGCACGTAGTCGGTCAGCCCCGTCAGCCCTGTGGGAAGGCCGAAGTCGTTGTAGTGGGTCGTGACGATTTCGGAGGGCAGGCCGCCGGCGGCGGCCGCGGAGATACTGCCGACGGTGTCGTCGAGCCGGTAGTTGACTGTGGAGTCGGTGGTGGTGGTGATGGCGCCAGAGGTGACGAGCGGGTCGTTGGCAGGAAGGGTGAGGCGGGTTGTCGTGGGCCGGCCCAAAGTGTCGTAGGCGGTGACGGACTGGGTGTAGGCCTTCCCGGCCAGGCCGCCCTCATAGCGGATGGCATCGGTACCGGCGCCCTTGCGGACGGTGTCGTACGTCCAGGCGGCCAGCTTGGTGGCGTCAGACTTCGGGGACTGCCACAGGCCGGTCTTGCGGCCGAGCTCGTCGTACGCAAATTCAAGGACCGTGTTGCGGGCGTCCTTGGTGGTTGCGACCTGGTCCAGGGCCGTATAGGTGAGGGTGGTTTTGCCCTTGTCGGGGTCGGTGGTGGTCACGGCCCGGCCGAAGAGGTCGTAGCCGTAATTCCACTTCGCGCTGTCGGGGCCGGTGATGGTCGACGCCTTGCCGTCGACGGTGTAGGTGTGCTTCACGCTGGTGTACGGCGTGCCCGGCGCGGTGCCCCCGTAGGCGGGGTCGGTGGGTGTGGTGCCGCCGTAGGTGCGGGTTTCTGTCGTCCGTCCGAGGGCATCGGTGATGGTGCGGCTCGCGGTGCCGCCTTGGACGGCGGTTGTGGCGACCGAGTCACCGGTGTAACTGGTGGTGGTGGTCTGCTTCTGCACCCCGTAGACGAGCAGCTTGCCGGTGGTGGCGCGGGCGGCGCCGTCATAGACGGTCTCGGTCTGGTGTGGGGTGCTGCCGTACTCGGCGCGGGCGTAGATGCCTTCCGGCGCCTTGTCCTTGTCCCAGATATCGGCGTACGACTCGTAGGCCAGACCTCGGGAGTCGTAGCGGGTGTCGGTCAGGATCCGGCCGCCATTGGGCGCCGGGGCCTGGGTCTGGACTGGACGCAGCAGTGCGTCGGCGATGGCGTAGCTCGTTTGGTAGTCACCGCCGGCCTGCAGGGTGGACACCGAGGTCCACGGCTGCTTGCCGCGTTCCAGCAGGTAGTTGTACTTGACGTTCGCGCTCTGGGACCGGGCGCGGTTGGGCAGCCAGGTGGCGGTGGCGCGGCCAAGTCCGTCGTAGGTGTTGTACGTCGAGCCCATGTTGGCGTCGATCGAGCGCACGGTGGCGCCGCGCAGATCCGCGTACGTGTACGTCTTGTGCTGCTGGCCGTTGGAGGCGAGCTTCGGTGCGGTCCTCACGGTGACCTGCAGCGGACCGGCCGCGGCGGGCGTGTAGCTGGTCGTGCTCGTATTGCCGGCCGTGTCGGTGAAGGTCAGAGGGCGGCCGAGCTTGGCCGTATCCGTGTCGAAGGTTGTCTTTCCGATGGTCTGCCAGCCGGCACTGCCCGCGGGGTTGCGGTCGGCGGTTCCGCTGGCCGCCGGGTACGCCTGGGCGCGACCGGTCCAGGTGGGCAGACCCAGGGTCGGGGACTGGTTGGCGGTCCAGGCGGTGGCGGTGGTGTCGTCGTAGACGGTGGCCGTATCGGACAGGACGTGACCGCGGGTCGCCGAGTTGGCGGGGAGGGTCAGTTTGTCGTCGGTGACGGAGCACTCGGCCGCCACAGTGCGGGTGCGGGAGGCCAGCCCCGTGATGCCCTTGGCGTCGTTGCGGGCGTACCAGGTACGCGTGCAGGTCTCGTCGCCGGTCTGGGCCGTGTCACCGGCCGCCGAGGACTGCGTCGCCATCCCGTAGATGTCGTCGTAGCTGGTGTCGGTCCGGGTGGTGCGCCAGGTGTTGGACGCGGTCAGGAAGGTGTGCCCGTATGTGATGCCAGCGCGGACGTAGTGCGCCTTGATGTTGGCGTAGGACTTCTGCTGGCTCGCGGTCTCCTTGCTCCAGGGGTCGGTCACCGACACGGAGACCGGGGTGGCTCCGTCGTAGGTGATCGCTTGGCGCTGGAACCCGCGGTATTGATCGTCGTCGTTGAGGTCCGGGATCGTCAGCCCCGTGACGGGGACGGCCGTGACCGTGGTGGTGCGGGTGGCGCCCCCGGCCTTGCGGGTATCGCCGTGCATGCCCTGCATGTAGACCTTGACGGTCTTGGAGCGGGTCTTGCCGACGGCTCCGGTATAGGCGGTGACCTTGCCGTAGCCGCGCCAGTCGGACCAGGTCCGCTCCTTCTCGGGGGTCAGCGGGTCGTCGTTGTGGTGCCAGCCGGGGTTTGCGTACTCGTAGGAGTACTCGAGCAGGTCGTTCTGGCCGGCCGGGTCGGCGATGGTGACGGCGGTGACGTTGTACTTGTGAAACCAGTCGAGCTTCGGGTCGCCGCCGTTGATCGGCCAGTAGACCGGGTAGCAGGACAGCGCGTTGTCATCCTCCGCGGCCGGCATCTTCGAACCGCGCACACACTCCGGGTTCGACAGCGTGACCGTGGTGATCGCACCAGCCTCGGAGGTGATCGTGTTGATGCGCGGACGGTTCAGCGGAAGGATGTTGTCCCCGTCCACGTCCACCCGGTTCGGGCGCATGTGGTAGGTGAAGTCCACGGGTGGGACCGTCACCGTCCCGCCGTTGTTGCCGGTGCGCTTAATGGATTTCAGGACCAGGCTCTGGTCGCTGGTGTCGCCGAGGTCGCCCGGATCCAGGTACTCCTGGGTCAGGTCGAAAGTGTCGATGAGCGCATAGTTGTCCGGCTCCAGAGCCGTGGACCACGCCTGGGTCTTCACGTTCGCCATGCGTTTGCGTGTGAAGAATGCCGGACCCGTGGACCTGCAGTCGGTCGCTGAGGCCTCGCAGATTGCCTCGAAGGGGACGTCGGGCCAGTTGTCCGAGGTGTCCTTCGTCAATGAGGTGCAGTTCGCGGCGAAGCAGCGCTCTTCGTAGCCGAAGGTGACCTTGTGGGACGCATTGGCTGTGAAGAGGGTGTCGGCGCGCTGGCCGTAGCGGATTTCGGAGAGGGTGCCGCCGCGGGTGTAGGCCGCGAGGCTGGTCTTGTCGCCGTTCTTGGCGTAACTGTTGGTTTCGGCTGCGTACCAGTAGGTGGCGGCGTTGCCGTGGACGTCCTGGACCAGGTCCAGGTTCCAGCGCCAGGCCTGGACTTCGGAACGGTCGGCGAAGGCCGTGCCCTTGCTGTAGCCGGGCTCGCCCGAGTCGTCACCGAAGACAGGGACGTTCCAGGTCGAATTGGTCCGCTCAGCGCTGGCGCCCGGGAGCTTGTTCAGACCGAAGGTGTAGGTGGTTCCGTCACCGGTGACGACCTTCCAGTACTCGCCGTCGGCGTCACCGTTGTCGGCGCCAGTGCCCCAGGTGACCTGGGAGGCGTCGTCGTTCTTCAGCCGCCATTTTCCGGTTGTGTCGTCCTTGACGAGTTCGCTGGACTTGCCGTTGAGGACGAGGGAGGCGTTCTCGTACTTCCAGCAGAGGTCGTGCTTGTCCGTCTGCCCGTCGTCGTCGCAGGAGCCGTACTTGCGCTCGATGTAGGAGGACGTCAGGTCGAAGCCCTCGCCGACCTGTGAGCCCTGGTTGTTGGTGTTGGCGGTCCGGCCGTCGATGCTGCCAGTGCTGTACGAGAACGAGAGGGACGGCGCGGGCCCGGCCGCGGCGGGCGGGACCGCCAGCGGGTAGGACCAGGTGAAAGCACCGGCGGAAGAGCCAGACTCCCAGCTGGAGGATGCCGAAAGCGGGGTCGCCGCGGAGTCACCGGCACCGTTGGGTGATGCGGTGCCTGTGGCCATGACTGCGAAGACGGCCGGGGCCTGGGTCGGAGCCTTCGCCTTGGCCGCGGATCCGGCAGGGAGTGCCGCGACGTCGGCCGTCACGGTGTGGTTCTTGATGCTGTTGGCCGAGGGCAGCGGGGTGGTCTTGCGGCACTCCGTTTTCTCGGGGGTGGTCAGTGCACAGGCGGGCAGGCTGACCAGGCCGAGGCGGGTGGACCAGCCGCCGCCGACGGCTGAGGCGAAGGAACCGTAGTCGACGGTTACCTGCGCCGGGCCGGCCGTAGGGGTGGTGGCGGTGAACAGCACGCCGGTGATGCCGGCCCGTTCTGCCGCCTTCTGGTCGAGGACGTTGACGGCGGACCTCCCCCCTGCGCTGTCCTGGGCCGTTGGAGGGCCAGCGAACGGCCCTGCGGACACGGCCGGGGAGAGCAGCAGGCTCTTGGGGCGCGCGGTGGGCCGTATGTCGACCAGCGGGCGGCCGCCCGCCCGCGCGGGCGGGCCGTCCACCGCCAGGGTGGCTGCCTTCGGCCACGTGGCCTTGGCCTCGCTGCGGGCCCGGTCCGCCTGTGCCTTGTTCTCGGCCTGATTCTTGGCAACCAGTTCCCGGGCGGCTTTGGCGCCCTTGGCGTTGACCGCCCGGACCTTGGCGTCCTTGTGCTTGGCGATTTTGGGGGCGCCGGGGAGGTCGGCGGCGACCGCGACGGGTGTGAGGGACCCTGGCACCGCGAGGGCCAGGGCCAGGGCGGCTGCCAAGGGCACCCGTCGGCGGAATCCTCCGCCTGGTGAACGGCTGGACATGAATACTCCAAGTGAAAACGGGTTAAGGAAGAGCCGTGGCCGCCCCTACGGGGAGGCCACGGCAAGCGGTGATGTGTTGGGGCGTCAGCTAACGGAGCCGAAGACGGTCTCCGAGACCTGCTGCTCGTCCTTCATCGCGCCGGACCACAGGCGCATGCCCTTGATCTCGCCGGGCAGGAAGTTGCCCCAGGCGCTGTTGGTGAAGCCCTTGCCGACAGCGAGTTCGCCGCTGCCGACGGTGGCCGTGTAGGCCTTGGGCTGGGCCTGGCCGACCGCGCCCACGTAGAGGGTGATCGTGCCGTCCTGGGCGTTGTGTACGCCGGTCACCTGGACGCCCGCGTTGAGGGCGGCCGGGAAGTCGCTGACCACCGAGGTGCCGGTGCCGTCGGCGGTGAGCCTGCCGAAGTGCCAGTTTCCTTCGACGGAGGTCACCATCTGGGTGGGGTCGTCTTCGGACGGCTCGGTCTTGGTACCGGTCTTCCGGAACCACAGGCCCCAGGAGGATCCGGTGGCGGTGCGCTGGCCGATGACCTGGGCCTTGTAGCCGTCCGGCTTGTCGATCAGGTGGGCATTGTCGAGTTTCGCCTCGGCCGTCACGGTGAACGAGCCGGTGTCATCGACGACCGGTCCCGCAGCGGTGGCGGCCTGGGTCGTGCCGTTGAGGTCGAGGGCGCCATCCTTGACGGGTGTACCGGTAGTGGGGGTCAGGGCGCGGCCGTTGCCTGAGGTGTCGGCGAAGGTGGTGCCTGCCGTTGAGAGATTCCAGGCTCCGGCCAGGTCCACGTAGGGCTTCCCTGCCGAGTCGCGGAGTGAGGCGTCCTGCTTGACGGCGGCGTCGCTGCGCTCGTCCTGCCAGACGTTGAGCTCGTCGATCCGGCCTGCGAGGTGGTTCACCCAGGTGCCGCGGGATTTGCTGGTGCCGATGCCCAGGCGCCCGGAGGAGGCGATGGGTGTGGTGACCGTCATCTCGCCCTGGAGCTGTCCGTTGACGTACAGCCGGGCCTTGTCGGTGGATTCGTTGTACGTGGCGGCGACGTGGGTCCAGACTCCGGCCTGCGCCGGGTTGAGTGCGGTGAGCTGCTTGATGGTCGTGTCGCCCTCCGCTGTGTCTTCCGTGGCCATCTGCATGGTCCACGGCTGACCGGCGGGGGCCGTGATGGCAACGCCGCTCATGTTCTGGCCGGCCTGTCCCATCATCGAGTAGGGGGCGTCGGTCCGGTCGAGGCGTACCCAGCCGGCGACGGTGAAGGAGGCTCGGGTGTCGATGACCGGCTTGGAGGTGACCGCGTACTGGCCGCCGCCCGTCAGCTGGAGTGAGCGGTCCTCGTGCGGGGTGGGCGTCTGCACCCAGCCCCGGCGGCCGTTCTCGGGACGCTGGGTTCCGGCGGAAAGGTCCGCGTTGTCCCGCAGGGCCGGGTCGGTGGTCGAGGTGTCGAGTGCCTGGCCGGAGGCCTCGTCGAAGTTCCAGGAGGCGACAGGGTCGGGGCCCTCCTTGACCACGAAGTCGACGATGTTCGTCGCGCCCCATCGGCCCAGTGAGTCCTTGGCCTTCACGCTCAGACGCATGGTCCCGGACAGGGGCGGGGTGATGGAGACCGTCGGCTTCGCACCGGAGATCTCGGTCCAGGCGGTGTCTGTGGCCAGCTTGTACTGGTAGGCCGTGTTGGTGTCACCGCTGCCAGGGCCGAAGGTGAAACTTCCGGCCGTGCCAGGCTTCCCGGCCGCCACGCACGCGGTGCTGGTGCACGAACTGTACGGACTGCCGAAGGTGATCACCGGGGCCTTCGGGGCGCTGGCGTCCACTTTGAAGTAGCAGTCTGCGCTGGGGGCACTGTCTCGTACCTGTCCGGCCGCGAACGACTTCGTCCAGCTCCGGAAGCGGTAGAGGGCACCCTCCGTCAAGGTGGCGGGAGGTTCGCTGGGGACCTTGACGTTGTCCCCCACGTAGCCCGAGCTCGGCCGCTCGATGAAGGCGGCGTCGCCCGAGTTCGCCTTGACTGGGACCCAGCTGGACTGGCCGATGCCGCCGACGATGACAGTTTCCCGCTTCTCGGTCTGCGTGGCGATCCGCAGCGAGGCGCCGTCCTCGCCTCCCCACACGGTCTCGGTGATCGCGGTCATGGCCGGCGTCGGGTCCGAGACGATCGACGGCTTGACCGGGTCGTTCGAGCAGATCTCGCCGCTGCCCGCGACCAGGCCCACGTAGATCGGCGTGTTGGGCTTGCCGATGTAGTCGACCGACAGGACGGCGTCGTTGCGGAAACGTTTCCACGCTGCCGTGTCCGACTCGTTCTCCGCGCGTAGTTCCAGGTTCAGCCGGTTGTACGTGCCGTTGGCGAAGTCACGGACGGTGGGTGTGAGATTCTCGTCCGGTTCGTCGGGAAGGTTGTCGGAGAATTCGACCGGAGCAGCCGGCGAGTTCGGGTCGCAGGCAGATCCCCGGCCGGCCGAGAGCCAGCGGTCTCCCATGAGGTCGGCGTAGTTCGGCTTGTTGCCCCAGTTCGTCGACGGGGACATTTCGCCGTCCATGCGGACCAGCCACACGTTGCGCGTATCGCACTGGAAGGCCCACGGCTCCGTGATCCGGAAGCGGGCGCTCAGAACCTCCTTGCCGACGAGCTTGCTCGGCGAGAACTCGAAGTACAGACGCTGCACGTAGCCCGGACCGCAGTAGTAGCCGTTCCAGGAACCGCACTTGCCCATGCCCTTGCCCAGGCCGTCGTCCCCGTTGTCCCAGTTCCAGAAAGAGACGCCGTCATTCCGCAGCGCGGTGTGCTCCGTACCGTCGTCAAGGGCTACGGAGGGGTCGATGTAGAGCGGGAAGGCCGTCGGGTCGCTCTGCTTGAGGAGGGTCGCGTCCGGAACGACGGCCAATGAGTCTGCGTCGACATGGACAGCCATCTGCGCAACCTGCGAACCGATGGCCGGCCCGTCTGCCGGCTCCGCCGCCGGCTCACTGCCGACAGGGGGCGCCGGCAGCACGCCGCCCTCGGACTTGGCCGCGGCAACCTTCTCCTTCGGGGACAGGGCGAGCGGCGCGGGCGCGCCCTTTGAGTCCCACATCAGTGCCGGGGGCGCCTTGAAGACCCGGTTGCCATTGGCGTCGGTAGCGGCCAGGCCACCGTCCTTGCTCGTGTTGAGCCGGATGTCCTTCGCCTTGAGGTCGAACTCGACGCGCTGGAGCTTCGGGTTCTTCGCAGCCTCGGGAGTCTTCACCACGAGAACCTCGCGGAAGCCCTTCAACGTAGCCGTCATCCGCAGATCCACCCCGGGCAGCACCTCCGCGTACACGGCGCTGTCCCCGTCGAGTACCGGCTTCGGCAGCGCGCCGGCCTGCCAGTCCAGCGACATGGAACGCCCGCCATGGTCGATGGTCACCAGATTTGCTGCGTCACCACCACCGGAAAAGCTGACTCCGGCAACGGCAGCCTTCGGGCCCACGGTGCCATCGCTCCGGACCTCAAGCGTGGTATCAGGTGTGACCCAGCCACCACCCTTGCCCTTGACCCGTACGGGAACGGCGGACTGGTCAAGCCGGAATGACTTGCCATCCGGATTCGCGTACGTGGTGGTGGACTCAGTCCGCTCACCTTGCACCTCGACAGGCTTACCGGACTTGGCTGCCTCGCTGAGTGCCTTCTCGCTCTCGCTCACCGGCAGCGTGTCAGCAACGGCCATTGTCGGCGTGTACGCCGACGCAACACCCATCACGATTGCCAGACCGAGCGTGGTCGCAACGGCATGACAGAGCCGCCGACCATCAAATACAGACATATTCCCCCACTATTATTTAACGCAGGGGTCTCCCCACCCCCACGCCAAGCTACCAATCAGCTGTGACAGTTGCGGCGACTTTTAACCACGGCACGGGGCAACGATTTGCCGCATGCGCAGTTAGAGGAAACGCGCGCCCTCGCACCGTTCAGAGTTCAACAAGACGAGTGACGTCAGGCGGCGCACGTGCGCCAGCTGACCCGCCGTACGGCTGCCGCGAATGCTGCGGATCGTGCACGGGGTTTGGTGCAGCCCTGCCGAATGGTCAACTCGCCAGGTGGATAACGGCTCTGACCCGGGGAGAAACTGTCGGCCCAGTCGCCACAGGGTGAGAGTAGAGCACTCGTTCAGGACAGTGAAGCCGGGGTGATCAAGCGCATCCCCCGGGCGGCTGGGTGCGAGCGGCAAGAGAGAAGAACATGCAGAAGGCCTGGCGTCCGCTTCGGGTCCGGCTCTGGCGGCCCGGGTCCGCCCCGGTTTCGGCCCGGGTCCCCGGTGCCGCACAGGCTCCGGGAGCTGCTTCTGCACTCGCTGCGGCGCCTGCCCTGCGGAATGTCGGCGGGACACGACATCCTGGAAGCAGTCGCGGCACCTGCTGTCAGTGGTTGGCATCACTGACGTGTCTGGCAGGAGCCACAGGTCACCGCAGGCCTGAGGGTGTTTCAGGCAGGCTGCGCTGCGCAGTTTCACCGATCCGGGACATCTGTTCCACGACAACGACATCGACCGTTGGGTGTGGTTGTTTCCAGAGTCAATCCATGGTCAGCTTTGAAGCATCGCGGGGATGTATATCCGCGAGCGAAGGGTTGTCCGGATCCCGCGGAGCGGGGACGTCTTCCGTCGCGGAGTGTGGGTAGGTGGTGGGCAGGTCCGGCTCCGCCGGAACTGCCCCTATACGGCCCGTCAGGGTGAAGTGGCTGGTCAGGTGGTTGGCGCCTTGAGGCCGTTTGCTTTCATGCAGGCGTCGTCGATGCCGATGAGACTGATTTTTGTGCCGGCTGCGCCCTCGACGCCTTCCCAGTATTCGACGACGAGTCGCCAGCCGCGTTGTTCGAAGCCGTCTTTGGCGTTGAATGTTTCGCCGGTGGTCTTGTTTTTGCGTTCCTCGCGCTTCTGGGCTGGTGTCCAGCCGCGCTTGCGCAATTCGCGCAGCACTGTTTCGTAGCGTGCCATGTCGACCTTGGTGGTCTCGTCTGCGAATCCCGCGAAGGCGGCACCGCATGTTAGCCGCGAGTCCGCGGGTGCCTCTGCGTACCCGCGGGCGTATTCCGGTGCGTTGTCCGGTACGCCGGCGGCAGTGGCTGCGTCGGCGAGGTCTGTGATGACGAAGGCCTTCGGGAGGGGCCCGGTGCCTTCGGGCCGGGGTGCGACCGGTACTGAGGCGTTGTCTGTGGTGCTGGCGGTGTTCGTGCCGCAGCTTGTGGCTCCGAGCCCGATGACCGTTACGGCTATGGCGGCCCACTTTGTCTTGCGCATGTCTTGTCCCCTCCCAGGTCACAGGGGGCGTGTGCCTCCGTGATCACTCCAGGAGTGTGTCACGGCGTACGGACCACCACGCTCTTGATTTCTTTCGCTGGATGGGCTCTCTCCCCGGTGCGGTGGCCCTCACCGGCCACGGGGCCCCACCGTGGGCCGCAGCTGTGGCGGGCGCCCGTACCAACCTGCCGTGCGGCTGAGCTCCCCCCTTCCCGTTCCTGCTCTCCTGCTTTCGCCCCCGCCCCGGGGCCTGGGGCGCCCGGCGTCCCCCTTCCCAGGTGTGCCAAGGGGGTCAGGGTGCGAAGTACCAGCAGTACAGTCGCTGCCGAAGACCCGCTGTCGTGTGAGCCAGGTCCGCGAGCTCCGTCAACGTCTCGACCGCCGTTTCGACGGGAAGGTGTTCGCCCCGGCCTGCCGCGAGCGCGGCCCATGCGGCCGCGGCCTCGACGAGTCGGCGCCGGTTCGCCTGCGCCAGCGCCTCGCACAGCCCGTCGGGGACCTCGAACACGGTGGAACCGCGGTTCTTCGTCGGCGTGAGGGACCGCAGCTCCGAGGCCGCCTCCCCGGTGAGGAGGAACTCCCAGTCCCCCACAGCCTCGCCGGGATCGAAGCCCGTGCACTCCAGCGCGGGAAACTCCTGCCCTCGTGGCGGCCCCGCTTCGGCGGCCAGGTCGTCCGGGGCCGCGAAGAACTCGACGGCCACGGGAACGTCCTGGCCGGGCCCGGCCACATGCCCGGCATCTGGCCCGTTCCCCCTTTCCGTTTGGTCCTCACTGGGCAGCTCACGGTCCAGCCTGCCGGCTCGGACCAGAGCGGCAACGGCGCCCGGGGTGACGACGGCCGCGGCCTGGAGCATGTAGACCACCGCAGGCGAGGGCCCGTCGTGGCCGATTGGCACCGCGACCTGGGCGCCGTACGCGCCGGCGACCAGGACGAGGAAGACCGACGCTCCGAGGATGCCCGTGTTCCAGGCCCTGCGCGCGACCGTATTGCGCGGCAGCGTCGCGATCGCCCACCACACCCAGCCGATCACCAGGATTCCCGCCAGCATGCGACCACCCCCGGAATCTCCCTACCCGTTTTAAGGAGCCGTCCCCCTCGGAACGCCCTCGGTCGTGCGATGGGCCGGAACCCGCTGCCGCCCGCGCGACGTCGAATCCCCGGCCACACGGCAGTTCGTCGCCGAGGTGCGTCAGCACAGCCGTACGGCCACCATGTGGTCGGAGGTCGGAGGTCGGAGGTCGGAGGTCGGACCGGAGTCGGGGACGGTGGCCGTGGCGCCGACCGGCGCTCACTGAGGTCGCTGCTGCTGCGGTCCTGGACCTGGAGGCGAAGCCGGAAGGACACGAGCGAGGGAGCGAAGCCACCCGCCAACAAGCCGAAATTCCGGACCCCATGAAACGGGGTCACCTCCCGTGCGAAGCACGGGACATCCAGGCCCGGCGAAGCCAGGGCCACTCGGGTGAAGCGAAGCGGAACCCGAGCAGTCCGAAGCAAAGCGGAGGACTCCGGCCCGAAGGGCCGACCCTAGCCCGGCAAAGCCGGGCCCGCCGAGCGCAGCGAGGCAGTCCCATGGCTCCGGAGCGAAGCG
>NZ_JBHJTK010000032.1:0-80842 GCF_042267665.1 Streptomyces sp. NPDC056224
GGGCAGGACCTTACGCGTCCTGCCCGTCGGCCGCCGTGGGCGCCGGATGGTGTGGTGCCTATTCGTCGTTCGTGACGGTCAACCCCTTGAGACCTGCCACGAGTGCCTGAAGGTCGTCATCCGAGAGATCGGCGGCGTAGGTCTCGTCTTCCTCGTTCACGGTCCTTCTCCTCTGCTGTATTTCCTGGGGGTTTCGGGTTCCTGGGATTCGACGGCGTTCAGCGCGGAACGTCGGACAGCGCGGGGTGGCCGAGGCCGGCCACGAGGGAGTCCAGCTCCTCCTCGGTGAGGTCGGTGGCCTCGAACCGCTCCGGGTACGGGACCAGCAGCCTGAGTGTGCCCCGGTCGGGAATCTGCTCCCAGGCCCGGATCTGGGATTCCAGGGTCCCGGACGCCGCGGGCTGATCGCGGACGACCTCGATGACGGTGCCCGTCGGCACGCTGATTCCGTGTTCGGCGAGCAGGGCCGCAGGGTCGCAGGACAGCATCCGCTCCTTGCCCGGGTCCGACCAGGCGGCCGCGACCACCGCGTTGTAGCGAGCGGTGAAAGTAGTGCGCTCGGCTTCTTCCATAGTGCGAACCTTCGCTTTTCGTCAAGGAGTTGAGGAGGTGGCGGCCGCATCGCACGGGTTCGCCGACTGCGCCCAGAGCTGGCGCTGGGCAAGCCGGTGGAACAGTCCACCGGTTTCCGCGAGCAACTCGTGATAGGTGCCGCTCTGGACGATCCGGCCCTGGTCCATGACCAGGATGACGTCCGCGTTGATCACGGTGGAGAGCCGGTGGGCGATGACGATCCGGGTCGCGGCGAGTTGCTGGGTGCTGGCGGTGACGATTTCCTGGGTGTGGTTGTCGAGAGCACTGGTCGCTTCATCGAAGAAGAGCACCCGTGGTTTGGAGATCAGCGCCCTGGCGATCAGGACGCGTTGCCTCTGGCCGACGGACAGGGCGCCGCCGCCGAAGGACAGCAGACTGTTGAGCCCCATGGGCATCCGGTCGATGTCCTCGTCGAGCCCTGCCATGGCGGCGGCCTCCCGGACCTGCTCGATGGAGTAGGGCTGGGCGCCGCAGATGTTCTCCCGGATGGTGCCGCTGAACAGCCGCCCGTCCTGGAGGACCACTCCGCACTGCCGGCGTACGGCCTGCACGTCGAGCTCGGCCAGGTCCTGTCCGTCGTAGAGCACGGAGCCGCTGCGCGGACGCTCGAAGCCGAGCAGCAGCCGCAGGAGGGTGGACTTGCCGGATCCGCTGGGCCCGACGATCGCTATGAACTGGCCGGGGCGGGCGTGCAGCGTCACCTTGTCGAGCACCGGGGTGTCCTGGGTCGGGTAACCGAAGGTCGCGTTGACGATCTCGATCTCCCCGCGGAGGTCCACCGGCTGGACATGGCTGGGTTCCCGCTCGGCCCGCGCGGTCAGTACCTCGGAGAGGCCGTGCAGGCGGGGGAGCACGACGACGAACTCGGCACCGCTCGTGACCAGGAGGATCATGGACTGGAGTTGCAGGGCGAAGGCCGCGTTGAGCGTGAAGAAGCCGCTCGCCGGCACCTGGCCCCGCAAAGGGCCCGCCAGGACGGCGAAGAGGATCAGTTGTCCGGCGATGGGTACGGTGACGGCGACCGCGGACAGGGCTCCCTGCACCCGGTGAACGCGTTGCAGCCGGGCGCGGGCCACGACGGTGGCCTGCGCCCAGCGGCTGAACATGGCATTCTCGGCGCCGGCCAGCCTGATCTTCATGATGCCGCCGAAGATCTCGTTCGTCACGGCCGCGGCGTGGTGCTCGGCGGGCAGGGCCTCGCGCTGACGGCGGATCACCACCGCACCGAAGAGGACTCCCAGGCCGCTGGTGCCGGCCAGCAGCACGAGGGTGTACAGGCCGACGACGGGATTGACCGTCATGGTCAGGGCCAGTCCGGCCGCCGCGGTCAGCAGGGCGAGGAAGGTCCGGGTCGCCAGCCCGTTCAAGGCCTGGCGGGCGTATGCGGTGCCCAGCATCTTGCTGGCCAGCACACCGCTCGTGGTCTGGGTGAAGAAGTCGGACGGCAGTCGGATCAGCCGGTCCCAGAGGGCCAGTTGGACCCCCGATTCCAAGCGGTCCTCCAGCCGCAACGCGTGCAGATTCAGCAGCGCGGTGAACAGGGCCGCCGCGACGGCGCTCACCAGGTACAGCCCGGTGGCCCAGGGAAGGTCCTGGAGGCTCCCGGACGTCAGGGAACTGAGCACCTGGCCGATGAGCAGCGGGGTGGCGAGGCTGAGCGACGCCACGGCAACTCCGTTGGCCAGCATGGAACGCAGCTCCGGCGCGGTGCCGAAGGCCCCCCGGCGCAGGAGTTGCCGCAGGCTGCTGTGCGCGGGCAGGGGCAGTTGGGCCAGGGTGGCGTTCCGGCTGAAGGTTTGCGCGCGCCGATGGTCCACCGGGGTACGCGCCCGGGTGTGCGGGTTGACCATCCAGTACCTGCCGCGGGCGAACAGCAGGGGAACCGGAATCAGCCGGGCGTCGTCGTCGGAGGCCACGGCTGCGCCGCCGGTCGGCGTGTCCGTCAGCTGATCGGCGGATGCCGGGCCGACCGACGAGGCCGGGCGCCAGCCGATGAGCGGTCCGACGTTGTTGTGCCACCACTTCGCGGACAGCCGGACCCGACGCAGGTGGAGCCCCGAACTCTGGGCGACCGCCCGCAGTTCGTCGCCGGGGTTGCTGGTCCCCGGCGTATGAGTGGGCGGCTCGGTCACGGCGACGTCCGCTCCCTCGGTGACCACCTGGAGGGTCTCGACCGCCCAGGCCCGGGCGTCCTGGGCGCCCTCGGTGGCGAGTCGCCCGCCGCGGGCGCTGTTGGCGCCGAGTACGCCCAGGGCCCGTCGGGCACTCGCTGCCACCATCTGCTCGGCCGCGCGTTTGCGGACGTCCAGGGCGTGCAGGAACGCGGTGTCGGTCGCCAGGGCGCGGTCGCCGAGCGAACGCACCAGATGGGCCATCTGCTGGTCGACCGCTTCGAAGAGGGCTCCGGAGCGCAGCAGGTCCGGGGTGTTCAGGAGCTCGACCAGACAGTCCGACTCCGCACGGGTCCAGTCCTGGAGACCGAGGAAGAGCGCTTCGCGTCCGGCGGAGACGATGTGGTCGGCCAGGCCGTTCTTGCTCATGCGGCCGTCCGCCAGCCGGATCCAGCACGGCCGACCGCCGCCGACGACCGTACGGCCGCGCGTGAGGGAGACGATCTGCCGGGAGCGCAGGACCTGGGAGTCCCGCGGGGCGCTGGTGGAGCGTACGGCGTCCGAGACGGCCTGCAGCGCACGGTCCAGCGCGTCGCTGATCACGTCGGCGATCCGGTCGTCGTGACCGGGCGGCCGACCGCCGTCCGACTCCTCGGGCTGGACCTGGCGGACCAGCCTGGAGAGCTGGTCGTGGTCGACGCCGCGGAGGCGGCCACCGGGCAGTGGCACCACGGTGAGCTGCCACTCGCCGGTCGCGGTCGAGGAGGGGATCGCGCTGTGGGCGGGGCAGCGGGCGACGAAGTGCTGCCGGGAGGTGTCGCCGTCGGGCACGAGACGGCTCGCGAAGATGTCGGCCGGCCCGCCTTCGACCAGGTAGACGGTGTGCCGCCCGTCGATGCGGCGGGTAGCGGCGGAGCCGGGGGCCGCCAGTCGGGCGAGCAGGTCCCAGTCCTGGGGCGGAACAACGGTGTTCATGTGGTTTCCCCCGCTGACTTCGCGTGGTGCCGGATGAGTGCCGCGTAGGAACCGTCGCGTTCCATGAGGGCGTCGTGAGTGCCGCGTTCGACCTCCTGGCCGTGCTGGAGCACGATGATCCGGTCGCAGTCACGAATGGTGGACAAGCGGTGGGCGACGATGAGGCAGGTGGCGCCGCGGCGGCGAAGGTTGGAGTCGATCAGTCGCTCCGTCTCGGTGTCCAGGGCGCTGGTGGCCTCGTCCAGGATGAGCAGCCGGGGGTTGCGGACCAGGGCGCGGGCGATTTCCAGGCGTTGGCGCTGGCCTCCGGAGAAGTTGCGTCCGCCTTCGTGCACCGGGCTGGCCAGGCCGCCGGGGCGGGCCGCCACTTCCTGGTGGATGCAGGCGTCCTTGAGGGCCTGTACGACGTCCTCGTCGGGGATGGTCGGGTCCCACAGGGTGATGTTGTCCCGTACCGTGCCCTCGAACATGATCTTGTCCTGGTCGACCATCGCCATGGTGGCGGCCCACAGCCCCGGGTCGAGGGTGTGCGGCTCCCGGCCGTCGATGGTGATCCGCCCGCTCCAGGGCTGGTGCAGGCCGGCGAGCAGCCGGCCGACGGTGGACTTCCCACTGCCGGAGCCTCCGACAAGTGCCACCCGCGCCCCGGGAGGCAGCTCGAGTGAGAAGTCCTGGAGGAGGGGCGGGACGAGCGGGTTGTAGCCGAAGGTGACCTTGTCGAGCACCACGTGGCCTTCCAGCGGTGTCGGTGTGCCGGAGACGACGGGTGCGGGTGGCAGCGGATAGCGCTCCACGTCCTGGAGGCGTTGCAGGTCCGCCCCTATCTCCTCGACCTGGGCGCTGACCGTGGTGAGGCTGGTGACGGGCCGGTTCATCGCGACGGCCAGGCCCTGCATGGCGACGAGCACTCCCACGGTCAGGGTGCCGGTCAGGACGAGGTGACTGCCCAGCGCGATCAGCACTGCGGTGTTCAGCGCGGCGAGCAGGGCGGGCACCGCTGCCACGACGGCGGCGGGCACGCCCGCTTTCTGCTGACCCGTGGTGACCGCCGCCTGGCGTGCGGCGAACTGCTGGTAGCTCAGCTCCTCCTGCCCGCTGGCCTTGACCGTCTCGATCATCGAGATGGTGGTGTACACGGCGGCGAAGAGCCGGCCGCGTTCGGCCTGCAGGCCTGCGATGGCAGTCGCGCGGATGGCGGACAGCCAGCGCAGCACGACCACGTTGAGGCCGGAGAAGACCAGCGCGCACAACCCCAGGACGAGCTCGTACTGGCACAGCAGCGCGGCGTAGGACAGGGCCAGTGCCATGTCCACCGCGGTGGATGCCAGACGCCGGGTGAAGATGTCGGCCACCACGTCGTTCGTGCGTACCCGCCGGGCCAGGTCGGCTGCCATCCGCTGGTTGAAGAAGCCCAGCGGAAGCTTGAGCATGTGCCGCATCAGGCGGGCCGCGCTGCCGAGCGCCACCGCGGTCTCGGCGCGCACGAGCAGGCGCTGTTGGAGCCATCCGGCGACGAGGGTGATCACGGTGGCCACGGCCATCGCCGCGACCAGCGCGACGGAGGTGACCGATTCCGATCCGAGCAGCACCCGGTCGACGAAGACCCGGGTGAGGGCGGGCACCGCGATGCCGACCAGGGCGACCAGCAGACCGAGGATCGCGGTCTGCGGCACCACCGAGCCGAGATTGCGCCAGCGTTCCCGCAGCGTGCGGACCAGACTGAACGGGTGCCCTCCGCGCTCGAACCCGGGGCCCGGTTCCAGCGCGATCAGGATGCCCGTGTACGCGTCGTCGAACTCCTCCCAGCTCGCCGTGCGGGGGCCGGTGGCCGGGTCGTTGAGCCTGACCTTCCGCCCCAGCCCCTCCAACACCAGGAAGTGTTCGAAGTTCCAGTACAGAATGGCCGGCAGCCGCACGGAGCCGAGGTCCGCGACGGGACTCTGCCGACCGCGCGCGGTCAGCCCGTACCGGCGCGCCGCCTTGGCGACGCTGGCCGCGGTGGAGCCGTCCCGGCTCACCCCGCAGGCCTGCCTGAGTTCTTCGAGCGGTACGTGGCGGCCGTAGTGGGCCAGGACGATGCCCAGCGAGGCCGCCCCGCACTCGGTGGCCTCCATCTGGATCACGGTGGGGGTGCGCACCCGCTTGGAGGTCGGCCGGTCGGTTCCGCGCTTCGGGAGGGTCAGACTCATCGGTTCACCAGCCAGCTCAGCGGGCGCTCGTGGGCCACGGTCAGGGTCGCCGTCACCGCGCTCTGCGAGTTCAGCGCGAAGGACGGGGAGGAGCGCGACCACTTCAGCCCGCTCGGCGACTCGGCGTCCGGGGTGAGGCGGACGGTCACCGCGACGACCGAACCGGTACTGAGGAACGGCGTCACATCGCGGCCGGAGCCGAGGAAGGCGTGCAGGGACTCCTCCGTCTCCGGCAGGGAGCCGACGGCCGAGACCGTCCCGGACAGTGTGCCGAAGACGCTCACCGGCGCCACCGCGGTCGAGAGCCGCACGGGCATGCCGACGCGCAGCAGCGGGGCATGGGCCGCCGGGACGTAGACCATCGCCTCCAACTGGTCGCCGGGCGTGTCCAACCGCTCCAGAACGGCGACCTTGCTCCCGGGCAGCAGCATCTCTCCTTCGGAGATCCGCACACTGACCACGTGCGCGGTCCACGGCGCGGTGACCGTTTCGGTCGAGCCGTTCTGGCCGACCAGGGTGTAGAGCGGCTGCTCCTTGCCGACCCGTTGGTTCGGGGCCACCAGGACCGAGGTCACCTGCCCCTGCCGGGTGGCGTCCAGGGTGACGGCGCCCGCCGCGTGGGTGAGCACCCCGGGGGCGGCGACGGTCTTCGGTACGGTGGCGAACGCCGACCAGGTGCCGACGGAGAGCACCACGACCAGGAGGGCCACCGTCGTCAGCCAGGTGGGTATCGAGGCCAGTCGGGCGATCTCGTCGAGCTGCTCGGGCGATTCGAGCTTTCGAAGGGCTTGTTTGCGGAATCTCAAGGCTGCTCCTCACAGTCGGACGGGCAAGAGCCGAGGACGAACTCGGCGATGGCGGGTTCGACCAGCGCGTCCAGTCCCGACAGCGCGGCGAACGAGGCGACGTCTCCCGCCCCCAGCGCGCACGGGGCCAGCCCCATGTCGGTGGCGACCAGGTACATCCACGCGGTCAGGATTCCGGCGTCCTTGAGCGCCAGCGCGTACGGGATTCCCTCGTACTTCCACATCAGGCGCCCGATCCGTGCGGTGATGACGAACAACACCTGCGGCGGGTCGGGCATGGTGGCCGTGGCGCGCGCGAACGACAGCATCTTCGCGGTCTCGGGGCCCGTGGCGGCCACGGCCGCCAGCCGGTGCCGTCGCGAGTCGTAGTGGTAGAGCCCGCTCTCCAGCCCGGCGCAGCGCGAGACCAGCGGATAGATCTCCAGTTCGCCGATCCCACCGGCCCCCGGGTACGGGCGCCTGCCGGTCTCCAGGCCGTCCGCGTCGCCGGTCGCGGCGGGTCCCAGGCGCTGGACCCGGTGCAGGAACTCGCCCAATTGGGCCGCGGTGATCGGCCGCGTGTCGTCCTGGCGGCGGACGCTGCGGCGACGGGACATCACCGCGGCCAGCGAGTCCGGCGCCGCCCCGGCGGGGCGCGCGGCGGGCGCGGGCAGC
The DNA here is from genome assembly GCF_042267665.1 of Streptomyces sp. NPDC056224. NCBI lineage: Bacteria > Bacillati > Actinomycetota > Actinomycetes > Kitasatosporales > Streptomycetaceae > Streptomyces > Streptomyces sp. NPDC056224. Next base: position 7,330 of record NZ_JBHJTK010000032.1, read on the forward strand.
GCGATGGTGCGACGCGCGGTGGGACCGCCGGTCTGTGCGGGCTCCGGCTCCAGGACACCGCGGAAGCGGTGGGTGGCGCCGATCGGCGCCGCGTGGCGTTGCGGCCGCGTCCGGTCGTGCAGCCACAGTTCCTCCGGCGACCACAGACCCATCGGCGCGGTGCTGACTTCGGCCTCGGCTTCCTCGGACGTCACCAGGACTTGGGCGGAGAGCAGTTCGTCCAGCACGTACCCGGCGGTGGGCTCGTCCACCTCCAGTGCCTTGGCCACGTCGATCCGGCTGACCCCGTCCGCCGCCGCGCCCGCCAGGACGGCGCCCAGCTGGGTGTGCGCGCAGGCGATGGCGACGGTGCTCAGCGGGGAATGGGCCAGCATCCGCCCCCGATCGGTACGGAGCACCGCGAAGCGGGACAGCCGGTAGACCACCCCGGCGCCGTGCGGACGCCGGACGGGACCGCTCTGCGCCCCGAGCCCACGGGGCACCACGTCCAGCAGCGCCCGGGCCCCGGCAGCGATCCTTCGCTCCAGCCAGCAGTGCAACAGCAGGCGGCGTACGAGGAGCTGGGCGGGCAGGATTCGCGTTTCGCCCTCAAGGCCGGTGACGAGCTGGGCAATCTGGAGGTCGCTCAGCCACCCCTCGGACATGCGTAAAAGCAGCGCGCGCCGGCCGGCCTCCGGGGCGGGTAGGCGCAGCCGGTAGCGGGATTGCTCCAGCACCAGGGATCCGTCCGGCTCCTGGGTCAACCGTGCGTCGACGCGCAGCCGATAGCTCTCGACCTTGGCGGCGCCCGGAAACGGGGACGTGCGTTTCATGGGATTTCACGATCCTGATAGGGGAATGGTCGTGCGGGGGGTGGGCGGGGTCGGATCGGTATGAGGGCCGGCGGCTTGCGGCAGGTGGGGATCGGCCGTCCCGCAGCGCCTGCGGCAAGCCCGGTCGCCACTGACCGTAGGGCGGATGGGGCCGGTCCTCGGCGAACGGATCGATCCCGTGCCCAACACCGGATCGACCGCGGCACGGAATGGTGTCATCGGCCCACTGGGGGGCCGGGTTGCTCATCCGTTCTCGACGACGACGGATTCCTCGGCCCAGGGGGCAGACCCGTAGCTGCTGGCCAGCAGGTCCGCGGCCAGTTCCCGGCCGTGGTTCTCGGCAGCCGCGCGGAAGGCGCTCGCGAGGAGCTCCACCAATCCCTGGGCGAAGGTGCCGGTGCTGTGGTCATCCAACCCGGCGGCGGAATTCCGCCCGTGGCAAGGAAGGTTGAGCGAGAGGATGTCCGAGCCGACGACCTTGATCAGCTCCTCGGCCGCGCCGTCGATCCGGTCCAGCAACCGTGCCAGGCACTGCAGGGTGACCGCCGCGGGGATCCCCGCCCGGACGAGGTCGAGGGCGGCACGCAGGACGCCCGGCCGGGCGATGCGCACGGCGCCGTCCTCGTCCCAGCCGACCACGCCGTGCCGGTTCAGGGAGTGGAAGACGCCGGGCCTTTCCCGTATCACGCGCTGCAGGGCGGCGGTGATCTTCTCCCGGTCGTCATCGCGGCCCTCCGCACCGAGGATGGCGCCGATGGACACGAGGTTGAAGCCTTGGCGCTGCAGCGAAACGATGTGCTCCAGTCGGCGCACATGCGTGTCGTCGTAGTAGCCGACCCGCCCCCTGCGGATCGGCGGCTGCAGCAACTTGCGTGATTGGTGCGCTCGGACGTTCCTCGGCGACATGCCGACGATCCTGGAGAGTTCCTCCACGGTGTAGCGGGCTGCCGGACGATCCGGGCTCGTCAGGGACAGGGGGCTCGATGTCATGGTGTGTCCTTCCACGGGCCCGCACCGTGGTGATGGCGATGGGATGCGGTGCGGTGAGGTGATGTGGTGAGGTCGATGAGGTGGGCGCACCGCACCGCGAGAGGGGCGTGCGGTGTGAGGGGTCTGCCCTGCGGCCTTGGGGGTCGGCCGTGAGCCTGCCGTGCCGTGGTGTGGTGTGCCGTGGTGTGGCGCGTCGTGGTGTGGCGCGTCGTGGTGTGGCGCGTCGTGGTGTGGCGCGTCGTGCCCCGGCAGTGCGGCCGGACCCAGTCGAGCACGCGCCCGGTAGCGCGGACCAGGCGGTTCAGCCCGCAGGACTGCATCCGGCATACTTCTGCCGTACCGCTCGCGCCGCCCCCGGGGGAGCGCAGCACCGCGAGGAGCGTTCCACGTGCGGCAGCCCTGCCGAGCCCCTGCCATCGGGCGTTCACCAGCAGCGGGTCCGTCATGAGCGTCGGCGGATCCGCGCCCGGCGGGTTCGGGGAGCTGCTGCGCAGCCTGCGCCTCCGCGCCGGCCACACCCAGGAACGACTCGCCCACGCCGCGGGAGTGAGCGTCCGCACCCTCGTCGACCTGGAACGCGGCCGTACTCGCGGACCGCAGCGCCGTACCGTGCAGGCCCTGGCCCGTGCACTCGCCCTGGACACCGCGGACCGCGGAGACCTGGAACGGGTCGCCGCCTTCGGCCGTCCCCGCTCACGCCCGGCCGCCGTACCCTCGGGCACCCTGCCGCTGCCGCGCGACCTCAGTGACTTCACCGCCAGGACCCAGGCCCTGGCCCGCCTGCGCGCCCTGGCCGAACGCCCCGAAGGAGAGTCGGCACCCGTGGCGGTCGTCGCCGGACAGCCGGGCCTCGGCAAGACCGCCTTCGCCGTCCACGCCGCGCACTCCCTCGCCCCGCACTACCCCGACGGCCAGTTCGCCGTCGATCTGCTCGGCATGGACGAGCGGCCCGCTGACCCGCGTGAGGTCCTGGCCCGCCTGCTGCGCGCCCTCGGTGTGACCGAGCGTGCCGTCCCTCACGACACCCAGGACCGCACGGGTCTGCTCCGCTCGATCACCGCCGTCCGTCGGCTGCTCCTGCTGCTGGACAACGCCGCCGACGAGGACCAGCTCCGCCCGCTGCTCCCGAGTCGGGGCAACTCGCTGACCGTCGTCACCAGCCGCCACGCCCTGGCCGGCCTGGAGTGCGCACACCGCATCGACCTCGCGCTGCTGCACCGTGAGGAGTCCGTCGAACTGATCACCCGCATCATCGGCGCACAGCGCGTCTCCCAGGAGGCCCAGGCCGCCCGCGACCTCGCCGATCTGTGCGGCCACCTGCCGCTGGCCGTCCGGATCGCCGGACAGCGCCTGGCGATCCGGCCGCAGGAGCGCCTTGCCAAGCTCGTCGCCCAACTCACGCGCGAAGAGAGCCGCTTGGACGCCCTGAGGGCCGGCAGCCTCGAAATGCGGGCCGCGTTCGCGCTGTCCTACCGTCGGCTCACCCCGACCGCCCGCACCGTGCTCCGGCGCGCCGCCCTGGCGGCCGGCCCCGACTTCAGCCCGGAGACCGCCGCCCTGCTGGCCGGCACCACGCTGCGCCGGGCCCGGCTGTGCGCCCAGGACCTCGCTGACCGCGGACTTCTCCAGGCCCACCCGGAAACCGAGCGCTACCGCTTCCACGATCTGCTGAAACTGTTCGCCACCGAGCAGCTCGCCTCCGACGACGACCCCGCCGCCCTCGCGGGCGCCCGCGACCGCACCGCCCGCTGGATGCTGACCCGGGCCACGGCGGCGGCGCTCCATTTCGACGCGGAGCACCACCGGGCCCCCGACGGCGACCCCGACCCCGTCACCGCCCCCACCGGCCGCGAACCGGCCCGCGCCTGGCTGGAAGCCGAACGCGCCCAGTGGCTCTGGGCGCTCCAGCATGCCCAGGCCGCCGGATGGCACCGTGAGGTCATCGACACCGCCGAGGCCATGCACTGGTTCTCCGACCGCACCCAGCACTGGGAGCAGTGGGCGGAGGTGTTCCGACTCGCCGTCGCTGCCGCCCGCGCGCTGGGCAGCCGGGCGGACGAGGCCGTTCACCTCAACTATCTCGCCTGGGCCTACAACGTGTGCACCTACGACCACCATGCCGCCCTGGAGGCCGCCGACGCGGCCTTCACCGCAGCCGGGGAGAGCGGCGACCGGCTCCAGATGGGCTGGGCCCTGGGCTACGGAGCCGGCGCGCTGAAACGTCTCGGCCGCACCGGCGAGGCCATCGCCTGGCTGCGCGACTCCGCCGCCTGCCACCGCGACAACACCACCCCGCAGGGCCGGCTCGCCGAACTGACCACTCTCAACACGCTGGGCATCGTGCTGCGCGAGACCGGCCATGCCGACCAGGCCCTCGCCATCCACCGCAGCAGTGAGGCCATCTGCCGCGCGGGAATCCCGGGCCAGTCACCCGACCTGATCGCCGTCTACCACGCCGCCACCCTCCACCACCTCGGTGGCGACCTGGCCGTACTCGCCCGCTGGTCCGAGGCGGAAGCCCCCCTGCGCCGAGCGCTCACCGCCTTCGAGGCCGCGGACATGCCGGCCTGGAGCGAACCGGCCCGCCTCGACCTGGGTATCGCCCTGCACCACCTCGGCCGCGACGAGGAAGCCCGCACCGCCCTGGCCACGGCCCACCGCACCCTGACGGAACTCAACCACCCCCGCCACCCCGAAGCCGCCGCCCACCTGGGAGGACTCCCGGACGCCACCGCATGACCCGGGGGTCACTGACGGGACCGAATCCGACCGACCTCGGCAAGCCGGACGAAAGGGCCGGTCCCGGCCCGTACCGCGGGCGTGATCTCCGAACCGGTACAGGCCTTCCGGCTGGACCGGGCGTCCCTGGCGAGCGGTGTCGTCCTCGTCGCCGACTGCGGGCTCGGAACGTGGGCGGTGCTCCGGACGCCTCCTGGACGACGGCGCTCGGCCGGGGACCGGCGCTCGTCGGGTGGCGACAGCGACCGGCCGATGGCCGGATCTGAGACAACCTCGTCATTGCAGACACTGGCCGTGACGTCAATGATCAGTGCATGCCCTCACCGCGAAGAGTCGTCATCGTTGCGTTCCCCGGCGTCGAGCTGCTCGACGTCACGGGACCCGCCGAGGTGTTCTCCGTGGCGTCCCGGGTCCTCGTGGAGTCGGGGAAGCCCGGCTACCGGATCCAGATCGCGACGGCGGCCGGAGGGGAAGTACCGACCTCCAGTGGTGTACGGCTCATGTCCGACCTGAGGCTGGGAGAAGTGGACGGCCGCGTCGACACCCTGCTGGTGTCCGGTGCGATCACCCACACCGGCAACGGGGTTGAGGCGGTCATCGACGAGACGGTCACCGCCTGGCTGCGGCGGGGCGAACCCCGGGCCCGCAGGATCGGCTCGATCTGCGCCGGCGCGCACCTGCTGGCCGACGCCGGGCTGCTGAAGGGGCGGCGGGCGACGACCCACTGGCTGACCGCCGCGCAGCTGGCCGTCGATCACCCGGACATCGGCGTCGATCCGGACCCCATCTTCATCCGGTCCGGACGGGTGTGGACCTGCGCGGGGGTCACCTCGGGGATGGACATGGCCCTTGCGATGGTGGCGGAGGACCACGGTCAGGCCGTCGCGCTCGCCACCGCCCGCATGATGGTCATGTACGTCAAGCGCTCCGGCGGGCAGAGCCAGTTCAGTGCGCCCCTCGCGCTGCGGACTCCCCCGGACGACCCGGTGGAAGAGCTGTGCCGGTGGGTCACCGAGCACCCGCGCGAAGAGCTGTCCACCGAAGCGCTCGCCGCCCGCCTGAACCTCAGCCCCCGCCATTTCTCACGGACGTTCGTCAGACGTACGGGCAGCACCCCCGCCTCGTACGTGGAAACCGTACGGCTCGAAGCGGCCCGCCGGCTGCTGGAGGAAACCGACCTGAGCCTTCCGGAGATCGCCGACGACAGCGGACTGGGCTCGGTGAAGACGCTGCACCGGTCCTTCCAGCGTCGGCTGCGGACCACTCCCGCCGAGTACCGCCGCCGCTTCCGCTAGTCCCCGGGCGCACCAGCCCACCCCAACCCGGCCAGAAGGCCACGCCCGCCCCGGGCGCCCGGCCTGGCAGCCGCATGCCCCGGCAGCGGCATCAATCACCCCAGGAGCACCCGTGCCCGACACCAGAATCATCCCGATCCCCGTCCTGGGCAGGCACGCGGTCAACGCCTACCTGCTGCTGGGCCGCCGCCCCGTCGTCGTCGACGCCGGTACACCGGGCAGCGCCCGCAGGATCCGCGACCAAGTAGCCGCGCACGGAGTCGACCCGGCGGACATCGCACTGATCGTCCTCACGCACGGCCACATCGACCACTTCGGCTCCGCGGCCGAGCTGCACCGGCTGACCGGAGCCCCCGTCGCCGGCCACGTTGCCGATCTCGAGCCCTACCGAACCGGCCGCGTCCGCCTGCCGTACCTGCCCACCGGCCCCATGGGCCGCCTCATGAACCGCAACAAGAACCTGCACGTCCGAGCCGAGCCGATCGAGCCCGGCATCCTGCTCCGCGGGGAAACCGACCTCGACGACTTCGGGATCACCGCCCGCATCATGCCCACGCCCGGACACACCGCCGGGTCGGTATCCGTCATCACCGGCGCAGGTGACCTGGTCGCCGGCGACCTGGTCGCCAACTCCTTCATGGGACTCATCCCCGGCAAGCCCGCCAACCCGCCCTTCCACGACGACCCGCTCGGCAACCTCGCCAGCCTCCGCGAAATGCTCGCGCTCAACCCCACCCGCCTGCACGTCGGCCACGGAACCCCGCTGGACCCGGACCGCGTACGACGCTGGGCCGACCGCGAGGAACAGCGCCTCGCTCGCCTCGCCACACGCGGACGCCTGACCACACGGTAGTAGTCGGTGAGGAAGCGGCCGACGAGTACGGTCTGGGCGGCGCGTTCCCGGAACGGGGCCTGGCGGCGAGATGGGCGTGCGCGGCGCCAGCGGGGTGTCATGGCGGCGGTTGGTTCTCCGGCGGGTACTCGTACGACTCGGGCCGCGGCTCCATCCGCCCCACCATCTCCCCGAGCCGCGCGCAGACCCGTTTGATCTCCTCGTACGTTTTGTCGCGTTCGGTGATGACGGCCGCGATGAGGAGGGCCGTCAGCGCCGTCGTGCCGTTGAAGGCCTGGAGCGTGACCATGTCGGCAAAGACGTTCTCGCCGACGAACGGGCCTTTGTCGCCGGCGGCAGCGAGAATCGCCAGCGTCGACACCACGAGCGCGCAGGGCGCCGCGCCGGGCAGCCGGAAGCGGAAGGCCGCCCAGATCAAGAACGGCGAGACGAGGAAGAGCAGGTTCGAATCGGGCGTGCGCGTCACGAAGAGCGTGGCGAGAACCGTACCGAGGGCCAGCGCCACCGCCTCGAACCATCGGCCGGGTCCGGCCCGCGACGGCCACCGGGCCTTGCGCAGCACGAGCAGGAAGGGTGTGACGACGAGGATTCCCATCGCGTCGCCGGTCCACCACACCGACCACGTCCGCCAGAATTCGCCCGCATCCAGTGCTCCGGAGAGGACCAGGACGCCGCTGCCGATGGTTGAACTGATCAGCATCCCGGCGAGGGCGCCGAGGAAGACCAGCGCCAGCACGTCCCGCAGGCGGTCCAGCTCGTTCCTGAACCCCGCTCTGCGCAACATCAGGCAGGCACAGACCGGCGCCAGGGTATTGCCCGCCGTGATGGCCAGCACGGAGATCAACGACGGCCCGAGGAGCACGTTGGCCAGGAACGCGCCCAGTGCGATGCCCGGCCAGACGCGCAGTCCCAGCAGGAGCAGCCCGGCCAGCGCGACGCCGGTAGGCGGCCACAGGGGAGTGACCTGGTCACGCACCAGCTGCTGGAGAAGGCCGACCCGTGCGGCCCCGTAGTAGACGGCGGCGACGGCGAGAATGCGCAGAGCGGTGGACCCGTGACGACCCACCTTCGCGCTGCGCACGACAGCAGTCTGCACTCGGATCCCGCCACCGGCGACCGCAGCGACGCCCACCGGTCAGGCGGCCGGCTCCTGCGGGCCGTCGTAGCGGACGACGAGGACAGCGGCGTCATCGCGGTGTCCCGTCAGGTCGGCCACTTTGACGACGGCGGAGGCCAGCACGCCGGGATCGGCGTCGAACCCCGCGCGCACCAGTTTGACCACCTCGGCCAGACCCTGCTCCATCGGGTAGTGCGGGCCTTCCACCACTCCGTCGGTGAGCAGCACGAGCACCCCTGCCTCCGTCAGACGCCGGTGGGTCACCGGATACCGCTCGCCCGGCACGATGCCGAGCGGCGGCCCGCCGCGGTCGAGCGCTATGCCGTAGCGGCCTCCGGCTGTGGCCCAGACCATCGGGACGTGGCCGGCCCTGGAGTCCGTCAGATCGCGACTGACCGGGTCGAAACGAAGGAAACAGCACGTCGCGAAGAGGCCGCACCCCATGGCGATCAGCAGATCGTTGGCGCGGCCCAACACCTCGCGGGTGTCGCTCGTCGTCCGCGCGAGGGCGCGCAGGCTGGTACGCACCTGCCCCATGAAGGCGATGGCCTCCACGTCGTGCCCCTGCACATCGCCGACCGTGAGCCCCAGTGACCCGTCGTGCATGACGAAGGCGTCGTACCAGTCGCCGCCCACGTCCAGACCGCCCCGTGACGGCGCGTACCTGGCGGCCAGGCGCAGCCCGGGCAACTCCGGCAGCCCGGGCGGGAGCATGTGGCGCTGCAAAGCCATGGCCAGCTCGACCCTGGCCCGCTGGTACTCGACCCGTTCCAGGGCCTGATCGACGAGCTGTCCGAGGGCGACCAGAAGCTCCTGAACACTGTCGGGCGGCTCGGGACGGGGTCCGCGCGGTCCGCGCATCACGGCTCCTGGCTCTCCCCCCAGCCCTCCTCACCTCACCCTAGACGCCGCTGCCGCACGGCTCCACAGGGGTGATGCGGCGGGGCGGAGCTGGTACAGCGGCCGGACGGGGCGGAGTGGCCGTGGGCCAGCCGGCGGCCGGCCCACAGCGTCCCGGCCGTCGAGGGCGGGGCGGCCAGGAGCCCGGCCGCGCGCATCGTCGGGCAGCCGCCCCAGGCAGCCTTCCACGACGGGCGAGTCGCCGTTCCACGGAGGTCCGGTGAACGCGGGCGAGCGGGACGGGCTCGGGCGGGCGGCCGCCGTTCGGCTCGGGCAGCTGGCGGGCCGACCGGTCCGGGCAACATCAGCCGATGTCGGGCCCGCCGTGCCGTACGGCGTCGTGGGCGGCCAGCGCGGCGCGCAGCGTCAGCTGGTCGGCACCCCGGGCGGCGTCCAGGCCGGTGAGCTTCGTGGCGCTGCGCAGGCGGTAGTCGACCGTGTTGGGGTGGACCTGGAGCCGGGCGGCGGCTTGGCGCCGGTCGATGCCGCAGGCGAGGAAGGTGCGCAGCGTGTCGAGCAGCTCCGGGCGCGCCGCCAACGGGTCCAGCAGCGCGGCGAGCGCGCTGCTGGCCGGGCTCGGGCGGCTCAGCTGGTACTCCAGCAGGACATCGTCGAGCAGGTACAGCCCGGGGCCTCGGCCGGATGCCCTCGCCACCTCCCGGATCTCCCCCACCAGCCGGGCCGCGTCCGCGACACCGTCCGGTGCGGCGGCGGCTGCAGCCACCAGCAGTTCGGCGCCGCAGATCCGCCCGAGCTCCTCGACCAGCCGGGAGAGCCGGTCCCGGTCCGCACGGCCGAAGTCGGCGGCCGGGGTCTCGTACGGGATGAGCACCAGCCCGCCGTCTCCGGACAGCACGGACAGCGGGACGCCCGGCGTCTGGCGCTGCAGCTCGTCGCGCAGCCGCCGGAGTTTGCGGCGCGCGGCGACGGAGTGGTTCACGCCCGGCCGCAGCTCGTCCGGGTGCTGCCCCATGGTGATGCGCAGGACCAGATAGCAGGGCGGCAGCCGGATGCCGGCGCGGTCGGCCGCGGCCTGCGGGTCGCCGCCCTCCAGCAGCCGGGACAGCAGCGACTGCCGGGCGACCTGCTCGTCACCGAGCGCCGCCTGCCGCTCCTGGACGTACCCGGCCGCGACCGCGCAGCTCACCAGCCGCAGGTAGCCCAGCAGCTGGCGCTGGACCAGCAGCAGGTCCGACAGGTCGCCCGGCTCGGCGGCCGACAGGACCTGGGCCCCACACCTCTCCGCGCCGAAGTGGTAGGCGCCGACAACGGCCTCCAGCGGCACGCCCTCGTCCGCGCGCCGGGCCGACGACTCGCGGATCTTCGCCAGCGCCGCCTCCCCCGGCAGTTCGCCGGTGCGCAGCACCTCGACGAACGTCCGGATACCGCGGTCCACGGCCTGGGTGATCTCGCCCCGAAGCTGTTCCGACGGGAGCGCGCCGTACGGGGGCAGCTGCTCGACGAGCTGGGCCATCACCGCGGGTGCCAGGGCTGCCGCGGCGTCCAGGAGCCGCTTGTGGACCGGGATGCCGCCGAACTGCGGCGCCGGGTCGCGTTCCGCGGCGTTGGATGCGGTCACAATCCACCTCCCGAATCTCTGTGGTCCGCCCCGGGGACAAGGCCCCGTACCGCCGCCATGATGGTTTCCGGGACGTTACCTACCAGTTGGTAACACGCCAACCGGTGGATCACCAGACGTGTACGGACCCCACCCGCACCGTCCATCGGACCCCCACACCCCCACACGTACCGGAGGACCGCCGTGCTCGCGCGAAAGGCCGCCGCCACCCCGCCAGTTCGCGCAGTCTCCGCGCGGGGGCCGTCCTCGCCGCCGTGGCCGTACCGCCGGCGGCCGTAGCCGCGCCCGCGGCGGTTCCCTGAACGCCTACGACCCGGCCGACGCGACCTCTTGAACGCCTGCGGCCCGGCCGACGCGGCCCCTTGAACGCCTACGGCCGGACGACGGCCGCACCGGCGCCCACCGCGACCCCTCCCGGAGGGGGCACCGTCCGTGCCACCGGCCCGCCAGGTCGCCCTCTCGCGCTCTCGCGCTCGTGCGCGCGGGAGCAGCACCCATCCGCAACTTCCCTGCCACAAAAGTTCAGTTGATCCTATTTCGCAAACCGGGGGAATCATGCCCAAGGCAGCAGTTCGGCTGATCGCCGTCACCGTAGCCACCGCGGCGGCCCTGACCGCCTCTCCGGCGGCCACGGCGGCCGTCGCCACCGAGTCCGCGCCGACCGCGGCCACAGCCACGGCCACGCCCGCCGCCGGCGACCCGTTCTACTCCTACGACGGCAGCGAGCCCCTGTCGTCGTTCGCGCCGGGCACCGTGCTGAAGACGCGGACACTGCAGTACCACCTCGTCGGCATCCCCACGCCGCTGACGGCCGTCCAGCTGCTCTACCGCAGCACCGACGCCCAGGGCCGTCCGTCCGCCAACGTGACCTCGGTGGTGCGCAGCCTCACGGGTGACGGAAGCAAGGCCGTGTCCTACCAGTCGTTCTACGATTCGCTGAACCCGGAGGACGGGCCGTCCCGCGCGATCGCCGGCGACCTCACCCTCGGCGGCGTGATCCCGAACGCCGAGGCCGTCTTCATGGCGCCGCTGCTCGCGAAGGGCTACACCCTCGTCATCCCGGACACCCAGGGACAGCGGGCCGACTTCGCCGCGGGGCCCGAGTACGCGACCAACACCCTGGACTCGATCCGTGCCGCGACCAGGTCGGGTGAGACGGGGCTGAGCGCCGACACCAGGTTCGGTCTCATGGGCTACTCGGGCGGCGCCATCGCCACGAACTGGGCAGCCGCGATGGCACCGGCCTACGCGCCGGACGTGAACCGGAAGCTGGTCGGCTTCGCCGAGGGCGGCCTGCTCGTGGCCCCGGCACACAACCTGAAGTACGTGGACGGCTCCCTCGTGTGGTCGGGCGTCATCCCCATGGCGCTCATCGGCGTCTCCCGCTCCTACGACATCGACCTCAAGCAATACCTGAACGACTACGGCAAGCAGGTGTACGGGGAGCTGGAACACGGCTCGATCCTCGACGCGCTCGGCCACTATCCGGGGCTGACCTGGAAGCAGATGGCGAAGCCGCAGTACGCCGACCCGAACTCGGTGCCCGAGTTCGTCGACGCGGTGAACAGGATCAACCTCGGCTCGGCCGCCACGCCTACCATCCCCGGGTTCATCGCCCAGGGCAACGGCGGCGTCCTCGAGGGGACCTTCGGCAGCCCGCCGGGCATCGGCACCGGTGACGCGGTCATGGTCGCCGGGGACGTGCGGGCCCTGGCCCGGCAGTACTGCGCCACCGGCAACGACTCGATCAAGTACCAGCAGTTCAGCCTGCTCAGCCACTTGGGCGTGACCGTCATCTGGGCACCGCTCGCGATCGACTGGCTCGACGACCGGTTCGCGGGCGGTGCCGCCCCGTCCGACTGCGGCTACATCCCGGCGGGCAACTCGCTGGCACCGGAGAAGCCGGTGCCGACGTCCTGACCAGGTGCCGACGTCCTGACAACCCGCACGCCCCGAGGTCCCGCCGCACCCGAACCCGCGCGGCGGGACCTCGTCCGCGCCCGGCCGGAACCTCCGCCGGCACGTGACGCGGCGCGGGCGCGTGGCCGTGACCGGACCCCCGTTCCGGTCACGGCCCCCGGCCTCGGGCCCGGACACGGCGGTCGGCAGCCGCCGGAGCGGACGGGGGCGCCGATGCCCGGGCACTCCCGGGGTCGCGATGCTGCGGCCGCGCGCCGCAGCCGGTGGCCGGGCGGTCTCGACCGCTCCACGCCGGCCCCGGCGAACAGGAACGGGACAGCCCGGACTTGACGCCGCCGCCCCGGGCAGCGCATTTCGCCACAGCGGCCCGCCCGCCACCAGCGGAAAGTATGCTTTTACGTCTTTGCCGGTGGTGGGCTTTGCGCACACGGCCGGAGCCCCGCGGATCCGGCGGCGGGCGGACAGTCCGGCAGCGCGCAGGGCGACTTGCACGCCGTGGGCGTACTGCGGCCCGGACCGGACATCCCATTGCGATGATCCGTTCACGCTACGTAGCGTGGCCGAACGGAACGACCGGTCTCCGGATCGGGAATCCGCCGCATGCGCATGCACTCCGCAATCCCCCGTAGCGAAAAGGAGTTCCACCATGACGTATGAGCGCCCCACCCTCACCAAGGCCGGCAGCTTCCGCAAGGTGACCGGGATCAAGAACACGGGGCCCAAGGACATCCTCGGGGGCAAGCAGCTCCTCTGACGTGAAGGCCCGGCCGCGCCGCTGAACCGGCGGCCGGGGCAAGGGGTGGCGGCCCCCGGCCCCCGGCCGCCACCCCGCCTCCCGCCTCCCGCCTCCCGCCTCCCGCCTCCCGCCTCCCGCCTCCCGTACATCGCCGACCGAAGGCCGTAGCCGTGGAAGACTCCCTGTCACTCCAGGCCCTGCCCACCTGGTTCGCCGTCCTGCCCGACACCGACGCGGCCGCCACCGTCGCCGCCAAAGCGCTCGCCCATGCCACCCAGGGCATGCGCCACCGATCCGGACGCCCCTGGCTGGTGGGGCGCTGGGCACCCTCCAGCATCGTGGTCGGCGAGTGCGGAGGCACCCGCATCGCCGTGCTCGGCGAACACTCCGTCACCGCCGAAGCGGCCCGACGCGCAGCCGAAGCCGCCGAGAACACGTCCCTGTCGGCGCTCGACCGCATCAGCGCCACCTGGGCCGGCAGCCTCCACCTCGTGGCCAGCCGCGGCGGGCGGGTCCGGGTCCAGGGCGGCGTCGTCGGCATGAGACGGGTGTTCTTCACCGATGCCGCCCTCCCTGCGACCGGTGGTGTCAGCCTGGCCTCCGACCGGGCCGACGTACTCGCCGAACTGGTCGGCGCCGAACTCGACGAGCGCAGGCTCGCCCTCGAACTGCTCACCCTGGGCGTGCCGCACCCGCTGTCGGGCTCCCCGATGTGGAAGGGCGTACACGCCCAGCCCGGCGGCCACTACCTGACGCTCGACTCCGGTGGACGGGCAGAGGAGACCCGCTGGTGGTCGCCCCCCGATCCGCACCTGCCCCTGGCCGAAGGCGCCGGGAGGTTCCGGGAGGCACTGACCGCGGCCGTAGCCACCCGGACACGCGGGCGCGAGCTGGTGACGGCCGACCTGGGCGGTCTCGATTCCACCGCCGTGTGCTGCACCGCCGCCCGCGGGGACGCGAAGGTCGCGGCGTACACCGCCGCCATCCACGACGAACTGGGCGACGACGTGTACTGGGCCCGCCGGACCACCCAGGCACTGGGCACGATCGAGCACCACGTCGTCCCCGCGTCCGACCTGCCCATGACGTTCGACGGGATCGACACCCTCGACGACCTCCTGGACACCCCCAGCATCCTCACGGTCGACCGCAACCGGCGCATGCACATCATCGCCCTGGCGGCAGCCCGCGGATCGGACCTGCACCTGACCGGTCTGGGGGGCGACGAACTCCTCGCCGGAGCACCCGCCCGCCTGCACGCGCTGGTGGGCACGCATCCCCTCACCGCGCTGCGGGATCTGCGCGGGTACACCGCGAAGTACCAGTGGTCCCGGTGGCACGTGCTGCGCCAGCTCATGGACCGCCGCTCCTACCGCGCCTGGCTCGGCAGGGTCGCCCGCGACCTGAACGCGCCCCCGGCCCCGGCGGACGAACCGCTGCTCGACTGGTCGGCGCCGCCGCGCATGCCGGGCTGGGCCACGCCCGAGGCCGTGGAGGCGGTACGCGAACTGCTCCGCGCCCACCTCCCGGAAGCCGAACCCCGCGGCCGCGGACACGGCGAGCACCGGGAGATGGCCGCGATGGACGGCATCTCCCAGTGGACCCGGCACATCGGCCAGATGGCCGCCCCGCTGGGCATCACGGTGGCGGCCCCCTACTACGACGACCGGGTGATCGAGGCGGCCCTCGCCATCCGGCCGCAGGAGCGGATCACCCCTTGGCAGTACAAGCCGCTGATCGTCGAAGCCATGCGCGGCATCGTCCCCGAGGCCAGCCGCACCCGCGGCACCAAGGCCAATGCCACCTTCGAGGAGGAGACGGGGCTGCGCCGCCACCGCGCCCGCCTGCTGGAGCTGTGCGAGGAGTCGCGCCTCGCCCGGCTGGGCCTCGTCGACGCGAAGGTCCTGCGCGAGTGGTGCCGCCGGGCCATGTCGGCCGAGACGGAGAGTTATCTGCTGCACCCGACCGTGGCCTGCGAAGTCTGGCTGCGCTCCCGGGAGATGACGCCGTCCCGGACACGACCCCTGACGGAACGGGAAAGGTGAGCCGATGTGCACGTTGAAGCCCGGGGTGCTGTTGACCGAGACCGAGTACGGCATGGCCCTGCTCGATCAGAAGAGCGCCGAGTACTGGACCCTGAACCCCGCGGCGGCCGTCGTGCTCCGTCAGCTCCTGGACGGCCACGACGTCGAGCGGGCGGCCGCGGCCCTCGTCGAACAGTACGAGGACGTGGACACCGAAGTGGCCGCACAGGACGTCGTGAGCATCGTCGAAGACCTCCGCTCCGCAGGGCTCATCACGCTATAGCCGGCCCCCGGCCGCCGGCCGCCCCGGAGAAGGGACATGCAGTTGTCGACCCCGGAAGCCGTTCCCTACCACCCCCGCTCGGTCCCCCTGCGCCGCCGCCTCGGGGCGCGCCTCGTGATCGGCTGCGCCCACGTGCTGGCCGCCCTGCCGCCCCAGCGGATCCGGGCCGTGCTGACCCGGCTCCGCCGTGGAGCCCGGCCCGCCACGCTGGCCGAGGCGGAAGCGGCCCGGGAGACGGTGCTCGCCGTGAGCCTGGCCGCGGGCGGGCACAAGGGCTGCCTGCCGCGGTCCCTGGCCACGGTGCTGCTGTGCCGCTGCCGCGGCCAGTGGCCCACCTGGTGCGTGGGAGTGCGCACCCGCCCGCCGTTCGCCGCGCACGCCTGGGTGGAAGCCGAGGGCGAACCCGTCGGCGAGGGCACGCCGGCCGGATACTTCCAGCGCTTCTTCACCGTGGAGTGAGCCCGTGACCACTGCGTCGCTCGCCCTCATCGGGCACCTCCGACCGCAGCGCGCCCGTATGACGGCGGGCGTCCTGCTGGGTCTCCTCGGCAGCGTGATGGGTTTGGCCCAGCCCATGGCGGCCAAACAGGTGATGGACGACATGGGCCGAGGAGGCCCGGCGTACGGCCCGCTGATCGCCCTCAGCGTGCTGGTGGCGGCGGGAGGGATCCTCGTCGGCCTCGGGCACTACGTGCTGGACCGGTCCGCGGAGTCCATCGTCTGTACCGCCCGGCGCCGCCTGACCGACCGTCTGCTGGCGCTGCGCGTACCGGTGGTGGAACGCACCGAGCCGGGGGACCTGATCTCCCGCGTCACCTCCGACACGGCGCTGCTGCGGCAGAGCGTTCCTCAGGCGGTGTCGGCCGCGGTCACCGGCACCCTGATCACCCTCGCGACGGTGGTCATGATGGGCCTGCTCGACGCCGTGCTGCTCGGCGTCACGCTCGGCGTGATCGCGTTCGTCGGCATCGTCGTCGCTGCCGTGGCCCCGCGGATCGGCCGGGCGACCCGGCATACGCAGGAGGCGGTCGGCCGCATGGGCGCCGCGCTGGAACGAGCCCTGGGCGCCTTCCGTACGATCAAGGCGTCGGGTGCCGAACAGCAGGAGGCGGGGGCGCTGTACCGGGCGGCCGAGCACGCCCGGCGTACCGGTGTCCGCGCTGCCGCCTGGGAAGCGGCGTCGGCGACCCTGTCCGCGGTCGTCGTGCAGGTCTGTTTCCTGGCCGTGCTGGGAGTGGGGGGTGCGCGCGTCACCTCCGGCGCCATCGACGTCTCCACCCTGGTCGCCTTCCTCCTCTACCTCTTCGCGCTCGCACCCCGGATCGGCCAGCTGGTGGAGGGCGTCGGCCAGTTCCAGATCGGTTCGGCCGCCGCCGCCCGGATCCGGGAGGTGGAGAGCCTGGAGGTGGAGAGCCTGGGGGTGGACGGCCTGGGGTTGGACGGCCTGGGGTTGGACGGCCTGGAGGTCGAGAGCCTGAGGGTCAAGGACGCGCACAGCGCGAGAGAAGGCGGTGCGAGTCGGCCGGAAGCAGATCCGCTGCCCGCCCGCGTGGCCTTCCGCGATGTCCGCTTCGCCTACCGCCCCGGGCTGCCCCAGGTCCACCACCGCGTCTCCTTCACCGTTCCCGGCGGAGGCCTGACGGCGTTCGTCGGGCCGTCCGGCACGGGCAAGACCACGGTCTTCTCCCTCATCGAACGCTTCTACGACCCGGACGCCGGCCACGTGCTGCTGGACGGGAAGGACGTGCGGCAGTGGCCCCTGGCCGAACTCCGCGCGGCCATCGGATACGTAGAACAGGACACGCCCGTCCTCGCCGGCACCCTGCGCGAGAACCTGACGCTGGGCGCCGTCCATGCCACGGAGGAAGAACTCCGCAACGCCCTGCGCCTCGTCCGCCTCGATCCGGTGACGGACCGTCTGCCCCGTGGCCTCGACACCGACGTCGGCCACCGCGGCAGCAGGCTCTCGGGCGGCGAGCGCCAGCGCGTCGCCATCGCCCGGGCCCTGCTGCGCCGCCCGAGACTGCTGCTGCTGGACGAAGCCACCTCGCAGCTCGACGCGGCCAACGAGGCGGCACTGCGCGACACCATCACCGACATCGCCGGTCGCATCACCGTCCTCGTCGTCGCCCACCGCCTGTCCACGGTCACCACGGCCGACCGCATCGTCGTGATGGACGCCGGCCACGTACGGGCGGTGGGCACCCACGCCGAACTCCTCGAAGCGGACGCCCTCTACCGCGAACTGGCCACCACCCAGCTGCTGAACGGCCGGTGAGCGACGCCGCTCGCCGTGCCCGGCGGCGGGCCCTCCCCCCATGCTCGGCGGCAACGCGGCGCCCAGCGCCTGACGCACACACGGTCATGCGCCATTCAGGCATCAGTTGAAAGACAGGGATTCATCGCCATGTCACGGACCTGACGCGCCTGCGGTTTCTGGCACCTTGATACCCGAGGTCCGGAGCCGAACGGAATGGGGACACGGGGATGATGCGCGACCGTCGGATCACGGGGTGGGGTCGCCGCGGTGGGGCGACGTTCGTCGCAGGTGTGACCGTGGGCGCGATCGCCCTCCTCACCGGATGCGACGCGCTCAAGCCCTACACGCCACCGCGGCCTCCCCTCAAGGGGGCCCTCACCTTCTACGTGAGCCCGGACGGCGACGACGACCGGGACGGGCTGACCGAGGCGACGGCCTGGCGCACCCTCGCCCGGGCCGACCGGGTGCCGTTCCGGCCGGGAGACCGGCTCCGGCTCAAGGGCGGCGAGCGCTTCCCCGGAGGGCTGACCGTCGGCCCCGGCGACGCGGGCAGCGCACTCAGGCCCGTGGTGATCGATTCATACGGCACCGGTCGGGCCACGATCGCGACGCGGGGCACGGCCGGGATCGCCGTGTACAACACCGCCGGGGTGGAGATCCGGAATCTGAACCTCGTCGGCGATGCCAGGGCTCAGCGCGGTGCGGACGGCATCAGCTTCTTCAACGACCTCCGGCAGGGAAAACGCCTGGACCACGTGCGGATCTCCGGGGTCGACGTGTCCCGGTTCCAGCACGGGATTCGCCTCGGAACGGGCCCGAAGTCCTCCGGCTTCCGCGACATCCAGATCAGCGACTCGGCGGTGCACCACAATCAGGACGCCGGGCTGGTCACCTACGGGCCCCGCTTCAGGGCCGAGAAGCCGGGCTACGCACACGAAAAGCTCGTGGTCACAGGCGTCAGGGCGTACAGCAATCCTGGCGATCCGACCGCGGACGACCGCAACACCGGCAGCGGAATCGTTCTCGGCAGCCTCCGGGGCGCGACCGTTCAGCAGTCGGTCTCGTACGACAACGGGGGAAAGTCCTCGGCCCGCGCCCAGGAGGGGCCCGAGGGAATCTGGACCTACGACTCGACCCGCGTCGTCATCCAGAACAACAAGGCGTACCGCAACCGCACCGGCTCCCGGGTCGACGGCGGCGGTTTCGGCCTGGACAACAACGTGTCGTCCTCGGTGCTCCAGTACAACCTGTCCTACGGCAACGACGGCGCGGGGTTCCTCGTGTACTCGGGAGAGTCGACCAACGCCCACAAGGACAACGTCGTGCGGTTCAACTACAGCTGGGACGACGCCAGGAAGCTGCCCTGGTACGGCGGCATCGTGGCCTACGGCAACCTCATGCGGGACCTGGACATCTACCACAACACCGTGATCCTGCGGTCGAGCGGCACCGAGAGGCCCCCGGCCCTGCGCCTGCGCAACGGCATGAGCGGCGTCGGTGTCCGCAACAACATCTTCGTCACCAACGGTGCTCCCGTGGTGGATTCGGACACGAACTACACCCAGGCCCTCGTGCGCCTGCAGGGCAACGACTACTTCAGCACGGGCGACTGGAAGCTGCAGTGGGGCAGGGCGCGGTACTCCGACCTGGACGCCTGGCGGAAGCGGGCCGGACAGGAGCAGATGGGCTCCGTCACGACGGGCAGCAGCGCGGATCCGTGTCTCACGGGCGCGGTGGCCCCGGTCACCGATCGGGCCGGGGCCTCGCCTCTCGTCTCGCAATGCGCCGACGACCTGGAAGGTGCGGTCAAGCTTGCGTCGGTCGGCGTCGACCCCGGCCCGGTCGACTACTTCGGCGCCCGGCTGAGCACGGCGCCCTCCGCGGGTGCCGCGCAGCCGCGTGCCGAGGACTGAGCGGTACCGCCGCCGCGCTGGGGTGCGGGCACCGTCGCGGGGCCCGGCCTGCCCAGTACCCGGACGGTCCAGCCGGCGGAACGCCACAGACCCGCGTCGAGGCTGTTGCGGGCGTCGACCAGCCGCGGTGCGCACACCACGCGGGCCAGCTTCACCGGGTCGATCTCCCGGTACTGGCTCCACTCGGTCAGGTGCAGCACGACGTCCGCTCCCCGGCACGCGGTCAGGACGTCCGGCTCGTAACGCAGTTCGGGGTGGGCCAGGCAGGCGTTGTAGAGCCCCTCGGGGTCATGGACCCGTACCTCTCCGCCCTCGCGGTGGACCGCCGCCGCCACGGCAAGGGCCGGTGAATCGCGCACGTCGTCGCTGTTCGGCTTGAAGGTGGCGCCCAGGACGGTGATCCGGTGTCCGGAGAACGCACCACCGACCAGGTCGCGGGCGATGGCGACCGTCCGGCTCCGCTGGCGCAGGTTGATGTCGTCGACCTGGCTCAGGAAGCTCACCGCCTCCCCGACGCCGAGTTCCCGGGCCCGCGCGGTGAACGCCCGGATGTCCTTGGGCAGGCAGCCGCCGCCGAATCCGAGGCCCGCGTTGAGGAACCGGCGCCCGATGCGGGTGTCGTGCCCGAGCGCGTCGGCCAGGGTGCCGACATCGCCGCCGGCGGCGTCGCAGACCTCCGCCATCGCGTTGATGAACGAGATCTTGGTCGCGAGGAAGGAGTTCGACGCGGCCTTGACCAGTTCGGCGGTGGCCGGGTCGGTGCTGATGTACGGGATGCCGGCGGCGAGCATGGGGGCGTACACCTCGCGCAGGGTCCGGTCCGCCCGCGGTGAGCTGACGCCCGCCACGAGCCGGTCGGGCCGCAGTGTGTCCTCGACCGCGAACCCCTCGCGCAGGAACTCCGGGTTCCAGGCGACCTCGACGTCGGCGCCCGCGGGGACGAGTCCTCTCAGCCGGGCCGCGATGCGGGGGGTGGTGCCCACCGGGACGGTGGACTTGCCCACGATCAGGCAGGGACTCGTCAGGTGGGGAGCCAGCCCGTCGATGACGGCGTCGACGTACCGCAGGTCGGCCGCGTCCGAGCCGGCCTGCTGAGGCGTGCCCACGCAGACGAAGTGCACTTCGCCGAAGGCGGCCGCCTCGCTGAGGGAGGTGGAGAAGCGCAGGCGCCCGGAGCCGAGGGCGCGGGTCAGTACGTCATCGAGGCCCGGCTCGAAGAAGGGGGGCCTGCCCTCGGTGAGGGCTCTGATCTTTTCGGCGTCCACGTCGACACCGAGGACCTCGTGTCCGATGTCCGCCATGCACGCGGCGTGCACGGCTCCGAGGTATCCCGTGCCGATGACGGTCAAGCGCATGCGAATCTCCTGTCTGATGATCTGGGTGAGGGGGGTGATGCGATGAACCGAAGGCGGACCCGGACGCGTCAGCCCGTGTAGCCCGAGGGGTTGAGTTCCTGGAAGTGCCAGGCGTCGCGGCACATCGCGGCGAGATCACGGGTCGCGGCCCAGTTCCAGGCCTCCGCCACCGCGGTGGGATCGGCGACGAGCTCGCTCACGTCTCCGGGCCGGCGCCCGGTCACCTCGTAGGGAATCGGCCTGGCGGACGCCCGCTCGAAGGCGGCGACGAGGTCGAGGACGGAGGACCCCACCCCGGTACCGAGGTTGAAGACACGCATTCCGTTCTCGTCCCCGAGGTGCTCCAGCGCGCGGCGGTGGCCCTCGGCCACGTCCATGACGTGGATGTAGTCGCGGATGCCGGTCCCGTCGGGGGTGGGGTAGTCGTCGCCGAAGACGCTGAGCCGTTCGCGGCGGCCGACGGCGACCTGAGCCAGGTACGGCATGATGTTGTTGGGCACTCCCCGGGGGTCTTCGCCCAACAGTCCGGACGGGTGCGCGCCGACCGGGTTGAAGTACCGCAGGGCCAGCACGCTGAGCTCGGGCAGGCGGCGGCAGGTGTCGGCCAGCACCTGCTCGCAGAGCCACTTCGTCGAGGCGTACGGGTTGGTCGGGGCCGCCGGATCCCCTTCCGTCAGAGGCACCTTGGTGGCGTCCCCGTAGATCGAGCACGACGAGGAGAACACCAGCCGGTGCACTCCGTGCGCGTGCATGGCCGACAGCAGGGCGGTCGTGCCGCCGACATTGATGTCGTAGTAGGCGATCGGGATTTCCACGGACTCGCCCACCGCCTTCTTCGCGGCGAAGTGGATCACCGCGTCGATCGGGTGCGCGTCGAACACGGCGTCCAGGCCACGCCGGTCCCGCATGTCAGACCGGTAGACGGCGGCGATCGGGCGTCCCGCGATCTTCGCGACGCGCTCCAGGGCCTGCGGTGAGCTGTTCGAATGGTCGTCGACGACGACCACCTCGTAGCCGTTCTCGAGCAGTTCGACGCACGTATGGCTGCCGATGAAGCCGGCACCGCCGGTGACCAGGACCGTCGTGGGCATGGGGAGGGATCCTTTCTCCGTGATCGTCTGTGGGGGTGGAGAGCCGGTGCGCAGGTGTCACCAGCCGAAGATGCCTGCCGCGTAGACGGGAAACAGGCCGATGGCCAGGGCGAGCGGCAGCAGCGTGAGGGTTCCGGCGAGCAGGGGCAGCCGGGCCGTCACCACGGCCTTGTACTTGGGCACTCCCGCGGCCCGGGCCATCTCCGCGATGTGCAGCCCGGCGATGGTGAGGGTGACCAGCGCGTACGAGAGTGAGCCGAGGATGCAGAGGAAGACATATCCCGCGGCGGGGCCGGTGAGCTCGCCGGTCACGGCCGCGCAGGACAGCGTGGTGGTGATGATCAGGTAGGGCGCCATGAGCCGCAGCGGCAGGGGCTCAAGCCCGTCCGTCGACTTGGGGGTCACCTTGAAGACCACCGGCCGGGGGCGCAGCTTCTGCACCAGGGCGGCGCCCACCCCCCAGGCGACGAAGGGCCAGCGGGCGAGCCCGAAGAGCCAGCTCTCCCAGCTCAGGACCGGTGCTTTCGCGGGGCGGAGCAGGCCGCGCCTGCGCACGAGCACGGTCAGGAGCATCAGCCACACGGACATCGCCCAGAAGTGGCCGAGGAACGAGAAGTAGTTCACGCTGATCCAGGGCAGACCGGTGACTGCCGCGACCGGAGGCAGAGCCAGCCCCATGGTCGTGGTCGCGGCGAGCAACGGGTAGTACGACAGGGCGAAGGCGAAGCGCAGGCGCAGCCAGCCACGCATGCGCCCCAGGTGGCGCGGCAGCATCCCGAAGAGCATCACCGCGAGGCTGCGGGACCACTGGAACTCCTGGGTGGCCATGGCGGCGAAGGTGACGGGGCCGTCGCCGCTCGCGTGGGCGTCGATGGCGAACGAGCCCTGCCAGCCGGCCGAGTTCATCAGGAACGTGGTCGAGAAGTCCTCTGCGAGTTCGGGCCCGATGCCCCCGATGTCCCGCACCGCCTCCGTACGCACCGCGTAGTGGGAGCCGATGCACAGGGGCGCGAGGCCGGCCGAGTGCCCGAGCTGGACCGCCCCGTGGAAGACGGCCTCACGGTGCAGTCGGCCCCGGGCGGACCAGGAGGCGTCGGCATTGGCGTCGCACACGCTCGGAGCCGCGACGTACCCGATCGCGGGATCGGAGAACGGCCGCACCATCTCGGTCAGGTACGTACGGCTCGGCACGTGATCGCAGTCCAGCTGCGCGACGACGTCGTAGTCCCGGTAGCCCCAGTGGTCGTAGAAGAAGGCGAGGTTGCCCTCCTTGCAGCGCGTGCGGCGCGGCCACGTGGGCCGGTGGTAGTCAGGGCGGTCTCGGCGGCAGGAGACGCGGACTCCGTTCGCCTCGCACCAGCCCAGGACGTCGCTGGAAGGGTCCTCGTCGCACAGCCATACGTCGTAGGGGTGGGGGTAGTCCTGGCGGAGCATCGCCTCCAGGGTGGTGCGGGCGATGTCCCAGTGCTCCGACGGCGCCCGGGTGACCACGAATGCGGCACGTACCGCCGGGACTTCGATCCGCGAGTCGAACCGGCGCAGGCGGACGACCGCGACCAGGAAGTGCAGGGGCAGCAGCGCGAGGTAGAGCAGCAGCGCGCTGTTGACGGCCAGGCCCACCCAGCCGATCCGGTGCTCGGGACGCAGCCACCAGACCCAGAACCAGACGAGGCAGGCGACCCACCCCAGGGTCAGCACCGCCACCTTCAGCCGGTCGGCCGTGCCGAACTGGCGGACGAAGCTCGTCTCGCGGGTCGCCAGGGCGCGGCGCGGATGGGCGAACACGGGCCCGTCGGGAGGAATCTCGGCGACGCGGCCCCGGGAGAGCTCGCGGATCTGGTCCTTGAGTGTGGCCTGCTCTCCGGACGGGCTGGGGATGCGCCCGTCGGTCACGGTGGCCTCGCGTACGAGTCCTGGCTCGGTCGGGGTCATGTGAGCGCACTCCGAGATGATCTTGGCGTGGCGGCGCGAGAGCCTCACGGCCGCCTGGGAGATGAGGGGCGGGCGGGGAGGGGGGTGCGGTGACGCCGCTCCCCGCCGGATGGAAGGGTCCGGGACAGGTTCAGGCCGGTGCGGGAACGGATTCCGGCCTGTCGGACGCAGCGCCGACGTACCTCCTCGGGGGCGGCATCCCGTCCTCCTGCCCGCCGCGGATCGCGGCGGCTCCGGCCGAGAGGTCGGCAGGTCGGGAGGCGAACCAGTCACTCGTCCTGCGCAGCCCCTCCTCGATGTCCACCTCGGGCCACCAGCCGAGCGCGTCCCGCGCCCGGGAGATGACCGGCCGCCTGCGGACCGGGTCGTCGACCGGGAGCGGGTGGTACTGGATCTCCGACAGCGAGCCGGTGAGCCCCAGCACCATCTCGGCGAGCTCGGTGACCGTCCGCTCCACCGGATTCCCCAGGTTGAAGGGTCCGGCCTCCGAGGAGTCGAGCAGGGCGACGAGACCGCGGACCAGATCGTCGACGTAGCAGAAGCTGCGGGTCTGCTTTCCGTCGCCGTAAATGGTCAGGGGTTCGCCCGTGAGAGCCTGGGTGATGAAGCTGGAAACCACCCGCCCGTCGTGCGGGCGCATGCGCGGACCGTACGTGTTGAAGATCCGAGCGATTCCGACATTCAGACCGTGGGTGCGGCGGTACGCGACTGAGATCGCCTCGGCGAATCGTTTCGCCTCGTCGTACACGCTGCGGGGTCCTACGGAATTCACGTTGCCCCAGTAGTCCTCGTCCTGCGGGTGGACCAGCGGGTCGCCATAGACCTCGCTCGTCGAGGCGAGGATGAACCGGGCACGATGGCGCAGTGCGAGACGGAGGGCGTTCTCCGTCCCCCGGCTGCCGACGGCGAGCGTCTCCAGCGGCTGCCGCAGGTAGTCGGGCGGCGACGCGGGGCTCGCCAGGTGGGCGACGGCGTCGACACGGCCGGCCACCTCCGTCACGACGCTGACATCGGCATGGATGAATTCGAACGCTGGATTGGGGAGCAGGTGGGCAATATTCCTGGGCTCGCCTGTCGAGAAGTTGTCGAGGCACACCACGGAGTCCCCGCGCCTCAGAAGTGCCTCACAGAGGTGTGACCCAAGGAATCCACCGCCACCGGTGACGGCAACGCGCATACGCTTCTCCAGGAATCGGGAGCGGAAAGCCTCATATCGCTTTCCCGGTACGTCGGTCCACGCGCACGACGACCGGGAGGGAAAGGGCTCCGGAGGAAACTCAGGCAAAGCATATGGACATACGTAGGATGTTTTTGTGCAACGCAAATCCGCGCTGGGCCGATCGGCCGTACACGCCGACGCACCACGCGCCGTCGGCCCAAGGCGCCCAAGGCGCCCAAGGCACCGCGCTCCGGCAGCGCGCGGTTCCGCCTCACTCTCGCGTGTGAGTCGCCGCCGCGCGCGTCCGTGGCCGGACGCCACGGCAGGGCGCCGGGGAAGCGCTGCTGGGCAACCACGGTGCGGCGCGTGTACGGCCGGCACCGGAGGAACGTGCCGGCCGACTGCTCCCCCACGAAGCCCGGCGTCCGCTGGGTCGTTGCCGTACCGCGTGCCGCATCAGGCGTGTCAGATCGGCGGCCTTGGGGTTCGGGCAGGGCGACGACGGGAGGCGTCCGGGAGCTCGATGACGACGGCCCCGGCGCGCTGCGCGCCGAAGCGCTGCACCTCGGGGTCGATCGCGCGGTCGGCCCCGGCCACCGATGCCCAGGACGGCTTCTGCCCGCCCCGCGGCCACCGGCGCCGTATCGGTGAAGGCCACTGCGGTGAGCGGGCGTTGGGCCGGCGGGACCATGGTGAAGCCCTCGTCCACAGCCGTGGCGAAGACGGACGGGAAGGGCGCCTCGTCCGCTCCTTCGGGTGCTCGTCGGCGAGGGGCGGCGCGTGCCCGTGGAGGCCGGGCCGGCGGTACCCGGTCCACAGGCCGGAGAGGACGATCTTCTTGCGGCCGGCCGCCCCGACCGCCGCCCCGAGGGCCTCGTCCTCCCGGGCGTTCCTGCGCGTGCGGTCGATGACCTCGTACTCATGGGGAACGCCGCGGCGAGCTGCGGCGGCAGCGGCGGCAGCGGCGGCAGCGGCCCGGGGAACGGTTCGGCGGCAACGGTGGCGAGGACGGTCGGCACGTCGAACGCCCGAGCCGCCTTGGCGAGGCCCACGGCGCTGTTGATGATCGCGGCGCCGTCGCCGCTCACGGTGCCGAAGAACATCTGCGGCTGGGGGTCCACGAAGGGCATGACGGCGTTGCCGGGCGTGAGCAGGCCGCGCGCCCGTGTCTACGGATAGGTGTACGGCTGTCTGCGTACAGGTCTACGGGGCATCCGGACCGACGGCCCGCCGGTAGGCGACGTGTCCGCCCAGCGCGCCGCTCACGGCGACCGCGGTGAGCCCGGCGAGGGACCAGACCCGGCCCATGGCCGCCTGGCCCCGCACCCTCGCCTTGAGGGAGGCCGCGTAGCAGGCGATCACCGCCACGTTCGACACGGCGTGGGCCAGCCCGACCCGGGCCTCCCGCGGCGGCAGATCCGCCCAGTCCAGCCAGCCGGCCACGGCCGCCGGGCCGGCCCCCGCCAGTCCCACGGCAGTGAGCGTCGAGGCCGCGGGCTGTCCGCCGGGCACGACGTCCATCACCCCGGCCGACAGCAGGCAGCCGACCGGCACCTGCACCAGCACGGGATGCAGCGGATGTCCCAGGGGCCTGCCCCGCAGGATGTCGCGCGCCCCGCCCAGCGGAACGGCTCGGATGGCCCGCTGGAGAACACGAACTACCGGATCCGCGATCGTGGTCCGTTCGATGCGGTCCAAGGCTTTCAGCCACCCGGCGGACGCCCTGTCCAGCGCCCCGGCCGGGCCGGTCTTCATGGACCTGATCTGTGTGTTCATGGAGGTCGCCTACCCAGCTTCACGGCGCCACGCCCGCAGGTCACCGAATTCCCAGCCGGATGGCCGCCCGCCGCGCGCCCCGCACCGCACCGCCCTGCACCGCACCGAGGCGCCGCGCCCTGCGCGGGTCCCGAACCGGCCGCCGAGCGGGCAGTGCCTCAGCCCGGGACGTGCACGTGGATCGTCTTGCCTTCCCCCGCACCGTGGTGGCGGATCTCCACACCGGTCCCGAGCCGGTTGACCAGGTGCCACCCCCAACCGCCTTCACCCCGGTGGTCGGGCCGCCGGGGCTGCGGCTCGGCGCTGCTGGTGTCCGTGACGTCCACGTCGACGCCGTCGGGGCGCAGGTGCAGGACCAGCACGCAGCCTCCGGACGTGTGGCGGACGGCATTGGTGACGAGTTCGCTGATCACCAGCAGGGCGGTGTCCAGCGCGATGGGCGGGATCACGGGCCCCCTGTGCGCGGGCGGCGCGAGGAAGTCCCGGGCCGCACGGCGGGCGTCGGCCGCCGCGCCCCGGCCCTGCAGGTCCAGGTGCAGTGTCGGTTGGAGAGTCATGGATGCAGCTCTCCGCGAGCCTCGTTGTGTCCAGGAACGTGCATGGCGTAACTGCCATCGCTACCCGCCTGCCCGGTCCCGCCCCGTTCACGCGTCCCGCGGGCTGCGGGTGCGGGTGCGGGCTGCGGGCTGCGGGCTGCGGGTGCGGGCTGGGAAGGCAGCACCGGGTTCGGCGGCCCGTTCGGCGATGCCGGCCGGCGGGCGGCGTCCGGGCCGGCCGTGAGGTCCGCCGCCCGCACCGGGAGAACGAGGGTGACCGCGGTCGGGCACGGCCCGTCACGGAGGGTGCAGGGGCATCGGCGGGCGGGAGGGCGGGTCGGCGGCGTCCCGCGGGAAGGGTTGCGCGGGGCCCGGAGCGGGGTGAACATCAAAGCGCACGCGGATCCCTTTCCCTGGTGAGGGGAGAGACGCCATGGACCCCATAGACAGCGGTTCCTTCCGGATCACGATGCGTCGCTACGGTCCGAGCGTGCACCTGCTCCTGGCCGGGGAGGTCGACCACGAAGCGGAACCCGCGATGACCGAGATGTGCGCCGGGCTTCCCGAGGACGTCGTCGCCGTCGCGTGCGACCTCCACCACGTCTCGTACATGGACGTCGCCGGTCTGCACTGCGTCCTCACCCTGCAACGGCACTGCCGCCTGCACGGTGTGACCGTACTCGTCTACAACTGGCAGCCGCAGCCTCTTCGGCTCCTGCACCTCGCTCTGACCAGCCTCGACCACGTCCACGACGACGACCTGCGGGGACTGCGCGAGATCCTGCGGGAGCACTCCGAGGCCCAGCTCGCTCTCGGTATCCCCACCGTCCTCGAAGCCTCCGCCCGCGCGTACCCGGGCCGGTCGCGCTCCCCCGGCCGCATCCGGCACCCGGGTCCCCCTCCGGCGGCACGGTGACCCTGCCGCACCGCGGAGTCCACGGTCGCCCCGCGCGCCGAGCGCCGCATCCGCAAGGCTCCGGGTCCTGCGCGTCCGCCCGGTCGCGGGCGCGCCTGACGCGGCGGCCGGGCTCGTCGCCACGGGCGGTGCGGGCCGTACGGGCGGTGCGGGCCGTACTGGCCACACGGGCCACACGGGCCACGATCCTCCGGGCCGGGGTCACACGGGCGGCCGCCCCTGAATGCAGGAGGGGCACAGCCCGCGGTAGGTGACCTCGACCTCGGACACCGTGAAGCCGAACCGCTCCTCCGCCGGGAGGCCGGCCAGCGGATCGCCGGCCGGGTGGACGTCGCGGATGGTGCCGCAGCCGGAGCACACCAGGTGCTGGTGCGGGTGGTGTGCATTGGGGTCGTAGCGCTTCGCGCGGCCGTGGGTACAGACCTCCGCCACCTCACCGAGCAGCACGAGTTCGCCCAGGGTGTTGTAGACGGTCGCCCGGGAGATCTCCGGCAGTCGCCGTGCCGCGCGGGCGTGCACCTCGTCGGCCGTGAGGTGCACGTGCTCGCCGTCGAGGACCTCCGCGACGACACGCCGCTGGGATGTCATGCGCCAGCCGCGGCCTCGCAGTCGCTCCAGCAGGTCACTCATATTCGGTTCACCTGTTCGGGCTCGGCGGGATGGCGAAAGCTTACCGGCACGGGTTCGGCTTCTTACGGGAAGAGAGTGGGGCGACCTTCCGGGCGGCGGGCTGCTTGTTACGCGGGGCGCCCTGCGTGTTCTCGTCGCCGCGCGGTCCGCGGTGCGCGACCATACGGAACGCCGCCACGGCGCGCTACGGGCGCGGGTCGCAGTGCTCGAATCGGAAAAGCAGACGGCGTCAAGAGCAAGCAGCCAGCAGACGGAAACACCGAGACAGGAAGAAGGACGGACGTGTCCGGCAGCGAAAGCGAGAACCCAGCAATCCCCTCCCCGGCCCCGGCGTCGACTCGCCCCAGGACGAACCGGGACTGGTGGCCGAATCAGCTGGACCTCCAGGTCCTCCACCAGCATTCGCCTCGGTCCAATCCGATGGGTGAGAGCTTCGATTACGCGCAAGAGTTCGCGACCCTGGACGTCGACGCGCTGAAGCGGGACGTCTTCGAGATGATGACGACGTCGCAGGACTGGTGGCCTGCCGACTACGGCCACTACGGGCCGCTGTTCATCCGTATGAGCTGGCATGCCGCGGGTACGTACCGCATCGCCGACGGCCGGGGCGGTGGCGGCTCCGGCGCTCAGCGCTTCGCCCCCCTCAACAGCTGGCCGGACAATGCGAGCCTCGACAAGGCGCGCCGTTTGCTCTGGCCGGTCAAACAGAAGTACGGCCGGAAGATCTCATGGGCCGACCTTCTGGTATTCGCCGGGAACTGCGCCATGGAATCGATGGGGTTCAAGACGTTCGGGTTCGGCTTCGGGCGAGAGGACATCTGGGAGCCCGAGGAAATCTTCTGGGGATCCGAGGGCACGTGGCTCGGAGATGAGCGATACAGCGGCGACAGGGAACTCACCGGTCCTTTCGGTGCGGTGCAGATGGGATTGATCTACGTCAATCCGGAGGGCCCCAACGGAAACCCGGATCCCCTCGCCGCCGCCAGGGACATCCGCGAGACGTTCGGCCGCATGGCGATGAATGACGAGGAGACGGTCGCGCTCATCGTCGGCGGCCACACGTTCGGCAAGTGCCACGGCGCGGTCGGTCCCGAGTACGTCGGTCCGGAACCCGAGGCCTGCCCGATCGAGCAGCAGGGCCTCGGCTGGAAGAACTCGTACGGCAGCGGGAAGGGCGTCGACACGCTCACCAGTGGGCTCGAAGGCGCGTGGACCAACGAGCCGACGAAGTGGGACAACGGCTACCTGGACAACCTGTTCGGGTACGACTGGGAGCTGACGACGAGCCCGGCCGGGGCGCACCAGTGGACCCCCAAGGATCCCTCCGCCCAGGGCACGGTCCCCGACGCGCACGACCCGTCGAAGCGGCACGCTCCCATGATGCTGACGACGGACCTCTCGCTGAAGCTGGACCCGGTCTACGCGCCGATCTCGAAGAGCTTCCACGAGAACCCGGCCAAGCTCGCGGAGGCGTTCGCCAAGGCCTGGTACAAGCTGTTGCACCGCGACATGGGGCCCCTCTCGCGTTACCTCGGCCCGTGGGTTCCCGCCCCGCAGCTGTGGCAGGACCCCTTGCCCGAGGTCGATCACGAACTGGTCGGGGACGCGGAGATCGCCGACCTCAAGGCGCGGATCCTCGCCACGGGGCTGTCCGTTCCCCAGCTGGTCACCACCGCCTGGGCGTCGGCGGCGAGCTTCCGCGGCACCGACAAGCGGGGCGGGGCCAACGGGGCACGGATCCGGCTCGCGCCGCAGAAGGACTGGGAGGTCAACGCCCTGCCCGAGGTGGCCGAGGTGGTGGAGAAGCTCGAACGGATCCGGCAGGACTTCAACGCGTCACAGACCGGTGGAACGAAGGTCTCGCTCGCCGATCTGATCGTCCTGGGCGGGTGCGCGGCCGTCGAGCGGGCCGCGAAGAACGCCGGGCACGACATCACGGTCCCGTTCGCACCGGGGCGCACGGACGCCTCGCAGGAGCAGACCGACGCGGAGACGTTCGCCGTGCTCGAACCCAGGGCCGACGGGTTCCGCAACTACCTCCAGTCGGGAGAGAAGCTGTCGCCGGAGACCCTCCTGCTGGACCGCGCCAACCTGCTGACGCTGACCGCGCCCGAGATGACGGTCCTGATCGGCGGCATGCGGGCGCTGGACACCGGCTTCGAGCGGTCCCCGCACGGTGTCCTCACCGACCGGCCGGAGACGTTGACCAACGACTTCTTCGTCAACCTGCTCGACATGGGTACGGAGTGGAAGGCGTCGACCTCGGCCGAGAACGTCTTCGAAGGCCGGGACCGCGCCACGGGCGAGGTCAAGTGGACCGCCACCGCGGTCGACCTCGTCTTCGGTTCGAACTCCCAGCTCCGAGCCGTCTCGGAGGTCTACGCCTCCGAGGACGCGGGAGAGCAGTTCGTGGGTGACTTCGTTGCGGCGTGGGACAAGGTGATGAACCTCGACCGGTTCGACCTCGTCTGAGCCCGACGTCCCGGTCGGCCACGTCGTCAGCGTCGGCCACGTCGTCAGTCCCGCCGGATCCTCGCCCTTCGCGAGGATCCGGCGGGATTCCCTTTTTGAAGGCGGCGCGGCACGGCCGTTCGCGGCCCTTCGCGTTTCAGGGGCGCCCTGGCCTTCACCGTCACCACGGTCGCGGTGTTCGCGCTGGTGGCCCTCATCGCCCGCGGGGCCACATGGCCCGCGTCCACGGCTGAGGTGGGGGAATCGGCCGACGGGTCGGCGGGGGTCCCGAGGCCGGTGGGCAGGGATCGGAGCATGCCCATGCTCGTCGGAACCTCGGGGTGGCAGTACAAGGACTGGCGCGGCGTGCTCTACCCGCCCGAGCTGCCGCAGCGGCTGTGGCTGGAGGAGTACGCCCGGCAGTTCGCCACCGTCGAGAACAACAACGCCTTCTACCGGCTTCCCACTGCGGAGATCTTCGGGTCCTGGCGGGAGCGGACGCCCGAGGGGTTCGTCATGGCGGTCAAGGCCAGCCGCTACCTGACCCATCTGAAACGGCTGCGCGACCCCGAGGAGCCGGTGCACCGGCTGATGGAACGCGCGGCAGGCCTCGGCGACCGGCTGGGGCCGGTCCTGCTGCAGTTGCCGCCCGCCTTCCGGGAGGACGTCGGGGTACTGGACGCGTGCCTCGGCCGCTTTCCCGCCGCGGTCCGGGTGGCCGTCGAACTGCGCCACGCCTCGTGGTGGGAGGCGGAGCGGGACCTGCGGGCGGTGCTGGAGCGGCACGGCAGCGCCCTGTGCTGGGCGGACCGGTGGTCCCGGCCGGTGACTCCCCTGTGGCGGACCGCGTCATGGGGGTACGTCCGGTTCCACGGCGGCATCGCCGAGCCGCCGCCGCGCTACGGCCGCCAGGCCCTGAAGTCCTGGGCCGACCGCATCGCGGACGGCTGGCCGGACGAGGCGGATGTGTACGTGTACTTCAACAACGACCTCGGTGGTGCGGCCGTTGCCGACGCCGTGAGGTTCGCCAGGACGGCGGCCGCGATGGGCAGGACGGTGAGCCGTACGCCTCCGTCCCCGACACCCTGGCCGACGTAGCCCGGACCGGCGGCCACGGCCACCCGGGCCCGGCCCGGCTCGGCCCGGCCCGGCTCGTAGCCCGCTGGGCCGTCTCCCCGCGACCGGCTACTGCCAGTCGTCCCACGGCGGGTCCATCTCGTCCAGGTCGAACGGCGGCTCGTCGGCCGGCGGCTCGTCGGCATGCCGACCCGCGGGCCGGGCCACCAGCGCGGGCGCCGCGAGGGCCGGGCCGGCCGCGGCCGGCGGGGCGGACTCGGCCGGGAGCGCGGGGTCGGCCCCGGGGGCGTCGCACTCCGCCAGCGTGTCGAGCACGCCCTCGGCGTACTTGGTGAGCTTGGCCTCGCCGACCCCGCCGATCGTGCCCAGCTCCTCGGCCGTGGTGGGGAGCCGCGTCGCGATCTCCCGCAGCGTCGCGTCGTGGAAGATGACGTACGCCGGGACGCCCTGCTCGCGCGCCGTCGCGGCCCGCCAGGCGCGGAGGGCATCGAAGACCGGTACGGCGGCCGCCGGCAGGTCGACGGGCACGCGGGCGCCCTTCCCCGAGCGCGACCCGGACGCCTTGCGGGGCGGGCCGACGGCCGCCCTCTCCTTGCGCATGGGTACGCTGCGGCGCCCTCCCAGCACCTCGCCGCTGTCGTCCGTCAGCACGAGCGTCCCGTAGTCGCCCTCCACCGCCAGCAGGCCCAGCGCCAGCAGCTGCCGG
Organism: Streptomyces sp. NPDC056224; assembly: GCF_042267665.1. NCBI lineage: Bacteria > Bacillati > Actinomycetota > Actinomycetes > Kitasatosporales > Streptomycetaceae > Streptomyces > Streptomyces sp. NPDC056224. The sequence continues at coordinate 40,380 of NZ_JBHJTK010000032.1, forward strand.
ACGACCCCCCGCCACTCCGCGGTGCCCAGGTCCGAACCGACTCCGAAGACCGAGAGCGCGTCGTGGTCGAACTGGATGACCTTGGCCGTCTTCTTCCCCTGCAGGATGTCGATGATCTGGCCGGCGCCGAACTTCTGGCGCCGCTCCTTCGCCAGCCGCCACACCGTCGACAGCAGCTTCTGCGCGGCGACCGTGCCGTCCCAGGTCTCGGCCGGCGTCAGACAGGTGTCGCAGTTGCCGCAGGGCTCGCCCGACTGCCCGAAGTACTCCAGCAACCGGACCCGGCGGCAGCCGACCGTCTCGCACAGCGCCAGCATGGCGTCCAGGTGCATGGCCAGTGAGCGGCGGTGCGCCTCGTCGCCCTCGGAACCGTCGATGAGCTTGCGCTGCTGGACCACGTCCTGCAGGCCGTACGCCAGCCACGCCGTGGCGGGCTCGCCGTCGCGGCCGGCCCGACCGGTCTCCTGGTAGTAGCCCTCGACCGACTTCGGCAGGTCGAGGTGGGCCACGAAGCGCACGTCCGGCTTGTCGATGCCCATGCCGAAGGCGATCGTGGCCACCACCACGACCCCGTCCTCCCGCAGGAAACGCGCCTGGTTCGCCGCACGCGCGCGGGCGTCCATCCCGGCGTGGTACGGCACGGCGTCGATGCCCTGCTCCACCAGGAACGCCGCGGTCTTCTCCACCGAGGACCGCGAGAGGCAGTAGACGACTCCGGCGTCCCCGTCGTGCTCGGTCCGGAGCAGCTCCAGGAGCTGCCCCAGCGGTTTGTCCTTCGCGACGATGCGGTACTGGATGTTCGGCCGGTCGAAGCCGGCGACGAAGTGCCGGGCGTCCTCCAGACCGAGCCGCGCCGCGATCTCGGCATGGGTGGCCTCGGTGGCCGTCGCGGTCAGCGCGATGCGCGGCACCTTCGGCCAGCGCTCGTGCAGCATGGACAGCGCGAGGTAGTCGGGCCGGAAGTCGTGACCCCACTGCGCGACGCAGTGCGCCTCGTCGATCGCGAAGAGCGCCACCGTGCCCCGGTCGAGGAGCCGCTGCGTGCCCTCGGTGCGCAGCCGCTCGGGAGCCAGGTAGAGCAGGTCCAGCTCGTCGGCGAGGAAGGCCTGCTCGACGGCCTGCCGCTGATGCGGGTCCTGCGTCGAATTGAGGAATCCGGCCCGCACCCCGAGGGCGGTGAGCGCGTCCACCTGGTCCTGCATCAGCGCGATGAGGGGCGAGATCACGACGCCCGTGCCTTCTCTGACGAGCGCCGGGATCTGGTAGCAGAGCGACTTTCCACCGCCGGTCGGCATCAGCACGAGGGCATCGCCGCCGCCGACGACCTGTTCGATGATCTCCTGCTGCTCGCCGCGGAAGGAGGTGTAACCGAAGACGCGGTGGAGCGTCTGCAGGGCGTCGGAGATCTCGGGGGAAGCGTCGGGAAGGGCCATTCACGAAGCCTAACGGCACCCGCCGACACCCCCGCCCCGTCCTCCCGCGCCTGTGGACAACCTCCCCGGCGGGGACCTCCGGCGTGGGGATCTCCCCGCAGGGTCACCCCACGGCGCGCTCGCGGTGATCGCCGGCCTCTGCGGGGGTCGTCGTCCCGTCCGCGTCGTCCCCGGGCAGGCGGAGCAGGTCAGAAGTCGACGGTGAGGAAGCCGTCCTCGTCGGCCGGCCCGGGGGCCAGTACGCGGTATCCGAACTCCTCCTTCAGGCCGGTGAGCTCCCAGTTCGCGGCCCGCTCGCGATAGTTGAAGAAGAGGTCCTTCGTCTGCCCGCCGTGCTTGAGGATCCGGGCGATGGCGACGTCGTCCGGGTGGCCGTGGATCTTTCCGTTGGTGGAGATCAGGTAGCGGCCGCAGTCGAGGAGGCCGAGGAGTTCGTTCGAGAGGTTCCTGGCGCTGCCGTGGTGGGCGACCTTCAGGGCGTCGATCCGCAGTCGCCCGCCCTCGGCTTCGGCGCGCGGCCGGAGCGAGGCCACCAGACGGGGGTCGTCCGCGTCGCCGGTGAAGACGATGCGGGTGCCCTCGAACTCGAACAGCAGGCCGATGCTCGTGGGATTCGTCGGGGAGCCGTCCCGGTTGAACGGCGTCGCGGCCAGTTTGCCGACGTCGACCGGGCCGAAGTGTTCGACGCCGGCCACCGGCTCCCTCTCCTTGGGATCCACTCCCGGGATCAGACCGGCCTCCTCGCACTTGGTCTTCCACGTCGTGATCAGCGACTCCAGGAGCCGGCGGTCCGGCGCCAGCACCTCCATCGTGGATCCGTCGTCGAACCAGGACAGCGGGTGGCCCACCTCGATGCTGCGGCCCCCGAAGGCCTCGTTCCACGGGAGGTGCTGGGTCATGAGCGCGGTGGTGAGCTCTTCTCCGTCCACCGCGCCGAGCACCTCGCGGTCGTGGAGGTGATCGAAGCCGTTGAACCACACGTCCCCGAACTCCACCGGCCGATCGAGGTCGGCGAGCATCGCCAGCACGCCGAGGATGTGGTCCTGGTCGACGTGCGTCACCACGAGCACGTCGATCCGGCCGCCGTCCAGCCCGGCGAGCAGTGGTTTGATCCGCCCGTAGGTGCCGTGCCGTCCGCCGTCGAAGAGGATCCGCCGGACGAACTCGTCGTTGCCGTATTCGAGGAGCAGGCAGTCGCCGTCCTCCGCGGGCAGCATCCTGAGCCGGATCATCGAGCACTCCCTTGCCGCAGATCGAGAATGAGGAACGGCTCGCGCATGTCGGCCAGCCAGGACAGCCGGCGCGCCTCGTCGAGGCGGCGTACGCACTCGGGGTCATCGGGGAAGGCGGAGAGCCCCTCGACGAGCCAGGCGAGCCCGAGCGTGTAGAAGGGGATGCCGCGGTCGAAGGCCTCGATCAGCCCGTCCCGCGCCCTGTCCGGCGAGCCTCGGCGCAGCAGCCGCACCGCCCGCAGGATCGCCCCGTCGCCGATCCGGGGGAAGGAGTCGGCCAGCCGGTCCAGCCACGGGTCCCAGTACGTCTCGCCCACCGAATGGTCGGTGCCGATGAGCACGTAGGCCCCGGCTGCCGCCGCGAGCGGGTTCTGGAACTTGGAGTAGAGCATGGCCTCGACATCGGTGAAGAGCCGGGCCGCCATGTCCAGGGCGCCCTGGGCCATGTACGCGAGCCCAGCGCCGACCGCCGGGTCGCGCACGGCGACGGCGACGGCGCTGCCGGTCGGGCTCTGCCGCAGATTGACCAGGACCTCGGCCTCGGTGGTGCCCCAGGGCAGGGGGAGGGTGGCCAGCCGTACGGACCCGGCGGCCTCCACGACCAGGAACTGCCGCTCGCCGACGGGTCCGCCGGGGGCACCGACGGGGCCGTCGGGACCGAAGCGGTAGAGCGGCGACACCGCTTCCCCGCGCACGTCGGGCACCGGCAGGACGCGGGGCTCGCCCCGGGCGATCACGCGGGCCACCGGGGGCCCCGTCCGGTTCTGCCCCAGCGCCAGCATCGACGCGAAGGAGCAGCTCGCCGGGGCGGCGTCCCCGATCCAGGTGGCCAGCGCGGTCAGGTCGACGGCCGCCGCGGAGGCGACACCGTCCGGCGCGGCGGCGCTGGCGACCATGGACCGTGAGGCGACCGACTCGGCGAGCGGGACCTCGGCCGGGCCGTGGTAGACGCGGTCCGGCTCGATGTTGCCCATGAGGTACTGCCAGGAGTGCGTCTCGTACGGCGAGTCCGTCATGGCGAAGTCCACCGGCGTCTCCTGGCCCTCCACCGCCACGGCGTTCTCCGTCAGCACCAGCCCGGACGGCAGCGCCGCCGATACGACGTAGCGCCCCGGCGTCACCGGGTACGACGCGGGCCGGGGCGAACTCCCGCAGGGGATGAGGATGTTGAGCCGGGACGCTCCCCCGGGGTCGGCGGAGCGGATGTCACCGACGATCACGGCGTCGTTGGGCTCCCCGGCGGACGAGAGGAAGAGCCTGACGGCGAGTCCGGTGCTCACGGCCGGGCCAATCCGATGCGGAACAGGGGTGGGCGGGCGTCCAGTTCCTTCGTGCGCACGTCCTCGGGACCGAGGACGGCCTCGGCCTCGTACCGCCCGAACGGCAGGAACAGGGCCCACTCGCGAAGGTCGGGTTCGTCGCCGGGCGCGGGCGGCGGGCGCCGGCGCTCCGCCTGCTCGGGGTGGCGGCAGACGAATTCGGCCCGCGCGTTCTCCGTGGGGTCCTTGCAGCCTATGTACACCGGGACGACCGGGTCGCCCCGCAGCTCGTGGAAGTCGAAGTCGAACGACTCCTTGCTGACCGGTACGGAGGCCCCCACGAGGGATCCCGCGAACGAGGGCTCCCGCATGAAACGGACGGTCGCGTGCAGCAGGGTGGCGGTGGTCACCCGCCAGACGCTGTCTTCGGTGTTCTCGCTCCCCGCGCCGTCGAAGCTCCGCAGCAGCGCGTCGGTGAACAGGCTGACGCCCCCGGCGCGTGCGACGGCCTCCGCGCCGTGCAGGGTGGCGTAGATGACGGCGTGTTCGCGCGGGACGAACCCGCCGGGGCGTACGTTTCCCGCGACCGGGACCCGCCCGAGGGCGTCCGTGCCCACCTGGCGGACGAGTGCGTCGGAGCCCTCCCGGCAGGCGTCGACGAAGAAGACCTGCTGGGCGGCCCGGCAGTTGTTGAGGCCTCTCGTCAGGGCCTCGAAGTGCAGTGCGCCGTTCAGCGGGCTGTCGCGGTCGGCGAACACGTCCGCCGCCAGGAGGGAGGTGTCGACACCCAGCGAGATTCCGTGGCCGCAGAAGTAGAAGACCAGCCGGGCCTGGTCGTGGTCGCCCCGGGCCTTCCACTCCGTGACGGCGGCCACGATGTTGTCGATGGTCGCCGTTTCCACGCCGTGCGCGTCGTGCGTCTTCGGGTGGACGAAGGGGGCGGGAGCCGCTTCGCTCAGCAGGAGGGCCAGACTCCCCAGCGGTCTGCCCCTGTCGTGGTACTCGTCGATCATCCAGGTGGCGAACGCGCGCGCCGAGCGGGGCGGTGAGGAGAGCTGCCGCATTCCGACGGCGCCCGGGTGGTCCGTCGGAGACGGGCCGCCGTCCAGGTGCTCGTACGCCCCGACCCCGATGACGAGCGCGTGTGTGGACGCGGGCCCCGCGTGTTCGTCCAGGTGGACGGTGAAACCGGCCATGGAACCTCCGCGTGACGCACCGGCAGGACGATGGGAGGCGTTGATCCCATTATAGGAATGAATGGGGCGTGTGTCCCTCGGAGGTCACCTGGGCAAAAGGTGCCTGGTGGGGCTGGCGGACGCTATATAATGTCACATCGCATGATCCTCTTACGTCGTGCCGCGACGGCCGCGGTACTCCTCGCCACATTCCTTCCGACCGCAATCGCCGCCCCCGCGCACGCGGCTGACGGTGTCTCCTGCGCCACCTCCGCCGCCGCGCCCCTCGACTCCGAACAGGCACGGCTCGCCGATCCCAGGACGTCGGCGCTCGTCGAGCGGGCCGGGCTGACGAGCTTCGTGCGGCGCTTCCCCGCCGCGCTGTGCGGTGTCCGGGGGCCCGCCGAGGCCGCCCGACTGCTCGACGGGTGGGGCGAGGCCCTGTGGCAGGCCTCCGTACGGCGGGCCCAGGGGCTCCGGCCGGGCGGCGATCTCGCGACCGGCGACGACCGGCCGCTGTACTGGGCGCGGCTGGCCATGACCGCCTCGCTCGCCCGCTGGGAACCGGGATTCGCGGTCGACCGTCCCGCGCTGCGCGCCCGCTTCGAGGACGCCTCCCGCGGCCTCACGGACAACGGCTTCACCGGCCGGCCCGGCGTGCGGCGCGTCTTCATCAGCGGCTTCGACCCGTTCGGCCTCGACGCGGAGATCCGCCGCGCCAACCCGTCCGGCTCGGCCGCCCTCCAGCTCAACGGCAGGCGCGTGACCCTCGCCGACGGCAGTACGGCCGAGATCCGCGCGGTCGTCCTCCCCGTGCGGTACGCCGACTTCGACGCGGGCATCGTGGAGCGCGCGTTCACCCCGCGCCTGACGGCCGGCGGCCTGGGATCGGCGGACCTCATCACGACCGTCAGCCAGGGTTATCCGGGCATCTTCACCCTGGAGGCGTGGGCGGGCCGGTCCCGGTCGGCGGATCCCTACCCCGACAACGCCGGCGCCCTCTCCGGAGGGACCCGCACGCATCCGGTGACCGCCCCGGGCCTCGGCGCGGGGCCGGAGTTCATCCGCACGACCCTCCCCGCCGACGCGGTGACGGGCGCCGTCCAGGCGCCGTACCCGGTGCTGCTCAACTCCGCCGTCACCGAGATACCGGCGGGCGGGACGGCTCCGGTCGACCGGGAGGACGGCCCGACTGCCGGGTCGCGGGCCGTGGCGGGCGGCGGAGGCGGCTATCTGTCCAACGAGGTGGCCTACCGCTCCAACCGGCTGCGCGGTGAGCTCGCCCCGCAGCTCCCGGGCGGCCATCTGCACACCCCCGTGCTGACCGGCCTGCCGGCGGACCCGCAGGCGTTGACCGGCCCCGAGTTCGAGCGCAACGAGAGCGCCATCACCTCGGAGGTCCGCGCGGTCCTCGAACACGCCGCCGTCCGCCCCTGAAACCGGGGCCCCCGTACCCCGGGCCCCGCTCTTCCGCGGGCGGTCGCGACGCCGCCGGCGTCCGCGACCCGGGCTCCGGGCTCCGGGCTCCGGACGCCGGTCGGCTCCGCGCGCCGTGCACGCTGTCCGAACGCTCGAACACGCCCGGCACGAGCGCGCCCCTCCGCCTTGCGGCGCACGGCACCGGACGCCGTGCGCCGGCCCACCGGGGACACGGGACAACCCTCGGGCCGTGGCCGGTTCCGCGGCCGCCGGTGCGCGCGCTCCCGCTCCCGGAGGCAGGAGGCCCCACCGCGGCCCTCGACCCGGTGACCGGACGGGTCCGCGTCAGCCTCGACGCCCTCTGCCCGGCGGGCAGCCCGGCCGTCGTCCTCGGTGCTCCTGCCCCGGTCCGCTCGACGGCCGCCCGGCCGCAGCGCGTCATGGCCCCCTGCCCGGGCCGGACGGCGTCGTCGCGGCCACCGCGGGCCGGGTCCCGCCGTCCGGAGAAGCCTGGCCTCCCGCCTGGCCTCCCGCCGGGTCACCGCCGGGCGCCCGCCCCTTCGGGCCCGTCGGCGGGAGTACCCAGCCAGCGCGCCGGGTGCGGCTCGTGGGCCAGTACGTATCCCAGGGACATGGCCACCGTGACGACGACGAAGAACCCGATCAGCCACGACAGCAGGACGAAGACCAGCCCGAGGCCGCCGAACTGCTCCAGGCTGTGCTCCACGGCGCGGGGAACGTAGTACCTCGAACCCCAGGTGACCACCTGCGCGCCGACGGCGACGAGGACCGCGCCGGGCAGCAGTGGCAGCCACGGCACCCTGGCACCGAGCAGCAGGTGCTGGGTCCACCACCACAGCAGTGTGCCGCTGACGAGCGCGATCACGGCGCCGAGGGTACGGCCGACGCCGAAGGCGGTCTGGATCGGTCCCTGGAAGACCAGGGCGGTCAGCCAGACGGCGAGCCAGGCCAACCACCGCCAGGCGGCGAGCCGGGCTCCGGCCTTGGGCAGGTGCCACGACCGCTCGCACGTCTTCTGCAGGGCGCGGCTGCACGCGGTGGCGGACAGCAGCGTCACCACGACACCCACGGCCCCGGTGCTCGCGACGGCCGTGGCACTGCCGGCGTCGTACACCGTGCGCACCCCGTCCAGGGCGGGGTCCGTCAGGCCCAGGGTCGTGCTGATCGTGGAGACCAGCTGTTGTTGCACCCAGTCGGGGGCGACCGCGCCGATGACGAAGATGGCGGGGATCGCGCCGAGGAAGGCCTGCGCCGCCAGCCGGGTGGCGCAGTCCAGCACGTTGACGGCCGTGAGCTGTTCGAGGAGCCGGCCCAGGAGCGGCGTGTACCTGCGCATCCAGCCCGGCACGGCGAACCGGCGCCGTGGGGCATACGGTCCGGCCACGGTGGCGGCTCCTTCCGGGGGCGGCGCCCGCCGGCTGCGGCCGTCTCTCCACAGAAGGATGCGGGAGACGGGAATATCCGGCATTTCCACAGTATGTGACAGCCGACCGTCGCTGCGACCACCACCATTCACCCCCGCCGGGGCAGGCCCTCGCCTGGGTGCGGCGTGCCCGAATCATGGGGGCCGAACTCCCATGTGCATGTCAGGTGCATGGCGTTGACTCGGGCATGCCGATCGGCCGGTAGGACCCGAATCCTGCTGCGCGTACCGCGCACTCGACCACCGAGGAGGTGATCCGCATGAGCGTGCTCAAGCTTCAGAACCTGGCGCCCCGCACCTCGAACAACAGCACCGCTGTCGTCAGCCTGACGAGCAGCAGCAGCAGCTGCTGTTCCACCAAGCCGGTGTGACCCATGGCGATCCGTGCGGGGACACCCCGTCCCCGCACGGATCCCGCCGTTCTCACCACCGCTGCCGCCGGCGGCCCCCGTCCGAACACAGAGGCTGAGATGCGCAACGAACGATGGGTCTACCGATTCCTCTTCGCCTGGAACGACACGCTGTTCTTCGACCCTCTCGACGTCTCCTACGAGCCGAGGGCCGACCACTTCCTGGCCGGTCTCGACGAGGGGGTGCGGGCGCGGTTCGTCCGCAGCGGCATCTGGTGGAGCCACCGGCACGACCCGGACCTGCCGGCCCAGGGCTGGAAGATCCACGTATCGGCGAGTCAGCGCAACGTGCACGAGGTCGCCGCCTCGGTGATCGGGTACCTCGTGCCGCGCGGGATCGACTTCAAGATCGCCCTCGACCTCAACGTCTTCGAAATGCTCAACTCCAAGGCCATGTCCCGGGGCAGCGGCGGCAAGCTCGTCACCGTCTACCCGCGTGACGACGACGCGTTCCGGTCGTGCATGGCCGGCCTGGCCGGCGTCCTGGAGGGCGCCGAGGGCGCCTACGTCCTGTCGGACCTGCGGTACCGCGACAACAAGGCGCTCTACTTCCGGTACGGCCAGTTCCTCGCGACCCACACCGTCGACGTCCTCGGCCGGCGGGTGCCGCACATCCTCGGGCCGGACGGAACCGTCCCCGACGACCGGCGCCCCGGGTACGCCCAACCGTGGTGGGTGCCCTGGCCGTTCACCGACTGGAAGCCCGCCGACGACGCCGAGGACGACGGTTTGCTCGGGGGGCGTTTCCGGGTGACCGGTGCGCTCCAGTTCTCCAACAGCGGCGGCGTGTACACGGCCGAGGACACGGCGGACGACGACCGGCCCGTGGTGCTCAAAGAGGCCCGTCCGCACACCAACATCAACCCGCGCCAGGACCACGACGCCGTGGACATCCTCGCCCGGGAGTGGACGTTCCTGAACCGGCTGGCCGACGTCGGCGCGTATCCGGCCCCGATCGCCCTGTTCCGGCACTGGGAGCACCACTACATAGCCGAGGAGTTCGTCGACGGCTCCGACATCCGCTCGGTCCTGCTCGAACGCAACCCGCTCGCGCGGCCGGGGTCCGGCGCCGAGCAGTCGCGGGAGTTCCTGAAGATCTTCATCGCCGTCTTCCGCGGACTGGCGCGTGCGATCCGGGCCGCCCACGAGCGTCAGGTGATCCTCGGTGACTTCACCCCCGCGAACCTGCTCATCGATCCCGACACGTACGCGGTGACCATCGTCGACCTGGAGGCGTGCCGGCTGGCCGGGGACGACGGGGAGCGCGACGGCGCGGGCGAGGGCGAGGGCGAGGCGCCGCTGGAGAAGCCGGTCGAGCTCTTCACACCGGGTTTCAGCCTGTCCCGGAGCCGCTTCAAGGCGTTCGGAACGGAAGGCGACCTGTACGGCCTGGCGAACACCATGGCGTACTTCATCTTTCCGATCGCCGCGATGTCGTACCTGCGCGAGGACGTCCTCGACACGTACCAGATCTTCATCGACGGCCTGGGCTGGCCGGAGCGGATCCACCGGCTGCTCACCGACCTGGCCCGGGCGCGGATCACCCTCGACGAGGTGCTCGAAGCCCTGGACGACGAGGAGGAACTGCTCGGACAGGTGACGGCCGCAACGCCGCGGCCGGTCGTCGAGGAGCGGCTCGGGCTGGTGGAGGCCGAGGCCGGGGTGGCCGCGTTCGTCGACGCCGTCGCCGACACGGACCGGCCCACGCTCTTCCCCGTAGACCCGTTCGCGCACGTCACCAACCCGCTGAGCCTCGGATTCGGGGCGAGCGGCGTCCTGTGGTCGCTGGGCGCCTCCGGTGTCCCGATCCGGCCCGAATGGCGGAACTGGCTGCGCGAGGAGCTGGCCGGCATCGACGTGGCGGGGTACCCGGACGGGCTCATGAGCGGCCTGGCCGGCATCGCGTGGGCGGCCGACTCGCTCGGGCTGCGGGCCGAGGCCAGGGAACTGCTGGCACACGCCAACCGGCGCGCGCCCGAGACCGGTGACCACACCTTCTACTACGGCCTCGCCGGGCTGGGGATGACCAATCTGCACTTCTTCCTGCGCAGCCGGGACCCGCGCGATCTCACCGCCGCGCGGGACTGCGCGCGTGCGCTGTGCGACCGGGCCCGGCGTGACGGCGGGCGGGCCCACTGGCGATCCGCATTCGCGACCGGGGAACCGCTGACGGGCCTCGGCTTCGGCCAGGCCGGTGTGGCGATGTTCCTGTTGCGGGCGCACCAGGTCACGGGAGAGGAGCGCTTCCTGCAGGTCGGGCGGGAGGCGCTCGCCTGGGAGATGGCCCATGCCAGGCCGCTGGACGCCGGTGTCGACGGCAGCCCGGTGATGTTCGAGCACGAAGGGACCATGGAGCCGTACATCGAGGTGGGGTCCGCCGGTGTGGCGCAGGTGCTGCTGCGCTACGGCGACTTCGATTCCGCGCGAACGGTCCTGCGCGGGCTGGACGTCGGGCACGCGGTGCTGCCGGGGTACGCCTTCGGGATGAGCGGGGTCGCCGACGCGCTGCTGGACGCGGCGCGGTTCACCGGGGACCGTTCGTACCGCGACACCGCGCTGCGCCAGCTGGACTTCGTCCGGAAGGTGTTCCTGTTCGAGCCCGCCGAGCACTTCGCGGTGCCGCGCCGCGACGGGCGGACCCTGCTGGGCGTCCCCGGCGAGGGCCTGCTGCGCTGCTCCACCGACTACCTGACCGGATCCGCGGGCGTGCTGCGGGTGCTCCATCGCGTGAACAGCGGCGGTCCGGCCGACTTCCTGCTGGACGAGGCGGCACCGTGAACCATCTGTGGCGGACCCTTCGGGGTCACCGGGCCCGGTTCGTCGTGATCCTGGCCGCCGAGGCGGCCGCGGGCGGGCTCGAAGCCCTGCTGCACCCGCTGCTGCTCAAGGCCCTGTTCGACCAGGCGATCCTGACCGCGGACTTCCGCAGGTTCCTCGTCCTCGGCGGCTGCTACCTGCTGCTCGGCCTGACCCTCAACCTCGCGGGCTACTGGGTGTCCTGGTGGCGCAAGCGGTACGAGAACGCGTTCACGCTGGTCCTGGAAACGGAGCTGCTGGGCCGCACGCTCGCCCTGGACGGCCGGAAGGTGTCGGAGGCGGGAAACGCCTCCTACGTCAGCCGCATCCACAACGACGTCTCCGAAGGCGTCCTGCCGGCCGTGGACGTCTGCATCCGCATCGCCCGGCAGGCGGTCGCCTCGGTCGTCTTCCTCGGCGTGCTGCTCTACCTGTCCTGGCAGGCCAGCCTCATCCTGCTGGTCATCGTTCCGCCGCTGGTGCTCGTCAGCAACCGGATGGCCAGGCGGATCGAGGACAACACCGAGCCCGAACGCGAGGCGGAGGCGCGGTACATCAACAAGCTGACCCGGACGCTGGAGTCCTTCCACGCGCTGCGCGGCCTGCCGTCGCTGCTGCCCGGCACCCGCGCGGCGAACCAGGACGCGCTGCGCGGTTTCCTCGGCATCACCTTCGTCAACTACCGGCTGTCGCTGAAACAACGGACCCTCAGCGATCTGGTGATGAACCTGTCGGACACGGCGTCGATGGTCATCGGAGCCTTCTTCGTCTTCTCGGGCAGGATGTCCTTCGGCAGCTTCCTGGCGTTCGTGAACTCGCTGTGGCGGGCCGTCACCGGCATCTTCGACCTCGTCAACATGATTCCGCAGGTCCGCCGGAGCTCGGCCGTCCTCAAGCGGATCGAGACCCTGCGCGGCTCGCGGGAGACGCCGTACCACGACGAAGGATCCCTGGTGCTGGTCCGCGGGGCCCGGGTCGGGTACGGCGACGGCGCCGAGGTGTCCATCGACGGGTTCGAGCTGCGCGCCGGCGAGCACGTGCTGCTCCGCGGCCCCAACGGCTGCGGAAAGACCACGCTCCTGCACATCATCTCCGGGACGCTCGCCCCGGACACCGGGGCGGTGGTCCTGCCGCCCCGGGTGGCGAGCCTGACCGCTCCGGTGAACCTGCCCCCGCTGCCGGTGCGCGACCTCGTCTCCGACGAGCGGCTGCGCACCTCGATGGGCCTGGACGCCCTGGCCGACCAGCTGCCCTCGGAGCTGTCGTCCGGCCAGCGCCAGCGGGCCGCGGTCGCCGCGCTCCTGTGCGAGGACGCGGACGTGTACCTCGCCGACGAACCGTTCTCGAACCTCGACGACGAGGGCAGGGACCTGGTGCTGCGCAGCCTGCGGGAGCGGACCGGGGGGCGCGCCCTCCTCGTCGTGCACCACGGGGACGAGGAAATCGACGGCCTCTTCGACCGGGTGGCGACCCTGGCGGGGACGCCCGCGCTGTCCGACAGCTCTAGACGCGGCGCATGACCAGCTCTCGGGCGGCGGAGGCGAAGGCCGTCCGGTTGGGATGGCCGGTCTTCTGCAGGAGGCTCGCGACGTGCTTCTCGACGGTGCGCGGTGAGATGTGCAGCCGGCCGGCGATGTCCTTGTTGCCGATGCGCTCGGCGAGCAGCCGGGCCACCTCGAACTCGCGGACGGTGATCCCGCACCGGCGCAGGTCCGGCGGCACCTGCTCGGTGCCCGTGCGCCGTTGCCGGACCGGCGCGCCCATCCCGCGGAGCAGCCCCCGGCAGGCGCCGACGACCGCCTGGAGGCCTGCTCCGTGGAAATACTCCTCCGCCTCGCGCAGCCAGTCGACCGGCGCGCCCCAGCCGTCTTCGTACGCCGACCGCGCGACCAGACGCAGACACAGGTGGCGCGCCATGGGATAGGGCCCGGCCGCCTCCAGCGCCGCGCCCGCGGCGGCCGTCGCCTCGCCGGAGCGGCCCTCGCGGCCCAGCAGTACGGCGTGGGCCAGGCCGACGAACTGGCGGTTCCAGCGGGTGGCGCTGACGTCGGCCTCCGTGACGCCCGCGTGGTGGCCCCGGCCCATGCGCCCGGCCAGCACGCCGAGCAGCAGGACGACCCCGTGCTTGCCGAACTCGCCGGTCGCCGGATTCTCCGCGTCGTACGCGAGGGCCTGCGCGAACTCCTGCTCGGCGGCCTCGTGTTTCTCCTCGAGCAGCGAACAGAACGCCCGCGCCAGCCCGTACGACAAGGACCGCAGGCCCGGCGCGGCGTCGATGAGCGGGGCCAGCCGGTCCAGCGCCTCCTGCATCTCGGCGCGCCGCCCCTGGTGCGCGCAGCGCACCGCTTCGGCCAGCCGCAGCACGGACAGGGCCCGGCCCAGTCTCAGCCGCGTCGCCTCGGCCACGCCCTCGCGGATCCGCTCTGCGGCCGCCTCGAACTCGCACCGCTGGATCTGGTCCAGCGCGAGGACGGAGCCGGTCTCGTGCGCCAGGGGGAGCACGCCCGTCCGCAGGGCCTCCCGCCGGGCCTGCTCGATACGGTCCGGCCGGCCGTCGCGCCGCGCCGCGATCCTGGCCAGGTACGTCTCGGCGGACACCTGCTGTACGGGGAGCCGGTGCGCGTGGGCGAGCGCGCAAGCCCGTGTGAAGTGTGCCGTCGCGGTCGGCTCGTCCCGTTCCCAGGCCAGCTCCCCCAGCACCAGCAGAGCCCTGCAGGCCACGGTCGGCAGACCGGCTCGCTGGGCCGCGTCCGCCGCCCGGCGGGCGAACCCGGCGGCGGTGGACAGCCGGTCGGGCGCGAACCGGCTCAGCTCCACCTGCGCCGCGGCGAGGTCGACGAGGGCGGCGTGGGCGGGGGCCGGGTGACCGCCGAGCAGCCAGCGGGCGATGTCGACGTGCCGGTGGGCCTCGGCGGGCCGGCCCATCAGGGTGGCGACGCCGGCCAGCCGTGCGTGGAGCCCGGCCCGGCGCTGGGCCGGTACGCCGTGGTCGCCGCCCAGGGCTTCGATGCCGACGGCCAGCGCGGGTACCAGGTCGAACCGGGCCGAACAGGTCACGGCCTCCAGCATCTGCTCCAGCACCGTGGCGTGCAGTTCGGGCGGGGTACCGGGGTCGACGAGACGGTGCGCGCGGGTCAGCAGCGCCACCGCGCGCTCCACCGTGCCCCCGGTCATCGCCCGCCCGGCCGCTTCGCAGTACAGGCGGATGGCCTCGGGCGTGTCGCCCGCGTGCCCGTACAGCCCGGCGGCGTGCGCGCACCACGCTCCGGGCAGCCCCGGGTGCAGCTCGGTCAGGGCGCGCGCCGCCCTCGACGCGTACCCGGCGCGCTCGCCCGGTCCGAGGTCGTCCAGCAGGGCCCGCGCCGCAAGCCCGTACCGGAACGCGTACCACTGCGCGCTCGGCCCGTCCGGCACGATCAGGTACGACGCGACCCCCGCGCGCAGGATCGCGGACAGGTCCCCGGGGTCGCAGCCGAGCGCGCGCTGCAGCACCGGGAGCGGGAAGCGGTGTCCGAACAGGGCCGCCATGCCCAGGAGTTCCCGGCCGGCCGGGCCGAGCCGCTCGGCCCGGCGCCTGACGCTGTCAGCGACGGCGGGCGGGACGGCGGAGGGGACGGACGGCGCCCGGCTGCCGCCGGCGAGGTCCCCGACGAGCTCCTTGACCACGAACGGGATTCCGGCGCTGCCGCGCAGCACACGGTGGACCAGCTCGGATCCGACCGCGGCCGGAGCGAGCCCCAGCTCCGCCGCGACGAGGCCGCGCACGCCGGGGCGGTCGAGGGGGCGCAGGTCGAGGATCGCCGCCGCCCCGCGTTGGCGGGCCCGCGTGGCCAGCTCGGTCGCCACGCACGATGCGCGCCCCGCGGTGAGCAGGAGCACGGCGGGCTGCTGACCGATGTTGTCCAGCAGGTACTCGACGACCGCGAGGGTCCCGGCGTCGGCGTCGTGCAGGTCGTCGAGGACGAGCAGAGAGCCCCGCCGGCGTCCGACGACGCCGGCCAGGCGCAGCACCGCCTCGGCGACCACGAGGTGGGACGGGGCGGCTCCGGCGTCCCCGGAGTCGGTCAGCAGGTGCGCGAGGACCGGCCCGTAGCGGCCCAGTTCGTCCGGTTCCGGCAGCAGGCCGGTGCGGGCCAGCGAGAACAGCGCTTCGACCAACGGCCGGTACGGGACGGGCGAGCCCACTGTGCTCGCCCGTCCCTGCGCGGTGACCATGTCCGCCCGGGCAGCGGCGACGACGGCCTCGGCGGCGAGCCGGGTCTTGCCGACCCCCGGCTCGCCTGTGACGAACACCGCTCCGCCCCGCCCCGACCGGGCGGCGGCCAGCGCGGCCGCCACCTGCCCCATCTCGGCTTCGCGGCCGATGAGTTCCCCCCGCCTCGGACGGCGGCCGTCGGGGCCCGGCGCGGTGCGGAGCGCGTCGTCCGTCAAGGTCGGCCAGAAGTCGGTCACCGGCTCATCCCCCTACCCCTGGCGGGCCTTTCTCGGCGCCGCCGGAGACGACGATACGCAGCGGCGGCCCTCGCCTGTAGCCGTCCGTTTGGGGGGCTTGCGCCGACGGGTCAGCTGCCGTCGAGGCTGTCCTCCCGTACCCGGCGGGCCAGGTCGAGCTTCGTGTACGCGGGGCGGCCCGCCTGCTGGTACTTGGCCTTGACCCGGTCCAGGTAGTCCTTGGCCGTGTAGACGGTGATGCCCGCGCGCCGGGCGGCGGACTTCAGGGTCAGCCCGGAGGCGTAGTCGAGCAGGATCTGCCGCTCCCGGGGCGAGAGCCGGGGACGGGAGGAACCGGTGTCGTGGGCGCAGGCGAAGGCGAGTTCCACGGAGTGGGCCCCCCGGCCCGCCGCGACGTCCTTGATCGCGGCGACCAGCGTCGGCAGGTCGTTGTCCTTCGTCAGGTAGCCGTCGGCGCCGGCCCGGAGCGATTCGATGATCCGCGAGCGGTCCGGGACGGTGCTGATCATCAGGACCCGGCTTCCGGAGTCCAGCAGTCGCCGGATGTTGTCGGCGGGGGTGGAGCCGTCCCGCAGCGCGAGGTCGAGGAGGACCACGTCGGGCGGGTCGTACGGCGGCTCGCCCGGCCCGTACGGGAGTTCCGCGTCCGGGGGACCGAGCAGCTCCCGGACGGTGGCGACGGTCGCCACCAGCCGCACCTCGGGGACCCCTCCCAGCCAGGCGCGCATGCCGTCGAGGAGCATCCGGTCGTCGTCGACCACCGAGACGGTGATCACCGGGGCCACCGCAACTCCACCCGTACGCCCTCACCGGGGGCGGTGTCCACGGTCGCCCGGCCGCCCACCTCGGCCATCCGGCCGCGGACCGAGCCGCGCAGCCCGAGGCCGGGCACGCACCGCTCGGGATCGAATCCGGGACCCCGGTCGACCACGGTGACGACCGCTCCCCCACGGCCGTCGGTGTCCCGCGTGGCGGTGAGGTAGGCGTGTCCGGTGCCGGCGTGCCGCCGTACGTTGTTGAGCGCCTCCCGCGCGGCGTCCGCGAACGCGGCGGCGACCTCGGGCGGCACCTTCGGCAGGTCGTGGTACTGGGCGGTGACCCGCAGTTGCAGGCCCTCCACCGAGCCGACCGCCTCCTCGAGCGCGGCACCGATCTCCCGGTGGTGGACCTCGTCGGCGGTCTGCTGGACGAGCCGGCGCAGGTACGCGGCCTCGCGGGCGCACCGTTGCCTCACTTCGGGGGCGTTGGCGTCGACCCCGCCGGCCGCGAGGGTGGTGAGCGTGGCGAGGACGGTGTCGTGCAGTGCACGGTGGTGCTCCAGCCGCTCGGCGTAGCGCGCCCGGTGCGCCTCGGCGGCCAGCGCACGGGCGTTGGCCCCGTCGAGGAGACGTCCCTGGCGGCGCAGGTACCACCACATGACCCAGGCCATCACGGCGGACGACAGCAGCGAGTTGACGTGGCCGCCGAGGACCGCGGGGCTCGCGCCGACCAGCCGGTAGCCGAGGAGGTGGGTCACCACCAGGAGCGCGACAGCGGCGAGGGCCTCGAACCGTTCCAGGGCGATGGCCGCGGCGGCGCTCGCCGACCCGCCGAGCAGCATCGCCCACCCGAGCAGGGCGGGCTCCCGCACGCCGCCCCACACGACGAGGACGAGCGGCAGCACGCAGCCGGTGACCAGGACGTCGGCCCAGACGTGCCAGCGGCCGAACCAGCCGCGCCGCAGGGCCGCGCCGTATCCCAGGGCGCTCATGCCCAGCGCGGCGGCGAGGCCCGTGTACTGCAGCGGGAGATCGCTGCGGCGCTGGGCCACCGCGAGGACCCCGACCGTCAGGTGGCTTCCCCGGTAGAGCAGGGTGGTCAGGATCATGAAGGACTGGGCGCGCTGAAGGCCCGACCCCACTCCCGTCGTCCCCCGCAGTGCCCGTAACCGCCGTATCGGTAAGGAGCCCACCGACAAACCACGCCTCTCCGAACCGGTGGCACCGCGGGATCCCGGACGCCGTCCCGTGCGGAACGGGTGAGGGCCACGCTGCCCGCAATCGTCGTTGACGTCCCGCATTGTGCCCCAGCATGTACATGCCTAGAGCGGTATCCGGCTACGCGGTCGCCGCGGTCACGTCGTACGCGAGTCGAGCCTCGCCACGGCGGCCAGCAGCCGGTCCCAGAACAACTCGGTCTCCACGGCCACCGCGACCTGCGCGTTGACGGGGAGGTCCAGGGACCGGTGGAGGTCGACGACCGTCGCACCGCGCGTGTACTGCCCGCGCAGCTCCACGACCACGCCCGCCGGAACGCAGCCCACGATGGCCGGATCGATGACGCGGGCGACCGCGACCGGGTCGTGCAGCGGCGGACTCGCGAAGCCCCAGAGCCGGCGGTAGGTGGAGGCGAAGAAGGTCATCAGCTCGGCGCAGACGCGTCCGAGATCCGTGCCGAGCCCTTCGAACCGGGCCAGCACCTCGGGGGTGGCGAGCGCCTGGTGGGTCGCGTTGAGGCCGCACATGGTGATCGGCACACCGCTGCGGAAGACGATGTCCGCGGCCTCGGGATCGGTCTGGATGTTGAACTCCGCGGCCGGGGTGCGGTTGCCGCGCTCGGTCGAACCGCCCATGAGGACGATCTCGCGGATGCGCGGTGCCACCTCGGGATACCGGGTCAGCAGCAGGGCGATGTTGGTCAGGGGCGCGGTCGGTACGAGCGTGACGGGCTCCGGGTGCGTGGTCAGGATGCGGTGGATGAGTTCCACCGCATGCTCGGGGACCGCGTCCACCGTGGGTTCGGGGAACTGCGGCCCGTCCAGGCCCGATTCGCCGTGGACGTCGGCTGCGACCAACAGCGGCTGGAGCAGCGGGCGGTCGCAGCCGGACGCGATGGGCACGCCGGTGATGCCCGCGACCGTGCAGACGCGGCGCGCGTTCAAAGTCGTCTTGGCGAGCGTCTGGTTGCCGGCGACGGTGGTGATCGCGAGCAGGTCGACGGCGGGGTCGCCCGCCGCCAGCATGATCGCGAGGGCGTCGTCGTGACCGGGATCGCAGTCGATGATGATCGGGACGGGCACGCTCGCTCCTCGGTGTCTCGGGCGTTCGGACCACCAGTCTGCCGCCGCGGGCGATGTCCGAGGGCGTTTTCCGGACCGGCTGCGTCCGGGCGGGGCGGCCTCGTGACGCCGGGACGGGAGGTGGCAGCGCAGGCGCATCCCCGACGGGACACGGAGGGCGGGGTGGGCCGGAGCAGCGGGAACCTCCTCCGCCTCCTCCGCCTCGGCGGCCGGACGGGCCCCGGGCGGGGCAGGACCCCGGGCTCCTGCCCCGCCCGCCGGGGCCCACGGCGTTCCCCGGCGCAGGCGCGGTGGCGCCGGGACGGCTCCGTACGGCCCGCCCTCCCCCGCCCCTCAGCCGAGGACCCTCAGCCGACGACCCGCAGACGCGTGACGCCCGGGTCGGCGGCGCCGCGGACGTGCCCGCCCGGCGCCGCCGCGGTGCGCTGGAGGAAGCGCACCGTCTCCGCGGTGACGGCCTCGCCCGGCAGCACGTTGGGGATGCCCGGCGGATAGGCGGCCAGGGTGTCGGCGGAGATCAGGCCGACCGCCTCGGCCGCCGGCACCAGCCGGCTGGGACCCATGAACGCCTCCCTGGCGGTGAGGCGCGTGGGGCCGGGCTCGGGCAGGGAGAGCCGCAGCGGTTCGTCGGCGCCGCCGTCGAGCGGGGACGGCAGGCAGTGCAGCGCCTCGACGAACCGGTCCGCGTCGGGCAGGGAACCCGCCCCGACCACGGCG
The DNA here is from genome assembly GCF_042267665.1 of Streptomyces sp. NPDC056224. Classification (NCBI taxonomy): domain Bacteria; kingdom Bacillati; phylum Actinomycetota; class Actinomycetes; order Kitasatosporales; family Streptomycetaceae; genus Streptomyces; species Streptomyces sp. NPDC056224. The sequence goes on from NZ_JBHJTK010000032.1 coordinate 59,775, forward strand.
ACGACCGCCGAATCGGTGGCGACCTCGACCATGATCCGGTGGTCGCGCGCCAGCCGGCGCCGGGCCTCGTGGCCCGGGATCCCGCCCGCGCGGGTGTCGATGGCGATCCGCAGCGGATCGGCCGCCGCGATGTCGGGGAACCGGCCGAAGCCGTCGCTGACGACGGCGAACCGGCCCAGGGCCCGGATCGTTCCGCGGATCTTGTCGGCCGCTCCGACGGAGTCCCCGATGGCGTCACGGCCGGTCACCAGGGTCATCCGCGCGAGGTCCAGGGAGGCCGTGAGCAGGGCGCTCGCGCTGGTGGACTGCACGAGGCGGTGGGCACGCTCGACGAGGGGTTCGAGCACGTCGGCGAACGGGCCGTGCCCCAGGTGCAGCATCGCGGACTGGGTGAGGCTGCCGGCCAGCTTGTGCGTGCTGGAGGTCACCAGGTCCGCGCCCTGCGAGAGCGCGCCGCCCGGCAGGTCCGGGTGGAAGCCGAAGTGCGCGCCCCAGGCCTCGTCGACGATCAGCGCAACGCCCGCGGCGTGAGCCACGTCGGCGAGGGCGCGGATGTCGGCTACGGCGCCGAAATAGCTCGGGGAGACCACGTACGCCGCGGCCGCGTCGGGATGCCGGGCGAGTGTTTCCGCCAGATCCGCCGCCGTCACCCCGTGGGCGATGCCCTGCTCCGTGTCGACGGACGGGTGGACGAAGGCAGCTTCCAGCCCGGACAGCACCAGGCCGTCGATCACGCTGGAGTGGACGCTGCGCTGGACGACGAGGGTGCGCCCGAGGGCCGCGGCGACGAGCGAGGCGATCTGGTTGCCCTGCGAGGCCCCGTTGGTGAGGAACCAGGTACGCCGGGCGCCCCACGCCGCTGCGGCCAGGGCCAGCGCCTCGTCCATCGGGGTGTCCGTACCGAGGTCGATCCCGTCGAGCAGCGGCGGGAAGTCCAGGAGCGGCACACCGGCTCCGAAGGCCCTCACGAGGGATGAGGCGGCGGCGGTGTCGGCGGCGTGCCCGGGGACGTTGAGCCGGAGCCAGTCCTGCCCGGCGTGGGAGCGCAGGGCCTCGGCGTACGGGGCGCGGAGCTGTGCGGTGCTGTTCACCCCGTCAGCGTGGCAGCGCCCGACCCATCGAGGAATGCTGTGGTTCTCGGTAACCCTCCATACTGTGTCTATATGCTCGAACTCCGTCACCTCCTCGTCCTGCGGGCCATCGCGCAGGAGGGTTCGCTGGCGGGCGCCGCCCGCGCCCTGCACTACGCGCAGCCGACGATCACCCACCACCTGACGGTCCTCGAAGCGCACTTCGACGCCCGGCTGGTCCGGCGCGGACCGCGCGGCGCCGCGCTCACGGAGCTGGGCGAGGCGCTGCTGCCGCACGCGGAAGCGGTCCTGTCCCGGTTGCAGCTCGCCGAGCGCGAGGTGCGCGGTCTGGCGGAGCACGGCTCCCGCACCCTGCACATCGGCACCTTCCCCACCGCCGGAGCACTGCTGCTGCCGCCCGCCGTGAAGGCCCTGCACCGGCAGGGGGTCCACGTCTCGCTGACCGAAGGGGAACTGCCCGCCCTGCTGCGCGGTCTGCGGTCGCGGGAGCTCCAGGCCGCGCTCGTGTTCTCCCAGCCGGGCGACCGGCTCGACCTGGAGGACGAGTTCGAGCTCCATCCGCTGCTCACCGACCCGCTGCTGCTCGTCATGCCCGAGGACCACCGCTGTGCGCGGCTGGACCGGGTACCGCTGGAGGAGTTGCGCGACGACGACTGGGTGGGGGCGGCCGACGCCCGCGATCCGTGCGACCGGCTGCTGTCGTGGGCCTGCGCGCAGCACGGTTTCGAACCGGTGCACGTGCTGCGCAGCGACGACTACGCCGTGGTCCAGGGCTTCGTCGCCGCCGGCACCGGCGTGGCGCTGGTGCCCCGGCTGGCGCTCGGAGCGCCGCGCGAGGACCTCGCCGTCCGCCCGTTGGAGGGTCCGCCGCTGGCCCGGGAGATCAGCGTCGCCGTACTGCGCACGACCGCGGCCCGCAGCGCCCACGACCTGGTCACCGCACTCACCGGGCAGGCCGCCCGGATCACGGCGCAGTGGGCCCGGTCGGTCTTGTCCCGCTGATCCGGCCTGGCCGGCCCCGCGCCGGACAGCGCCTTCCGGGCGCTCGCCGAGGCGGGGAGGGCAGGGACGGACGCCCTCTCTCATCACGCTCGGCGTCGTGGGTGCCGGGGACCGCGGGACCGGCCGCGCCCGCCGGGCGCCGGCCCGTCCGGAGCGGGCCGGGGTCGTCACGGTGGCCGAGCCGCGCAGGGCCCGGCGGGACCGCTTCGCGGCCGGCCGCGCCCGGAGGCCGGGGCCTCGGTGAACGGCTCGCGGGTGCCTGCGGCCCGCGGCCGCCCGCGTCGCGGACGCGGACCCGGACGCGGTGCCGATCCGCACGGGACCGTGACCGCCTGGAGCCGGTCCCGGCGTTCGGGTCCCGCGGTGGCCCCTGCCGTTCGAGGGCGCGCGGGTTTGTCCGGCCGCAGTGCGGGCAGCCGCGTGAACACACACGCAAAGGCCCCGGAACGGAGGCCGGACATGTCGGCAAACACGCTCATAGTCGTGATCGTCGTGGCGGTGGTCGTGGTGCTCGCGCTCAGCCTGATGCTGTGGATGCTGGCGCGACGACGCCACCTGCGCAGTCAATTCGGGCCCGAGTACGAGCGCACGGTCGAGGAGAAGGGCGGGAGGCGGGCCGCCGAGCGCGACCTGCGCGCCCGCGAGGAACGGCACGACCAGCTCGACATCAAGGAACTGCTGCCCGAACGCCGACGCCACTACACCGAGGAGTGGAGCGGCGTCCAACAGCAGTTCGTGGACCGCCCGGAGGGCGCCGTCACCGAGGCCGACCAGCTGGTGACCCGGCTGATGCGCGAGCGCGGCTACCCCACCGACGGCTACGACGGGCAGCTCCGCGACCTGTCGGTCGAGCACGGACGCACGCTGGAGCACTACCGCGCCGCCCACGACGTCCGGGAACGCAGTGGCGGCGGACAGGCGACCACAGAGGAGCTCCGAGGGGCGATGGTGCACTACCGCGCCCTGTTCGAGGAGCTGCTCACCGATGGAAGGAGCCGGTGAGACAGATGGAGATCCACGAGGAAAGGGAGGACCCGGCGCGCGAGCCCGGCTTGACCACGGAGGACATCGCCCACCCGGGCACGGCCGGTGAACGCGGCCCCGCGGTCTACCCGGGGGAGGCCACCGCCACGGACGACGACGCGGTCCGAGGCGGCCCCGCCGAGCCCGGCGCCGTCGAGGCCGACACAGCCGGCGGCGGCACGGCGGAAGGCGAACGCGCGGTCCAGAGCGAGGCCCGGGGCGAGGTCCAGGGCCAGAACGCGGGCGCGGGCGAACGCGAGGGCGGCGCGGAGCCGCTCCTCGACAGCGGGGAGGCGCAGGAGTACCGCGAGAAGTGGAGCGAGGTCCAGGGCCGGTTCGTCGACGACCCGCAGGGCGCGGTCAAATCGGCGGACTCCCTGGTGGCAGAGGTCATGAAGAACCTCGCCGGCACCTTCGCCACGCACAAGCAGGGGCTGGAGAGCCAGTGGGACCGCGGTGAACAGGTGGCCACCGAGGACCTGCGGCAGGCGCTGCAGCACTACCGCTCGTTCTTCAACCGGCTGCTCAAGACGTGAGCGGAGCGGACGGCACCCGGAGGCCCGGGCCCGTCCTCGGCCCGGCGGTGGGCCCGGGCCTCCGGCCGTGTCCGCCGCCCGTGGGCCCGGGGCCTCAGGCGGTGTCCGCCGCCCGCCAGATCGTGGTGATGTTGCAGAACTCCCGGATCCCGTGGCCGGACAGTTCGCGGCCGAATCCGGAGCGCTTGACCCCGCCGAAGGGCAGGGCCGGGTGCGAGGCGGTCATGCCGTTGACGAAGATGCCGCCCGCTTCGAGGTCGCGCGCGACGTGCGCGACGTCCTCCTCGCTGCGCGTCCAGACGTTCGAGCTGAGCCCGAAGGGGGTGTCGTTGGCCCGCTCGACGGCCTCCTCCAGGCTCCCGACCCGGTAGAGGGTCGCGACGGGGCCGAACGCCTCCTCCTGGTCGATGCGCATGGCCGGGGTGACGTCGGCCAGGACCGTCGGCTCGTAGAACCAGCCGTTCGGGTGCCGCGGCGGGCGCCGGCCGCCGCACAGGACGGTGGCGCCGTGCCGTACGGCGTCGTCCACGAGCTGCTCCAGGTCCTCCCGGCCGGATTCGGTGGCCAGCGGACCGACGTCGGTGGACTCCTCCATGGGGTCGCCCACCGTGAGCGCCGCCATGCCGGCCGTGAAGCGCTCGGCGAATTCGTCGTGGACGTCGGTGTGGACGATGAAGCGCTTGGCGGCGATGCACGACTGCCCGTTGTTCTGCACGCGTGCGGTCACAGCGGTCCGGGCGGCTTTGTCGACGTCGGCCGAGGGCATCACGATGTACGGATCGCTGCCGCCGAGCTCCAGGACGGTCTTCTTGACCTCGTCCCCGGCGACGGACGCGACCGCGCGCCCGGCGGGCTCACTGCCCGTCAGGGTGGCCGCGGCCACCCTCGGGTCGCGCAACACGTCCTCCACGGCCGCCGAGCCGATGAGCAGGGTCTGGAAGCAGCCGCGGGGAAACCCGGCCCGGTGGAAGAGCTCGCCCAGGTAGAGCGCGGTCTGGGGAACGTTCGAGGCGTGTTTGAGCAGGCCCACGTTTCCGGCCATGAGCGCCGGCGCGGCGAAGCGCACGACCTGCCAGAGGGGGAAGTTCCACGGCATGACGGCGAGGATCACCCCGAGCGGCCGGTAGGCGACCCGGACGGCGGACGCGCCCGCGTCGCGGACGTCGACGGCGGCGGGGTGCTCGTCGGCGAGGAGGGATTCCGCCCGGTCGGCGTACCAGCGCATGGACTTCGCGCATTTGGCGGCCTCGGCCCGGGCCGCCGCCAGCGGCTTGCCCATCTCCGTGGTCATGGTCCGCGCGATGTCCTCCGTCTCCGCCTCCAGGAGTGCGGCCGCGCGGGTGAGCAGCTCGCTCCGTTCGGCGAACGCGGTGCGGCGGTACGCGGACGCCGCCCGGGCGGCGTCCGCCAGGCAGCGCTCGATGCCCGCGGCGTCGAGCGCGTCGAAGGTGCGCAGCGTCTGGCCGGTCGTCGGGTTCACGGTGGCGATGGGCATGCTCGGACCTTCCTGCAGGGGGCCGCATCCCCTCGACCCTGCCGCGCACTCCGGGGCCGCGCAACGCGAGGGGGGCCGCCGGGATCCCGGGACACCCCCTAACCGCCCATCGCGTCCTCACAGGCGGCGCAGACCCGGTCCTCGTGCTCCGCGGGGTACCAGGCGGACCCGGGTTCCGCGGACGGCGTCCACGAGGCCGTTTCCATGGCGAACGTGTCCTTGCCGCAGAAGGTCCTCGGCCCGGGGACCGTGGTGGTTCCCGGGGCGGCCGGCGCCGCGTGCACGCGCAGGACGGACGCCTCCGGCTGGCCGGTCTCGTACACGACCACATTCCCGCTCATATCTAGACGGTAGGCGGCCGGGGGGCGGCCCGCCCGTTCTGACGATTCATCAGGTCAGTTGTCCCGGACTCTTGACTCCGCAGGGGGCAGTCGCGATTCTCGTGCCCAAGCTTGCGCGGGCCATGACAAGTCGCGCGCCGTTTCCGCCGACCCCAAGACGTGAGTGATGTCCATGACTGCACAGTCGCACCACAGGCACCGGCCCCTCGCGGTGCTGTCGTTGCTCCTCGCCGTGGTGGCCACGGTGCTCGGCCCCGCGGCCAGCTCCTCGGCCGACCCGGGCTGGTGGAACCCGGTCGCGCGCCCCGCGCCCGACTCCGGGATCAACGTGACGGGCGAACCCTTCCAGGGGACCGACGCCCAGGGCCGGGTACGCGGCTTCGTCGACGCGCACGACCACCTGATGTCGAACGAGGGCTTCGGCGGCCGGCTCATCTGCGGCAAGCCGTTCTCCGAGCAGGGCATCGCCGACGCGCTCAAGGACTGCCCCGAGCACTACCCCGACGGCTCGCTGGCCATATTCGACTTCATCACCAAGGGCGGCGACGGCAAGCACGACCCGGACGGCTGGCCGACCTTCAAGGACTGGCCCGCCCACGACTCGCTGACCCACCAGCAGAACTACTACGCCTGGGTCGAACGGGCCTGGCGCGGCGGCCAGCGGGTGCTCGTCAACGACCTCGTCACCAACGGGGTGATCTGCTCGGTCTACTTCTTCAAGGACCGCGGCTGCGACGAGATGACCGCCATCCGCCTGGAGGCCCAGAAGTCGTACGACATGCAGGCCTACATCGACAAGATGTACGGCGGCCCGGGCAAGGGCTGGTTCCGGATCGTCACCGACTCCGCGCAGGCCCGCGAGGTCGTCAAGCAGGGCAAGCTGGCCGTCGTCCTCGGCGTCGAGACCTCCGAGCCCTTCGGCTGCAAGCAGATCCTGGACATAGCGCAGTGCAGCAGGGCCGACATCGACCGCGGCCTCGACGAGCTGCACAAGCTGGGCGTGCGCAGCATGTTCCTGTGCCACAAGTTCGACAACGCCCTGTGCGGGGTCCGCTTCGACCAGGGCGCCCTCGGTACGGCGATCAACGTGGGCCAGTTCCTGTCGACCGGCACCTTCTGGAAGACGGAGAAGTGCGCCGGCCCGCAGCACGACAACCCCATCGGCCTCGCGCCGGCCGCCTCGGCGGAGAAGCAGCTCCCGGCGGGCGTCGCGGTCCCGTCGTACGCGGCCGACGCGCAGTGCAACACCCGCGGTCTCACCGAGCTCGGCGACTACGCGGTGCGCGGCATGATGAAGCGGAAGATGATGCTGGAGATCGACCACATGAGCGTCAAGGCCGCGGGCCAGGCCTTCGACATCCTGGAGTCCGAGTCGTACCCCGGCGTGATCTCCTCGCACAGCTGGATGGACATGGACTGGACCGAGCGGGTGTACCGCCTCGGCGGGTTCATCGCCCAGTACATGGGCGGCGCCGAGGGATTCAGCGCGGAGGCCAAGCGGACGGACGCGCTGCGCGACAAGTACCAGGTCGGCTACGGCTACGGAACCGACATGAACGGCGTCGGCGGCTGGCCCGGCCCGCGCGGCGCCGACACCCCGAACCCGGTGCGCTACCCCTTCCGCAGCACCGACGGCGGCTCCGTCATCGACCGGCAGACCGCCGGCGTGCGCACCTGGGACCTCAACACCGACGGCGCCGCGCACTACGGACTGGTCCCCGACTGGATCGAGGACATCCGCAACGTGGGCGGCCAGGACGTGGTGGACGACCTGTTCAAGGGCGCCGAGTCCTACCTGACCACCTGGGGCGCGTCCGAGAAGCACAAAGCCGGGGTGAACCTCGCGGCCGGCGCCGCCACCTCGGCCTCGTCCGCGGAGTGGAACCCGTTCACCAGCTACGCACCCGACCGTGCGGTGGACGGCAGTACGGGCACCCGCTGGGCCAGCGACTGGAGCGACGACCAGTGGCTCCGGATCGACCTCGGGGCGGCGAGCCTGGTCAAGCGCGTCACCCTGAACTGGGAGCGCGCGTACGGGAAGTCGTACCGCGTCGAGCTCTCGGCCGACGGCACGGACTGGCAGACCGCGTGGTCCACGACCACCGGTGACGGCGGCCTGGACACGGCGCTGTTCGCCGGCACTCCCGCCCGCTACGTGCGTGTCCACGGGCTGGGGCGCGGCACCCAGTGGGGCTACTCGCTGTACGAGGTCGGCGTCTACAGCAGCTGACGGCACGGAACCGGAGGGAACCCCATGGCACGGATGGCCTCGGCGCAGCGGCGCCGGCAGCTGACGGAAGCGGCCATCCGTGCCATGACCCGGGACGGCGTCGCCCGGACGACGACCCGGTCCATCGCCGCCGAGGCGGGCGTGTCCCTGAGCGTCTTCCACTACTGCTTCGACTCCAAGCAGGTCCTGCTCGAATCGGTCATCGAGACGATCACCGCTCACTACATCGCCGTGGTGAAGGAGGCGATCCAGCCGAAGGCCACCCTCCGGGAGACCGTCCGGGCCGGGTTCCAGGCGTACTGGGACCACGTGGCCGCCAACCCGGGCGAGCACATGCTCACGTACGAACTGACCCAGTACGCGTTGCGCCAGCCGGGCTTCGAGCACCTGGCCCGGCGGCAGTACGAGCTGTACGCCGAGACCTACACCGGCCTCGTCGAACAGCTGCGCCACACCATGGGCTTCGAACTGCGCGTCCCGGCCCCCTCGCTGGCCCGCTACCTGGCGGCCATGACCGACGGGCTGACGCTGAGCGTGCTGGTCCTCGGCCAGGACGCGGCCTCTGCAGACATCCTCGACACCCTCACCGACCACGTCGCCGGCCTCGTCGGCGACCGGGAGGGCGACCCCGTCGGCGACCACGTCCGGCAGGGCACCTGTTAGGTCGCGTCCGGCAGGTGGATGTCCAGGGCGCAGATGTCGTCGCGGTGGCCCTGGCGCCGGGCGGCCAGGGTGCGGGCGAGGGCTTCTCCCCGGCCCTCCTCCAGGAGCCGCCGGGCGGTCCCGGCGAGCCGGGCGAGTGCCTCGTCGAGGTCCTCCCCCGGCTCCTCGACGAGTCCGTCCGTGTAGAGCACGAGGTGGTCGCCGGGTTCCAGGACGAGGGTGCTCTGGGCGTAGACGGAGTCGAAGCCGGCCCCGAGGAGGTTGCCCCGCGGCAGGGGGAGGAAACTCGCCTCGCCGCCGCGGATCAGCAGGGGCGGCAGGTGTCCGGCCCGTACCCAGGTCAGGCGGCGGTCCCAGGGCTGGTAGCGGCCCATGATCATGGTGGCGGTGGCCCCGTAGGTGTCCCTGGCGGTGTGCAGCAGGAGGTTGTTGAGCCTGCTCAGTACGTCGGGCAGCGCCGAGCCGGTGATGGTCATGCCCTTGGTGGTGAACCGGAGCTGGGCCATGGTGGCGACGGCGTCGAGGCCGTGGCCGGCGACGTCGCCGACGACGAAGAGCGCGCTCTTGTCGGGGAGTTCGATGGCGCTGTACCAGTCACCGCCGACGTTGAGTCCGCTGTCGGAGGGTGCGTAGGCGATGTCGACGCAGAGACCGGCGAGCTCCAGGGACTGCTCGGGGACGGGCAACAGCGCGTGCTGGAGCCGGGCGGCGAGGGTGCGTTCGGCCTGGAGCATGCCACGCTCCACGAGGACGGCGCGCTCGCTCTCGTGCAGGGCGAGCTCGGCGTCCCGCTGCGCGGTGACGTCCTGGAAGAGGCCGTGCACCTCGACCGGGGTGCCGTCCGCGTCGCTCTGCGCCTCGGCGACGATCCGCAGGTGCCGTATCCCGTCGGCGGTGCTCACGCGGAAGGGCTGGTCCAGGGCGACTCCGTCGCGCAGCAGCCGCTTGACGGCCGCGCCCAGCGCGGCCAGGTCGCCGGGGAGGGCGTGCCGGGGCAGTTCCCTCAGCCCGATGGGGCCCAGCGCGGGGTCGCGGCCGAAGATCGCGTAGACCTGCTCGGACCAGGTGATGGTGTTCGTGGCCAGATCCCACCCGGCCCATCCCAGGTTGCCCAGGCGCTGCATCTCGTCCAGCAGGCGGGCCTCGCGCTCGCTCGGGTCGTGGCGGATCCACGACACGATCAGGCGGGCGCCCAGCCGGGTGGCCCGGACGGAGTAGGTGGACTGCCGGGGAATTCCGGCGGTGACCTCCTCGTAGACGAAGGGCTCGCCCTCGTGGACGGTTCCGGTGGTCAGCGTGTCCAGATAGCCCTCCCACAGGGCCGTTCCCGCCACCGTGGGGTAGGTCTCCAGGACGCGGCGGCCCACGAGCTCCTTGCCCCGCCGGCCGGCCACGTCGACCGATTCCGGCGCCGCCGCGTCGATCCGGTAGTCCTCCACCTCTCCCGTCCCGGAGCGCAGCGGGGTGAGCAGTACGGCGGCTCCGGACATCGCGTCCAGGATCCGCTGGACGGCCTCCACCTCGCCCTGCTCGTCGGGGTCCGCCGGGCGCCCGATGTGGCGCAGGGGGGCCGCGCACAGCCGGACGGCACGGAGCAGCAGGGTCCGGGTGTCGGTGTCGAAAGGGGTCTGGCGGGTCCGGAAGAATCCGATGGCGGCCGTCGCCGGCCGGTGGCCGGGTACCGGCAGCCAGGCCCGTGTCGGCCACAGCTCGGGCGGATTGCCGATGAGGTGGTAGCGGACGCCGTCCCGCACCGGGTCCTCCAGCCAGAGCGGCTGTCCGCCGTCGATCGCCTCCAGGGCGGCCAGTCCGCTCAGCGGCGGGACGTGGTGCCACTGTGCGGCCAGTTCCTCGCCGACACCGGCGTGCCCGGCCAGTTCCAGGCTACCGGCGGGCGCCACGGCGTAGATCATCACGCCGTCCACGCCCGCGGGGTCGCCGAGGGCGGACCGCAGCAGCTCGGCGACGCCGTCCGGGCCGTGCGCGCCGGCCAGGCCGTCCGCCAGCCGGGCCAGGACCGCCCGGTGCCCGCCGCCGTGGCCCGCAGCGGGGTGGCGGTCGGTGCCGGAAGCAGAGAGGCCCGGCTCGGGGGGCGGGCAGGCCTGCGCGGCGGGGCCGGCGGTGGGCTTGGGACGTGCGGGGATCCTGCCGAGCGTGATCCAGCACTCCTCCATGAGCGTCCGCCGGCCCTGGGCGGCGCGCCGCAGCAGCGTCTCGTACGCCGCGTCCTCCGGCAGGCCCTCCTGGGCCATCAGCACGCCCTTGGCGCGCTCCAGGACGGCCGTGGTCGAGGCGAGGCCTTCCAGGCCCACGACTTCCGCGCGCAGCTTGGCCACGACCTTGGCCAGGGCGAGCACCTCGGGCAGGGCGCCGCCGCGGGGAGGCGAGGTATCGCTCGTCATCCTTTGAGCATGTCACGCCCCGGGGCCCGTCACGCCCCGAAGCCCCGGACAGCCCGGCGCCCGCCGCCCGGGGGCAGGAGGCAGGGGTCAGCCGGCGAGCGGCGCGGAGGCTGCCGTGCCCACCGCGAGGCTGTCGACGACCCCGCGCAGGCTGCCCGTGCGCCTCAGGGCGGCCCGCTGGCGGCTCGCGCCCGTGCCCTGGCGGCGCAGCCCGTCCCACAGGGATTCCACGGCGTACAGGTCGCCGGCCGCCGCGAGCCCGGGTGCGGCGCGCTCCAGCAACCGCTCGACGAGCAGGGCGGCGGGCCATTCCAGACCGCTCACCGGGTCGAGGCCCGGTCCGTCGATACCGTGCTCGGCGGCCATCTCGTGGGCCCTGCGCAGCATGGCCGTCGCCGGTTCGGGCGACGGCACGCCGGCGTCCGCTTCGGCGAGGAGCGTCCCCGCGAGACCGCGTACGAGTGCGGCCAGCAGGACGACCGTGTCCACGTCGGCGTTGACGTCGGCGACCCGGAACTCCAGCGTCGGCACGTGCTCGGAGGGCCGGGCGTACCAATAGAGCATGCGGCGGTCGAGCAGCACCCCGGAGCCGACCAGGCCGTCGACGTATTCGAGGTACCGGGGCTCGTCGAGGAGCGGCGGCGGTCCCACGGTGGGCCAGGCGGAGAAGGCGACCGACCGCCAGCTGTCGTAGCCCGTGTCACGGCCGCACTCGACCGGGGAGTTCCCGGTCAGCGACTGGAACACCGGCAGCCACGGGCGTATGTGGTTCGAGAGGGCCAGCGCACGCCCCCGGTCCAGGGCGCCGACGTGCACGTGGCATCCGCAGACCATGCGGGAAGGGCCGACGAGGGAGGAGAAGCGGCGGGCCATGCGGCGGTAGCGCTCGTTGTCGGTGACCGTCAGCGGCTCCTGCGGGGCGATCACCGGGACCCCGGAGGCCACGAGCAGGCAGCCCGCCTCATCGGCGGTCGGCGCGACCGTCCCGCGCAGGCGCACCAGCTGCTCGCGCAGGTCCGCGCGGTCGGCGGTCGGCACGGTGCAGACCTCCACCTGCGCGTTGTAGAACTCCGCCTGGACCTGGTCGCCCAGCATGCCCTCGAGGGTGCTGATCACCTTGGGCGCGCGGTTCACCGGCGCCCTGCTGACCCGGTCGACCAGCAGGTACTCCTCCTCGACACCCATGGTCAGAACGTCCATCGGCTCTCCTGTTCAGAAAGTGCCCGGCGCCTACCCGCACGGCCCGTCGCTACACCGTCCCAGTACACCTTCCGATCGGCCCGCCCGCACATGAGCCGCCCCGGGCCGGGCAGGGGCGGGCTGTACGGCACGAGCCGTACGGGCAGCGAGCACGGCCGGAACCCGAGGTGAGCCGCATGGACTGGTCGAGCGAACCGGAACCCGAGGGGCCCGGTCCCACCCCCGAGAGCCCCGATCCGGTACCCCGTGATCCGCAGCCGCCGCCGGCTCCCGGCCGCCCGGCTCCCGGCGAGCCGCCTCCGGACGAGCCTGCGGCGGTCCCGGAACCCCCTGACTGAAGGAGATGAAAGCGGTGCGCATCGCCTTTCTCATGGCGCCCGAGGGCGTCGAGGAGATCGAACTCACCGAACCGTGGAAGGCCGTGCTCGCGGCGGGCTGGAACCCGCAGCTGGTCTCCACGCGAGCCGGCCGGATCCGCGCCTACCACCATCTCGAGAAGGCGGGCACCTACCCCGTCGACCACGTCCTCGCCGGGGACACGGCGGACGCCTTCGACGCGCTCGTCCTGCCCGGCGGGGTAGCGAACCCGGACGCCCTGCGGATGAACGGGCGGGCCGTCGCCTTCACGCGGAGCTTCTTCGAAGCCGGCAAGCCCGTCGCCGCCATCTGCCACGCCCCGTGGACCCTGGTGGAGGCCGACGTCGTACGGGGCCGCACGCTGACCTCGTGGCCGAGCCTGGCGACCGACATCCGCAACGCGGGCGGCACCTGGGTGGACGAGGAGGTGCACGTCTGCCACGAGGCACCGGGCACGCTGGTCACCAGCCGCAAGCCGGGAGACCTGGATGCGTTCTGCGGTGCGTTCGTCAAGGAGTTCGGCGCCGCCTGACCGGCGGAAGGAGACCGGCCCCGCGCAGCTGCGCGGGGCCGGTGCGCGGGGCCGGGTGCCGGCCGGTGGTCAGGACAGGTACAGCAGCGCGCTCAGCACCTCGTGCAGGACGGCTTCGGGATCGGCCACGGCTTCCGCCGAACGCCAGGCCACGAAGCCGTCCGGGCGTACGACGACCGCGCCGGTCTTCGTCGTGCCGTGGACCTCGGCCCAGTCGGCGCCCTCCTCCGTGGCCAGGTCGGCCTCGGGGCTGGTGCCGATCGCGTACGCGTCCAGGCTCACGCCCAATTGCCCGGCGGCGGACCGCGCCGCCGCCCGCCAGGGGGTGCCCTCGGAGCTGAGCAGCACGAAGGACCGCTCGTAGAGGTCCACCGTGGACGTCCGCCCGCCGGGCCCCCGCAGCCACATGTGCGGTGCGCGCGTGCCCGGCTCGCCGGTCAGCCGCATCCGCTCGGGCACGACGGGCAGTTCCGGGTCCGTGCCGAGGACGGCGCCCAGGTTGTAGCGGTAGCCCATGGCGACGGAGAGGACCCCGCCCGGCCGGCCGCCACCGCGTGGGGCGGGGGCGGACTCGGGCTCGTACCCCGGGTGGCTGTGCTCCGCCGAGCGGGCCGAGGCGCGCTCGCTCGTCGCCCGCGCGACGGGCAGCCGCTCGGCCTCGTAGGTCTGCAGCAGCCGCGGGCCCGCCGTGCCGTTCAGCACGGCGGCGAGCTTCCAGGCGAGGTTGTGCGCGTCCTGGATACCGGTGTTCGAGCCGAACGCCCCGGTGGGGGACATCTCGTGGGCGGAGTCGCCCGCGAGGAAGACCCGTCCGGTCCCGTACCGTTCGGCGACGCGCTCGGCGGCGTGCCACGGCGCCTTCCCGGTGATCTCGACGTCCAGGTCGGGCGCGCCGACGGCCCGCCGGATGTGCTCGACGCAGCGCTCGTCGGTGAAGTCTTCGATCGTCTCGCCCCGGTCGGGGTGCCACGGCGCGTGGAAGACCCACCGCTCGCGGTTGTCGACGGGGAGCAGGGCCCCGTCCGCGCCCGGCTTGGTCAGGTAGCACACGATGAAGCGCCGGTCGCCGACCACTTCGGCGAGTCCGCGGGACCGGAAGGTGACGCTCACGTTGTGGAACAGGTCGCCGTGGCCGCTCTGGCCGATGCCCAGCTGCTCGCGGACGGGGCTGCGCGGCCCGTCGGCGGCGACGAGGTAGTCGGCGCGGACGGTGCTGTGCTCCCCGGTCTCCCGGTTCTTCACGATCGCGGTCACACCGGTGTCGTCGGGGTCGAAGGAGAGGAGTTCGGTGGAGAACCGCAGGTCCGCCCCGAGCTCGGGGGTCACGGACATCAGCACCGGCTCGATGTCGTTCTGGCTGCACAGGCACCACGCCGCCGGGCTGAAGCGGGCGAGCGCACCCCCGGGGTCGATCTCCTCGAACAGCCACTCCAGGTCGTCGCCGGTCAGCGATCCGCCCTGCATGATGCCGTGGTTGTCCGCCAGGACCGAGGCGGCCTCACGGATCCGGTCCTCCACGCCGGCGACTCGGAACAGCTCCATGGTCCGTACGTTGATCCCGCGTCCGCGCGGGTGCATCGAGGTACCCGCATGCTTCTCGACCAGCATGTGCCTGATGCCGTGCCGGCCCAGAAAGAGCGAGGTGCACAGGCCCACCAGCGAGCCGCCCACGATGAGGACCGGGACGCGGTGGTCGACGTTTTCCTTCATGGCACTTCTCATGCCCTGTGCGAGGGGCGTTCCCTCGCCCGTTCACCCGCTTGGTTCTCTCCTCTCGCGCCGATGGCAGTACCGGACCACGATCGGTTCGGGTGGCGCCGCCCCGTGGCGACCGCGATGTCTCGAAGGAGTGTGAACGATGACGACCTTGTCGGAACGGATATCCCAGTCCGCCTTCGACGGCGCGAGGCTTCGCGTCGTGCTGCTGCTGGACCTGTACGACGGGGCTCAGAATCAGTTCCTCGAGGTCTACGAGCACATGCGCCGGCAGGTGTCGTCCGTACCCGGACACATCAGCGACGAGTTGTGCCAGTCCATCGAGAATCCCTCGCAGTGGCTCATCACCAGCGAATGGGAGAGCGCCCCGCGCTTCCTGTCCTGGCTGAACAGCGAGGAGCACGTCGCGACGGTCAAGCCGCTGCACGACTGCGTGCGCGACACCCGCTCGTTGCGGTTCAACGTGCTGCGGAAGACCGGCAGGTCCTCCGCACCGGGCGCACCGGCCGAACCCGGCCCGGCCGCCTCCGCTCCCCGGCGGGGGGACGGCGTCGTACGCCATGCGCTCACCTTCACCGTCAAGCCGGGCAGCGAGGACGTCGTCGCGGAGCTGCTGGCCGGGTACTGCTCCCCGCAGGCCGAGGTGGACGAGAAGACCCGGCTGCGCCGCACCTCCCTCTTCATGCACGGGAACCGGGTGGTGCGGGCCGTCGAGGTGGAGGGCGACCTTCTGGTGGCCCTGCGCCATGTGGCCGGACAGCCCGAGGTGCGGGCCCTGGAGGCGGCCCTCAATCCGTACCTGGAGCAGGACCGGGACCTCAGCGACCCCGGATCAGCCCGGATGTTCTTCACCCGGGCCGCGCTCCCCGCGGTGCACCACGTGTCGTCCGGCGGGCCCGAGCCGGAGGACATCCGGCGGCGCGCGCTGTTCTATCCGGCGAAGGACGGGTGCGGCATGGCGCTCGCGCGGCTGCTGGCCGGACAGGACGAGGCCGCCGTGGGCGATGCCGCGAGCCCCATCGTGGCCAGCACCGTCTTCCAGCGCGACGACTTCGTCGTCCGGCTGCTCGACATGCACGGGAAGCTCGACGCCCGGCCCGCCCTGGCGCTCGGTGTCGAGGGCGATCACAAGGCGGCCGTGCTCGCCCGGCTGCTCGACAGCGCCAAGGACGGCGTCCCCACGACCGACGAGGAGATCTCCCGCTTCCTGGAACGCTCCGAAATGCGTCTGATCACCGACCGGCGTCCGCCGGCGCAAGCCTGAGGAGAAGTCCGTCATGACCGATCGACTGACGATGGAAGAACTGGCCGCCCTGATGCACAAGGGTGCGGGCGTCACCGTCGACCCCACCGAGATGGCGAGCCGTCCCGAGGCCGGCTTCGACGAGTGGGGGCTCGATTCCCTGGGGCTGCTCGGCATCGTCGGGGAGCTGGAGAACCGGCACGGACGGCCCCTGCCCCCCGACGCGGAGCGGTGCAGGTCGCCGCGCGAATTCCTGGACCTCGTCAACAACGCGCTGATGACGGGCGCGTGAGGCGGGAGTCCGGCGCGATCAGCGGTACCCGCGCCCCCGGAACCGGCTCCGTGCCGGTCCCGGGGGCGCGGGCGTGAGTACCGCGCTCACCCCGGTACGGTGCACTCGAACGCGTGCAGGTACGGGTTGACCGGCCGGATCTCGCCGACCTCCAGGCCGGCGTCCGCCATCCGCGTGACGAGGCTTTCCTTGGTGTGCTTCGCGCCGCCCACGTTGAGCAGCAGCATCAGGTCCATGGCGGTGGTGAACTTCATCGACGGGGTGTCGTCCACCAGGTTCTCGATGATGACGACCCTGGCTCCGGGGCGGGCCGCCGCGATGACGTTCCGCAGGGTCCTGCGGGTGCTGTCGTCGTCCCACTCCAGGATGTTCTTGATGATGTACAGGTCGGCCTGCACCGGGATCGCCTCGCGGCAGTCCCCGGGGAGGATGTCCGTGCGCTCGGCGAGCGGGCCGCCCTCGCGGAGCCGGGGATCCGCCTTCGCCGCCACACCCGGCAGGTCGAGCAGGACCCCCCGTACGGAGGGGTGCTTCTCCAGCAGGCTCGCCAGGACGTGCCCCTGGCCGCCGCCGATGTCCGCGACCACCGAGACCCCGGTGAGGTCGAGGAGTTCCGCGACGTCCAGCGCCGACTGCATGCTGGAGGTGGTCATGGCCCGGTTGAACACGTGGGCGGACTCGTGCGCGTCCTGGTGCAGGTAGTCGAAGAACCCCTTGCCGTACAGGTCGTGGAAGACGCTTCCGCCGGAGCGCACCGCCTCGTCGAGCAGGGGCCAGGCCTGCCAGGTCCACGGCTCCGTGCACCACAGGGAGATGTAGCGCAGGCTGTGCGGATCGTCCTCGCGCAGCAGGCGTGACATCTCCGTGTGGACGAACTTCCCGTCCGGCGTCTCCGCGAAGACGCCGTAGCAGGAGAGGGCGCGGAGCAGCCGGTGCAGTGGCTTGGATTCGCACCCCACCGCCGAGGCGAGCTCGGCCGCGGTGGCGGGCGGCTCCCCGAGCGCGTCGGCGACGCCGAGGCGGGCCGCAGCGCGGACGGCGGCGGCGATCGCCGCGCCGAAGACGAGCTCGCGCAGCCGCATCGCCGACTGGGGGGCGGCCGCGGGAGCGGTGGCGGTGGGGTTGGGGTTGGTGCCTACCGTGGTCATACGGCCTCGATTCCGCTGATGAGGGGGATCACCGGTCAGCACATCCCCGCGGGCTGGGAGGTCCCGCACCGGTTGCCGACGAACGTGTTGCCGGATCCCGTCCCCTGGTTGGCCAGGTCCGCCGGCTGGTTGCCCCGCACGTCGTTGTCCTTGATGACGTTGTCGGTGTTCTGGGCGCCCACGAAGCTCTTGAACAGGAGGATTCCGCCGGACAGCGGCGAGGAGCCCACGTTGCCGCGAATGGAGTTCGATCGGACGACCGTCTCCTCGGCTCCGGTGAGGACGATGCCGACGCCCTGGATGTCGGGCAGGCGGGTGTTGCCCTTGCAGAACTTGTTGTTCTCGTAGATCCAGTTGCCCCGGATGACCATGGCGCCGGCGCCCGGCTCGCCCTCGTCCCCGACGACGAAGATCCCGCCGCAGTTGCCGGTGAGGATGTTGTCGTTGACGGTGAGGTTCCGCACCCGCCGGACCGTGACCCCGATCCGGTTCCCGGTCAGCGTGTTGCCGCGGATCACGGCACCGCCGGTGTCGGTGGCGCCGCCCTCGCGGTCGATGGTGTTGGCGACGAAGATGCCGGACTCCGCGTTGTCACGCGCGGTGTTGCGGCGGAACACCCCCCGGGTGGAGCGCTCCTGTGCGATGCCCCAGGTGCCGTTCCTCTCGGCGATCACCCCTTCGACCCTCAACCGGTCGGTACGAGTGGCCCAGATGCCGCTCTTCCTGAACCCCGTCAGCCTCAGCGACCGGATGCTCACCCGGTCCACGGTCTTCTCCGCGGCTCCTATGACGCAGATGCCGTTGCCGCTCTGCGCACAGGGGTTCTCGGCGCGCGCGGGCGTGACCGGAGGCATGATCACGGTTTCCGGCCCCGATCCGCGCAGGCTCAGGGGCTTCGTGATGTTCACGCTCTCGTGGTAGGTGCCGGGGAGCACGCGGATGCGGTCTCCCGGCAGTGCGGCATCCACCGCTTCCTGGATCGATTCGCCCGGATGCACCGTGCGCGTGGCCGCCTCGGCGGGCGGCGCCGCCACGCCGAGGCCTGCGGCCATGACGGCTGAGATGCATGCGAGGACCGTGAGCTGTCGATTCGTCACAATGCCGAAGTTATGGGCGATCCGGGCAAATCGCCACGATGGACAAGCGGAAGAGCGCAACCCGTGGGCAGACGGCCCCATTTTGAGGTCCGGACGAGTGGACGGCCGCGCGTCGCCTTGGCGGCCTGCGCCCGGCCCCGCGGAGCGCACCGGCGAGGCCACCGCGGACGGGCCTGTTGACCTCCGGCGCGCGGCCCGGCTGGTCGGCGGGGGTTTCCCGCGGCACTCCCCCGACGGGCAACGGGAAACCCGTCGACCCCGGTGCACGGCGCCCGCAGGCTGGAACCGTCCGCACCAGGCACGACCCCAAGGGGAAATCATGCGCAAGATGTTCCGCGGCGCCGCCGCTCTCGCCACCGCGGCCACCGCCGTGATCGCGCTCAGCGGTACGGCGCTGGCCCAGCCGGCCGACGCGTGGGCGGGCTGTCCGGACGGGGCGGTCTGCATCTACCCCCAGAACCAGGACCCCGCCGTCAAGCCGACGCACATCTTCTACAGCTACGGGGCGCACAACCTGAGCAACCAGTACGGGAACCACTGGGTGCTCAACAACCAGACCGGCGGTGCGACCGCAAACCTGTGCAGCGGCAGCAACGGGGGTGGCTGCGGCAGCCCGATCGCCGCCGAGACCGGTGTCTACGCCGACCTGACGCCCGTCAACTCGATCCGGCTCAACCGGCCGTAATCGGCCCGACCCCGGCTGTAGCCTGGGCAGTGCCATCTCACTGCCCGGGCACGCCATGGGGGATGTCTTGGGGGATCCGGACCGCCGACGGAAATCCGATCACCAGCACGAATCATCCGACGACGACACCACACCGCCCTTTCCCGCGCAGCTGCGACGTCTGCGTGTGCAACGCGGTCTGTCCCTCGCCGACATGGCCCGTCAGACGCATTACAGCAAGGGCTATCTCAGCAAGATCGAGACCGGCGCGAAACGGGCGACCGCCGATGTGGCACGCCGCTGCGACGAGGTACTGGGGGCGGGGGGCGAACTGCTGCGGATGGTAAGGGAGACGGAACCGCCCGGGACGGGGACCGGGACGGGGTCGGCGACCGGGTCGGCGACCGGCCGTCAGCCGGACGGCGAGTGCCCCTACCGCGGCCTGTCGGCCTTCACCGCGCGGGACGCGGGATGGTTCTTCGGCCGGGAGCGGGCGACTGCCGAGCTGGTCGAGCGGGTCTTCGAACGCGTCGGGGGCGGGCCGCTGATGCTGGTCGCCCCGTCGGGCGCCGGCAAGTCGTCCCTGCTGAACGCCGGTCTCGTACCGGCTCTGCGGCGCCGGGGCGGGTTCCCGATGCCCGGCGCCGCCGGATGGCCGGTGGTCCGGTTCACTCCCACCGCGCATCCGCTGGAGGAGCTGCTGGACCGGACCGCCAAGGTCCTGGGAGCCGATCCCGGCATCACCGCCCAGGAGCTGCGGGACCGGCCCCAGGTGCTGCTCGAAGCCGTCGACCGGCTGTCGGACCCGGGCCACCGGCAACCGCCCGTCCGGCTCGTGCTGATCATCGATCAGTTCGAGGAGCTGTTCACCCTCTGCTCCGACGAGGAGGAGCGGCACGTCTTCGTACGGGTGCTGTCGGCCGTGTCCACCTCGGGGCCCGCGGGGGCCGGGCCGGACCCCGCCGTGGTGGTGCTCGGCGTACGGGCCGACTTCTCCGGGAGCTGCCTGGACCTGCCGGAGCTGGCCACGGTCTTCACGGCGGGACTGTTCGTCCTGCCGCCGATGACCCTGGCGGAGCTGCGGGAATCGATCACGTGTCCGGCGGAACTCGCCGGGGTCACGCTGGAACCCGGCCTGGTCCCCCTGCTGCTGCGGGACGCGGGTCTGCGCGAGGACACCCCCGGCCACACCCCCTCCGGCGCGCTCCCGCTGGTCTCCCACGCGTTGATGGCGACCTGGCAGCAACGCCGGGGAGGCACGCTGACCGTCGCCGGGTACGAGCGGACCGGCGGCATCCGGGGCGCGATCGCGCGGACCGCCGAGACCGTCTTCGCCCGCCTGTACCCGGACGATCAGCGGACGATCCGCCGCGTCCTGGTGCGCCTGGTCCACGTCGCCGACGGCACGGGCGCCACCCGCCGCCGGATGGGCCGCACCGCCCTGATGGCACAGCTGGTCGACGCCGACCGGGCCGCGGCGGCGCTCGACACCTTCGTCCGGGCCCGGCTGATCACCATGGACAGCGACACCGTCGAGATCACCCACGAGGCCCTGCTGCACGCCTGGCCGCGGCTGCGCGGCTGGATCCACGCCGACCGGGCGGGCCTGCTGATCCACCAGCAGCTGGGCTACGCCGCCGCCGAATGGGAGCGCGAGGGCCGCGATCCTTCGGCCCTGTACCGCGGGACCCGGCTGGACACCGCCCGCGCGTGGGCCGACGAGCTCGACGGCCGCAGCCGCCTCGGGCCGCTGGAGGAGGCCTTCCTGCGGGCGAGCCGGGCCGCGGAGGACGGCCGGGAGCAGCAGGCCCGGCGTCAGGTGCGCCTGCGGCAGTGGATGCTGGCCACGCTCGTGGCCCTGCTGGTCCTCGCCGTGGGCGCGGGCGGGCTGGCGTACGAGCAGCGCGCGGGTGCGCTCGGCCAGGAGCGCGTCGCCCGGTCACGGGCGCTCGCCCTACAGTCCGCGTCGCTGGCCGCCGGCCAGCCCGAGGCGTCGATGCGGCTCGCCGGGGAGGCGTACCGGACGGCGGCGACCC
>NZ_JBHJTK010000033.1:0-77877 GCF_042267665.1 Streptomyces sp. NPDC056224
CATCCCCGACGGAGGCAGGCGCAGCGGCCTGAGCAACCTTGAGGAACGGGCTCACCGCATGGGCGGCACGCTGACGATCGAGCGCCCCGACGCGGTTGTGCAGCTGGAGTTTGCCCAGGGTGTTCTGCACGTGGTTCTGCACGGTGCGGTGGGAGATGACCAGCCGTTCCGCGATCTGCTTGTACGAGAGCCCCTTGGCCACCAGGCGCAGCACCTCGGTCTCCCGGTCGGTCAGCTGGGGCGCCTTCGGCTCGTCGGAGGCGGCCGGCGCCGGGTCGGTGGCGAGCCGCCGGTACTCGCCGAGCACCAGCCCGGCCAGGCCCGGGGTGAACACCGGGTCGCCGGCCGCCGTGCGGCGGACGGCGTCGATCAGTTCCTGGGCCCCCGCGGACTTGAGCAGGTAGCCGGTCGCGCCGGACTTCACGGCCTCCAGGACGTCCGCGTGCTCGCCGCTGGCCGACAGGACCAGGACCCGCAGCGACGGGTGGGCGCCGACGAGTTCCTTGCAGACCTGCACGCCCGGCATGCCGGGCAGGTTGAGGTCGAGGACCAGGACGTGAGGGGTGACCGCGCGGGCCCGGCGGACCGCCTCGGGGCCGTCGCCGGCGGTGGCCACCACGTCGAAGCCCGCCGCGGCCAGGTCGCGGGCGACCGCGTCCCGCCACATCGGATGGTCGTCGACGACCATGACCTTGATCTCGTGCGGCTCGCTCACTGGGTCCTCCCCCTCGGTACTTTCAGTTCCACTTCGGTGCCCTGCCCGGGGACGGACACCAGCTCGGCGCTGCCGCCGAGATCACGCAGCCGGCCGCGGATGGACAGGGCCACCCCCATCCGGCCCTCGCCCTCCGCCTGGTCGAGCCGGCCCGCGGGAATGCCCGGGCCGTCGTCCCGGACGGTGACGATCACCTCGTCGCCCCAGTCCTCGACCAGGATCCAGGCGCTGGCCGCCTCCCCGGCGTGCTTGCGCACGTTGTCCAGGGCGGCGCCGACCGCGGCGGCCAGCTCCCTCGCCGCGGGCACCGGCAGCGGCACCGGGGTGCCCGGCTCGGCGAAACTCACCCTGCTCCCGGCGTGCGGGGCGAGGAGCGTCCGGAGATCCAGCTCGCCGTCGTCCTCCGCGTCCTCGTCCACCTCGTACGCGTCCACCAGCGCGCCGCGCGACCCGTCGCGGGAGACACGGGAGGGGTGCACCAGCCCGCTGGAGACCAGCGTGCGCAGCGCCACCTCCTGCTCGCCCGCCATCCGGCCCAGCTCGGCGGCCTCGCCGCCCAGCTCGGTGCCGCGCCGCTGGACCATGGCGAGGACCTGGAGGACCCCGTCGTGGATGTCGCGGGCAAGGCGCTCGCGCTCGCGGGTGGCGGCCTCGATCTCCAGCGCGCGGGCGAGGGTGGCCTCACTGGCCCGGGCGACCTCGACGACGTAGCCGATGGCGATGGAGGCGACCCAGACCAGCAGGACGTTGTGCAGGGTGTCCCGCGTGGGGCTGCCGCCGTGGACGGCGATGTTGGCCGCCGCCACGAAGGTGGAGGCGAATCCGGCCCAGCGCCAGCCGCCCTTGAGGGCGAAGGCGAGGACCGATCCGCCGGTCCAGATGCTGGGGAGGGTGGGGCCGCCGCCGGCGATCCGCTCGGCGGTGTCGGCGACCGGCGTGAGCAGGATCCCGACGAGGGCGACGGTGAGGTCGGCGCAGAGGAACCGCTTGGTGCAGCTGGCCGCGTTCGCCACCTTGTGGTGGGTGGCGAACGTCCAGACCGCCAGGACGGCGAGGTAGCCGGCCGCGATCCAGGGGCGGTCGAACCTCTTGTACGCGGAGACGAACAGCCCGACCGCGTAGAGCGTGGTCAGCAGCCGGTAGCCGGTCAGGGCGCGCCACAGCGGCTGCTCGACCGACATGCGCACGACGCGTTCGCGCTTCGCCATCTTCCCCACCCCCGCGGGCGCTGCGCCCGTCGCTACTCCGCCTTGCCCTCGGCCTTCTCGGCCTTCTCCGCCGCGGCCTTCTCCGCCTTTTCGGCCTTCTCGGCGTCGGCGATCTGGCGCTTGGCGGCCGTCGCGTAGATGTCGACGTACTCCTGGCCGGACAGCTTCATGATCTCGTACATGACCTCGTCGGTCACCGAGCGGAGGATGAAGCGGTCGCCGTCCATGCCGTGGTAGCGGCTGAAGTCGAGCGGCTTGCCGATCCGGATGCCCGGGCGCATCAGCTTGGGGACCACCTTGCCGGGCGGCTGGATCTTCTCCGTGTCGATCATGGCCACGGGGATCACGGGCGCGCCGGTGGCCAGCGCCACGCGGGCCAGGCCGCCGGGCTTGCCGCGGTAGAGGCGCCCGTCGGGCGACCGCGTGCCCTCGGGGTAGATGCCGAACAGTTCCCCGCGCTCGATGACCTCGATACCGCTCTTGATCGCGGCCTCACCGGCCCCGCGCGCGCCGGAACGGTCCACCGGGAGCTGGCCGACGCCCTTGAAGAAGGCGGCCGTCAGCTTGCCCTTGACCCCGGGGGAGGTGAAGTACTCGGCCTTCGCGATGAAGGTGACCTTGCGGTCCAGCACCGCGGGAAGGAAGAAGGAGTCGGAGAAGGACAGGTGGTTGCTCGCGAGGATCGCCGGCCCCTCCGCGGGAATGTTCTCGAGGCCCTCCACCCACGGCCTGAAGGCGAGCTTCAGCGAACCGCCGATGGAGAACTTCATTGCGCCGTAGATCAACTCGAAAGCCTTCCTGTGTCTGTCGAACAGACCTTAACGCCTGGCCGCACCGGTAGCGGCCCGACGACCCTGGTCGGTGTCACCCCGGTCGCGTACGGTGAAGTCACACAGAGCAACGCCCCCACCCGACGTACATCATGACCAAGGAGACCCTGGTGCCCGTCCTCCCTGGAGCCGAGCCGTTCCGCCACGAGGGTGGAGAGGTCGGCGTCCTCCTCTGCCACGGCTTCACCGGTTCCCCGCAGTCGCTGCGCCCCTGGGCCGAGTACCTGGCCGCGCGGGGGCTCACGGTGTCGCTCCCGCTGCTGCCCGGACACGGCACGCGCTGGCAGGACATGCAGCTCACGGGCTGGCAGGACTGGTACGCCGAGGTGGACCGCGCGCTGCGCGAGCTGCTGGACCGCTGCGAGCAGGTGTTCGTCTTCGGTCTGTCGATGGGTGGCGCGCTGACCCTGCGGCTGGCGGCCAAGCACGGGGACGCCATCAGCGGCATCGTCCTCGTCAACCCGGCCAACAAGGTGCACGACCCGCTCGCCGTGGCCCTGCCGGTGGCCAAGCACTTCATCCGGTCGACGCCCGGCATCGCCAGCGACATCGCCAAGAAGGGCTCGGAGGAGGTCGGCTACGACCGGGTCCCGACCCGGGCCGCGCATTCGCTGCGCAAGTTCCTGCAGCTCGTGGACGCGGAGCTGCCGCAGGTGACGCAGCCCGTGCTGCTGCTGCACAGCCCGCAGGACCACGTCGTCCCGCCGGCCGACTCGGCCCGGGTGCTGGCGCGGATCTCGTCGACCGATGTCACCGAGACCCTGCTGGAACAGAGCTACCACGTCGCGACGTTGGACCATGACGCGGAGCGGATCTTCGCGGACAGCCATGCGTTCATCGGCCGGCTGGTGGAGAGCGTGGGCAGGGAGGGGGCGCAGGCGAGTGGCTGAGCACGAGGAGCAGTCGGGCGGGGTTCCGCCGCTGGACGAGGAGGCGGCCTGGGCGGCGATCGTCGCCGGGTACGGGCAGGAGCCGCCGGACCCGCCGGGGTCGCGGCCGTTCAAGCCGATCGAAGACCTCCTGCTTCCCGAGGAGGACGTCAAGTCGCTGCCCCCGGAGCCCGAGCCGGAATCGGAACCCGGGCCGGAGCCTCCCGCCGCGCTGGGCAGCTCGGTGGTCTTCGCCCCGGGCGTGGGCCTCTCGGGCCCGCGCGACCACTCGCTCGCGGAGCCCGAGGACGACGACCTGACCGCGGCCGACCGGGCCGACGAGGGCCATTTCGTCCCGCCGGAGCCGGAACTCCCGCCGGCGGACACCACGGCGAAGTTCGCGTGGCTCGCGGTGGTCGGGGGGCCGGTGCTGTTGCTGCTGGCGGTGCTCCTGCAGTGGGAGATGACGTGGTGGCTGACGACGCTGGGCATCGGCGGCTTCCTGGGCGGGTTCGCGACGCTCGTGGCGCGGATGTCGCACGACGACGACGATGACGACGACTACCCGGGCCGCGGGGCCGTGGTCTGACCGGGGCCCCGCGCGGGGCCCCGTCGGGCTCCGCCCGAACCCGCGCCTCTGACCCCCGGGCCGGATCCGGCCCCGGCCGCGTGTGAGGCGCGGGGGCCGGGACGGAGCCCCCGGCAGCGGCGCCTCGGCCGGACCGGCGGGCTACGCCGCGGCCGGGAGGTGGAGGGCCGCCAGGACCGGGAGGTGGTCGGTGGCGGACCGGAGGTCGGTGGGCGAGACGCCCGCCAGACCCGCCGGGACACCGCAGCCCAGCACGCGCACGCCCCCGGTCGCGAACACCGCGTCGATCCGCCGGTCCGGCGCCCCTGCCGGAAACGTCGGCCCCTCCCCCCACGGCGCCACCGCCCGGCAGTCCTGAAGCTCGGCGGCCAGCCGGCCGAAGGCCGGGCCCTGCGGTCCCTCGTTCACATCGAGCGCCGCGATCCCGTGCGGCGCGTCCAGGCCGGCGAGGTGCTCCAGCAGCATCCCGGCCTGCGCCCGGCGCTCCTCCGGCTGGAGCGACAGGTGCGCGCAGACCAGGCCCGCGCGCACACCTCCGATCCGGACCACGGCGGTGGCGAAGCCCCGCTGGTGCAGGCCGGGCGTGCGCGGCAGCAGCACGTCCTGCGTCCGCTCCACGAAGACCCGTAGCGAGCACATCAGCAGCGGACCGGCCGCCGTCGCGCCCCCGCCCAGCACCACCAGGTCGGATTTCGCGGCCAGTCTCGCCGCGTGCTTGCGCCACCGGAAGAACCGCGGCGCCTCCTGCACGAAGACGAGGTCCGGCGCGCACGCCCGGATGACCCGGGCCAGCGCCTCCTCGTCGTCGCGCATCGAGCGGATGTTGTAGCTGAGCACCCGGATCACGGCCGAACCGTCGGGCTCCGTACGAGACTTCGGCAGCGAGGGCAGCAACTGGTCCATGCCCGCAACATACGCAGCTGCCCGCCGCTCCCCCAAGGGGCGCGGCGGGCAGTCACGTACGAAGGGGTACGGAGCAGGGGCGGTCAGCCCTGACGGGCCAGGTCCGCCGCACCCACGAGTCCGGCCTTCCCGCCCAGCTGGGCGGCGAGGACCTGCGCGTGCGGACGCCACGCGCCGCCGATCAGCCAACGCTTGAAGGACTTGCGGATCGGGTCGAGGACCAGGTCGCCCTCGTCCGAGACCCCGCCGCCGACGATGAACGCCGACGGGTCGAACAGCGAGGCCAGGTCGGCCAGGCCCGCGCCGGCCCAGCGGGCCAGCTCGCGGAAGGAGTCGATGGCCACCAGGTCACCGGCCCGGGCCGCCTCGCTGATGTGCTTGCCCTCGATGCCGTCGGCGGTGCCGTCGCCGAGGGACAGCAGGATCGCCGCGTTCTCGGGGGTGGCGTTGGCACGCTGCTTCGCGTACCGGACGAGCGCGCGCCCGGAGGCGTACTGCTCCCAGCAGCCCTGGCTGCCGCAGCCGCACAGCAGGCCGTCCGGAACGACCCGGATGTGGCCGAATTCGGCGGCGACGCCGAAGCGTCCCCGGCGCAGCTTGTTGCCGATGATGATGCCGCCGCCCAGGCCGGTGCCGAGCGTGATGCAGATGACGTCCTCGTGGCCCTGCCCGGCGCCGAAGCGGTACTCGCCCCAGGCCGCGCAGTTCGCGTCGTTCTCGACGACGACGGGCAGCCCGATGCGCTGCTCGACCTTGTCCTTCAGCGGCTCGTGGCGCCAGTTGATGTTCGGCGCGAAGAGCACGGTGGCGCGCTTGTCGTCCACGTAGCCGGCGGCGCCGATGCCGACGGCCTCGATGGTGTGGTTGCTGCTGACTGCGGAGACGGCGGTGCAGATCGCCTCCGTCACTCCGTCCGCGGTCGGCGGGGTGGGCACCTTGTACGTCTCAAGGATGGTGCCCTCTTCGTCGACCACGCCGGCCGCGATCTTCGTGCCGCCGATGTCGACGCCGATGGTGAGTCCCATTAGTCCCTCGGTTTCCGGTCAAACCCCGCCACGGCCAACGGTACCCGAGGGTGGGCGGGGTTCAGTCGAGATCGATCCGCTCGGTGGGGCCTTCCCCGGGGCCGTCGTCGCGGGGGTCGCGCTCCTGGGCCCGGCGGGGAGCCGGGGGCTCGTCGCGCGTCCAGCGGCGCTCGTGGCCCTCGACGGCCGAGCGGTAGGCGGCGAGCAGCTCGGAGCCCGCGGCCGCGAGGTGGTCGAAGACCTCCGGGTTGCGCTCGATGACGGGCTTGGCGGCGGTCTTCGCCTGGTTGACGAACTGGCGTACGGCGCCCTGGGCGGCGCCGCCGATGAGCGGGTTGTTCATCCCGGCGACCTTGTCGGCGACGGCCTCGAAGAGCCTGAACAGCTCCTCGGCGGCGGTCCCGGTGGCCGCGCCGCCGCTCGCGCCCTGCCCGCGCAGGCGCTCCTTCTCGGCGGCGAGGTCCTCCGCGCAGGCCTTGGCCCAGGCGTCGTCGTCGGTGGGGCGGTCGGTGGCCTCGCTCATGGCGGACTCTCCTGCGGCGGCTGCTGTGCGTGCGGTACGGGCTACCTTCGACGGTACCCGAACGGGGGTACGTCGATCGGGGCGCGCGGGTCGGGGCGCGCGGGTTCCGGCCGCGCGGGTGTTCAGGACGTGCGGGTGTTCAGGACGTGCGGGCGCCGAACGCACGGGGCCACAGGCCCGGGTCCGGGGTGAAGCGGATGCGGAGCACGTCCTCGGCCAGGGCGGCGCCGGAGACGGCGCAGCGGCGCAGTGCCGACGGCAGCGGCGCGATCCTGCGGTACGGGCCCGCGGTGAGCAGGAGCTCGTCCCCCCGGCGGATCAGGTCGAGGTCCCGCTTGCGGGCGCCGGGCAGCGGTACCACCCAGACGAGCACGCCGTCCTCGGCGAGCCGGTCCTCGACCGCCCAGGCCCGGCGGGGCGCCGGCGGCTGTGGGACGAGCCCGTCGGCGGCGGCGAGCAGCTCCAGGTCCCGCGGGCCGCGCGGGTCCCGGCCGAGGTGGGCGAGCCGGGTCACCGGGAGCTCCCCGGCCCATCCGGCGGTGCACTTCTCCTGCTGGGCGGCGAGGCCGGCGAGCCAGGGGTCGGCGGAGCCCTGCGGGAGGAGCCGGTTGGCGACGACGGCGGAGAGGGGCAGCTGCTGGAGGGCGAGCCCGAGCCGCCCCAGCCGGATCGCCTCGGCGGCGGCCGGTCCCGGCTCGGCGACCAGCCGCACCTCGGTGGTGTCGGCCTCGATGACGGCCTGGACCGCTGCGAGCTCCTCGTCCCAGCGGGCGGCGGCCTCGTAGAGCCACTGCGCGGGCATGGGCACACCGGCCAGCTGGGCCAGTACGGGCCGCAGGGCACGGGCGGCCTGCCGCTCGGCGGGGAGCAGCCGGGCGAGGTAGCGGCGCAGCTGGGCGGGAAGGGCGAGGGCGGCCAGGGCCTGGTGGAGCGGGGGCATGTCGACGACGACGAGGTCGGACCCCGGCGCCGCGGCGGCCCGCCGCAGGGCGCGCAGCAGCGCGAACTGCTCGGCGCCGGGCAGCTCGGTGAGCTCCTCGGCCCCCAGCGGCCGGGCCCCGACCATGCCGAGGAGGGTGGACCCGCGCTCCTGGAGGGCGACGAGTTCGTCGCGGAACTCCTCGCCGGAGTCCACCCGGGCCACCCGGACCCCGCCGGCCGTGGTGGCGGCCCGCAGGCCGGGGACGACCTCGGCGGACTCCCCCGCCGGTTCCCCGGTCAGGGCGGCGAGCGGGTCCGCGACGTCTCCGGACAGCAGCAGCACGCGTCGCCCCTGCCGGGCCGCCGCGAGGGCGGTGGCCGCGGCCACCGTGGTCCGTCCGGCGCCGCCGGGGCCGGTGATCAACAGGGTGTGCACAGGGTTCAGCCGGTCGATTCCACGCGCTTCTTCAGGCCCGCGAGCGCGCGGTCGATGATGACCTTCTCGGCCTTGCGCTTGATCATGCCGAGCATGGGGATCTTGACGTCGACGGTCAGCTGGTAGGTGACCTCGGTGCGCTTGCCGCCGTCCACCGGGGCCAGCCGGTACGAGCCGTCCAGCTGGCGCAGCATCTGCGACTTGTCCAGGGTCCAGCTGACCTCGTCCGCGCCCTTCCAGGTGTAGGCGAGGGTGTGGTCGTCCTTGATCGCGCCCGCGTCGAGCAGCAGCCGGACCTTTTCGGCCCGCCCTTCGGCGTCGGCGGCCAGCACCTCGGCCTCCTTCACCTCGCCGGTCCACTCGGGGTAACGGGAGAAGTCGGCGATCACGGCCATCACGTCGGCCGGTGAGGCGTCGATCGTGATGCTTGAGCTGGTGTGTTCCGCCATCGCGGTCGCTCCTCCGGTCGGGGGCACCCCCAGCGGCAGCTGGGGGAATTCGAGGAAGTGTGCGGCCTCCGGCCGCCGCTCGAAGGCTACCGTGCGTGCGGAGCTCACCACTCCAGGGCCCAGGGCCTTCCGGTCGCGGCGAAGTGCCCGACGTTCACGCACTCCGTGCTCCCGACGCGCATCCGCCGCGCGAGCGGCTGGTGGACGTGCCCGAAGAGGGCGTACCGGGGGCGGGTGCGCCTGATGGCGGCGAGCAGGGCCTCGCTGCCCCGTTCGAACCGCCGGGCGACCGTGTCGTAGCAGAGCTCCGGCACCTCCGGCGGGATGTGGGAGCACAGTACGTCCACCTCGCCCAGCGCCTCCACCTTGGCGGCGTACTCCTCGACGTCGACCTCGTACGGGGTCCTCATCGGCGAGGGCAGTCCGCCCCCCACGAAGCCGAAGACCCTGCCGCCGATCTCCACGCGCTGCCCGTCGAGCACGGTGATGCCGGGGCGGTCGGCGTACTCCGGCCACAGGGCGGGCATGTCGACGTTGCCGTAGGTGGCGTACGTAGGGGCGGGGAAGGCGGCGAACATCTGCTCGTACTGGCGGCGTACCGCACCCTCGATGAGCCGTTCCCGGTCCAGCCCGGCCCACAGCTCCCGTCCGAAGGCGCGGGCCTCGGCGAAGCGGCGCGCGGTGCGCAGCTCCACGATCCGGTCGGCGTTCTCGACGCCGAACAGGTCGGGGAAGATCCCGCGCGAGTGGTCGGCGTAGTCGAGGAAGAGGACGAGGTCACCGAGGCAGATCAGCGCGTCGGCGCCGTCTCCCGCCCGGGCGAGGGCCTCGGCGTTGCCGTGCACATCGCTCACGACGTGAACCCGGGTACGGCTCGATCCGCTCGTGCCGTTCTTCCCGCCCCGCATGCTGCCACCCATGCGGCCACCCTAGGGCGGCCCGCCGACGGCGGGTAGACAGGGGTGGCAGAGGCGGCCGGACCTGCGGTTACTTCCGGGTCTCGGACGGGGTCGACTAGTGTCGCCGTGTTAGTGCCGCGTTTTGTGACGCACGGAACATCTGGCCGGTTCCCTCTATCGGGAACCCACTACCGGTGGGTAACGTCCGGTCGGTCCACACGGTGGCGATGGCGCCCAGAGGAGCAGCAGTCTTGCGCGAGTTCAGCCTTCCGGCCCTGTACGAGGTCCCGTCGGACGGGAACCTGACGGATCTCATCCGCCGCAACGCCGCTCAGCATCCCGACACGGCCGTCATGGGCCGCAAGGTCGACGGCCAGTGGCAGGACGTGACCGCGACCGAGTTCCTGGCCGAGGTCCGTGCCGCGGCCAAGGGTCTGATCGCGGCGGGTGTCCGTCCGGGCGACCGCGTCGCCCTGATCTCCCGTACCCGCTACGAGTGGGTGCTGATCGACTTCGCGATCTGGACGGCGGGCGGCGTGACCGTCCCCGTGTACGAGACCAGCTCCCCCGAGCAGATCCAGTGGATCCTCGGCGACTCCGGCGCGGTCGCCGCGGTCGTCGAGAGCCCCGGGCACGCTGCGGCCGTGGCCTCGCTGCGCGACCGGCTGCCGGAACTGCGCGAGGTCTGGGAGATCGAGCAGGGCGCCCTCGAAGCGCTGAAGAGCGCGGGCGCCGCGATCACCGACGAAGAGGTCGACGAGCGCAGCAGCCTGGCGGGCGCCGACGACCCGGCGACCATCGTCTACACCTCGGGCACCACCGGCCGCCCCAAGGGCTGCGTGCTGAGCCACCGCAACTTCTTCGCGGAGTGCGGGAACGCGGTGGAGCGCCTGAAGCCGCTCTTCAAGACCGGCGAGTGCTCGGTCCTGCTGTTCCTCCCGGCGGCCCACGTCTTCGGCCGCCTGGTCGAGGTGGCCGCGGTGCTGGCGCCGATCCGGCTGGGCTGCGTGCCGGACATCAAGAACCTCACCGACGAGCTGCAGTCCTTCCGCCCCACCCTGATCCTCGGTGTGCCGCGCGTCTTCGAGAAGGTCTACAACTCGGCGCGCGCCAAGGCGCAGGCCGAGGGCAAGGGCAAGATCTTCGACGCGGCGGCCGAGACGGCGATCGCGTACAGCCGGGCGCTGGACACCCCGCGGGGCCCGTCCTTCGGGCTGAAGCTCAAGCACAAGGTCTTCACCAAGCTGGTCTACAGCAAGCTGCACGCGGTCCTCGGCGGGCGCGGCGAGTACGCGATCTCCGGCGGCGCGCCGCTCGGCGAGCGGCTCGGGCACTTCTTCCGCGGCATCGGCTTCACGGTGCTGGAGGGCTACGGCCTGACCGAGTCCTGCGCGGCCACGACCTTCAACCCGTGGGACAAGCAGAAGATCGGTACGGTCGGCCAGCCCATGCCGGGCTCCGTGGTGCGCATCGCGGACGACGGCGAGGTGCTGCTGCACGGCGAGCAGATCTTCACCGGGTACTGGAAGAACGAGACGGCGACCGCCGAGGCGCTCACGGACGGCTGGTTCCACACCGGTGACGTCGGCACCCTCGACGAGGACGGCTACCTCACGATCACCGGGCGCAAGAAGGAACTCATCGTCACCGCCGGCGGCAAGAACGTCGCCCCGGCCGTGATCGAGGACCGGATCCGCGCGCACGCGCTGGTCGCGGAGTGCATGGTCGTGGGCGACGGGCGGCCGTTCGTGGCCGCGCTGGTCACCATCGACGAGGAGTTCCTCGGCCGCTGGGCCGCCGAGCACGGCAAGCCGGCCGGTGTGACGGCGGCGGAACTGCGCGAGGACGCGGAGCTCATCGCCGCCGTCCAGAAGGCCGTCGACGACGGCAACGCGGCGGTTTCCAAGGCGGAATCGGTGCGGAAATTCCGCATTCTGCCCTCCCAGTTCACGGAGGAGTCGGGCCACATCACGCCGTCGCTGAAGCTGAAGCGCAACGTGGTGGCGAAGGACTTCGCGGACGAGATCGAGGCCCTGTACCGGGGTTAGCCGGGAGCCGGCCGGGATCGGCCGGGGTGGGGCGCGGCTTTCACACCACGCCCGGGCGCGGGTCCTCGGCGAGGATCCGCGCCATGTTCCGCTCGGCGAGGGCCGTGATCGTCACGAACGGGTTCACGCCGAGCGAGCCGGGGACCAGGGAGCCGTCGACCACGTACAGACCCTGGTAGCCCTTGGCCCGTCCGTAGAGGTCGGTCGCGTCGCCGAGCACGCAGCCGCCGAGCGGGTGGTAGGTGAAGTCGTCGGCGAAGGCCTTGTTGTCGCCGAAGAGGTCGTACCGGTAGATGGTGACGTTCCGCCGGTTGATGCGGTCGAAGAGGTTCTTCGCCGCGTTGACCGAGGGGGTGTTCTGGTCCCGCCGCCAGATGAGCCGGGCCGAGTCGGTGGCCGCGTCGTAGGCGAAGCGGCCGCGCTCGGGGTTCTTGGTGATGGCCAGGTACATCGAGATCCAGTGCTCGAACCCCATCGGGAGCGGGGCGATCTCGGCGAAGACCGGGTTCGGGGCGTTGTCCCAGTCGTCGATGCCCAGGGCGGGCATGGTGGCCTGGTTGCAGCCGACGGTGTCCCACAGGTGGTTGGCGCGGGCGGTCATGACGTTGCCGTTGTGGCCCCAGCCGAGCCCGACCCGGTCGCTGAGCGCGGGCAGCGTGCCGGTCTCGCGGGCCCGCAGCAGGATCTCGGTGGTCCCGAGGCTCCCCGCCCCCAGGAACAGCTGCCGGCAGCCGAGCTCGCGGGTCCGGGTGACCCGCCCGGTGAGGTCGCTGGTCCGCACGGTCAGCACGTACCCCCCGGCGGGATCCTGGCGTACGCCGACCACGCGCTGCATGGTCTCGATGGTGACGTTGCCGGTCCCGAGGGCGGCGGCGAGGTAGGTCTTGTCGAGGCTCTTCTTCCCGTGGTTGTTGCCGTAGATGACCTCGCCCGCGAGCGCTGACCTGGTGGCGGTGCCGGCCGCTTCGCGCTGCATGTGGCCGAAGTCGTAGACGTTGGGGACGAAGACGGTCTTCAGGCCGGTGTTCTGGGCGTGCTTGCGGGAGATCCGGGCGAAGCGGTACCACTCGGTGGACTCGAACCAGCCCGGGTCGATGTCGTTC
Source organism: Streptomyces sp. NPDC056224 (assembly GCF_042267665.1). Classification (NCBI taxonomy): domain Bacteria; kingdom Bacillati; phylum Actinomycetota; class Actinomycetes; order Kitasatosporales; family Streptomycetaceae; genus Streptomyces; species Streptomyces sp. NPDC056224. The sequence goes on from NZ_JBHJTK010000033.1 coordinate 12,519, forward strand.
ACGCCGAGCATGGCGCGGGCGCGGGGGAAGTACGTGCCGTACATCTCGTCGGCGTTCACCCCGGGCAGCACCTCGGTGAAGTACGAGCGCCGGGGCGTGGGCGCCATCCCGCCGTTCACCAGGGATCCGCCGCCCACCCCCCGGCCCACGTACACGGACATGTCGCCGTAGTTCACGCGGTCCAGGACACCGGGGTACGGGCTGATGTCGCGGTTGACCACGTCGAGCCAGAGGAACTGGGCGAGCGGGGCCTCGGTGCGGGTGCGGAACCACATGGACCGGTGGTCGGGGGCGGATGTGGAGGGGAAGACCTTGCCGTCGGGGCCCGGGGTGTCCCAGAGCCGGCCCATTTCGAGGACGACGGTGCGTACGCCGGCCTGCCCGAGGCGCAGCGCGGCGACGGCGGAGCCGTAGCCGGAGCCGACGACGACGGCGGGTGCGTACTGCGCGGCCTGCGGCTCGGCCGCGGCCGCGGAGGACGGCCCGATCCGCGTGAAGCCGAGCGCGGAGGCGGTCTGGAGAGCGGCCAGTCCGAGGACGTGACGGCGTGTCAGATGTGGTGTCATGGCCGCATGATGGGCGGAATCCGGCGATCCGGCCATACGCCGTCTTGACAGGCATCTGAGAGACAGTCAGGCGTGGCTGCGGGACCCGGACCCGCGGGCCCCGGACACCGGCGGGCGGTACGGGCCCTCCGGCCCGGATCCGGCCCCGTCGGCGTCCGGGGCGCGCGGGTCGGGGCCGCGGCCCCCGCGCGGCCCGGCGCTACAGCAGCTCGCGGAGGCGGTCCGCCAGGAGGTCCCAGCGCCACTTCTCCTCGACCCAGGCACGGCCGGCCCCGCCCATGCGCGCCCGCAGGGCCGGGTCCTGCAGCAGGGTGACGACCCGGTCCGCCGCCTCGTCCGGCTCGCCGCCCCGGACGACCCAGCCCGTCTCCCCGTCCAGCACCGCGTCGGGGGCTCCGCCGGAGTCGCCCGCGACCACCGGCAGGCCCGTCGCCGAAGCCTCCAGGTAGACGATCCCGAGCCCCTCCACGTCCAGCCCGCCCCGCCGGGTCCGGCACGGCATGGCGAAGACGTCCCCGGCCCCGAAGTGCGCGGGCAGTTCGCCCCACGGGACCGCTCCGGTGAAGACCACCGAGTCCGTGACGCCCACGGACTGCGCCAGTTCCCGCAGGTCCGCCTCGTACGGCCCGCCGCCCACGATCAGCAGTACCGCGTCCGGCACCGCCGCCAGGATCCGCGGCATCGCCTCGATCATCGTGTCCTGGCCCTTGCGGGGGACCAGCCGGGAGACGCACACCACGACCGGGCGGTCGGTCAGCCCCAGCCGGTCGCGGACCTCGGCGCCACCCGACTCCGGGTGGAAGGTCTTCTCGTCCACCCCCGGCGGGAGTTGCACCATGCGGGCCGCCGCCCGGTCCGTCACCGCCGAGGCGATCCGCGAGCGCGTGTACTCCCCCAGGTAGGTCAGCGTGTCCGTGCCCTCGCCGATCCGCCGCAGCAGCTGCCGCGCGGCCGGCAGCTGGGCCCAGCCCGCCTCGTGCCCGTGCGTGGTCGCCACGATCCGCCGGGCCCCGGCCCGCCGCAGCGCCGGGCCCATCAGGCCGAGCGGGGCAGCCGCCCCGAACCACACCGACTCGCAGCCGTGTTCGCGCAGCAGGCCCACGGCCCGCCGCGTCACGCGCGGCGTCGGCAGCAGCATCGTCGTGCGGTCGCGCACGACCTGGAAGGGCTGCTCGGCGTCGAAGGCCGCGGTGGCCTCGCGGCCCTCCGCGCCGTGCTTCCACGTGGAGGCGTACACGACGACCCGGTCGGGATCCAGCCGTAGCGCCATGTTGTGCAGGAAGGCCTGGATACCGCCCGGTCGCGGCGGGAAGTCATTGGTCACGATCAGCGTCTTGTGCATCGTCTGCCAACGTACCGGACGTCGTCAGCGGAGCTCCTCCCGCAGTGCCTGCTGCCAGGCCCGCGTCAGCTCGGGCAGGTCCACGCCCAGCGCCTCGTCCAGCGCCACCGCGAGCGGCTCGCGCCCCGCCCGCTCGTAGAGACCCGTGAGGGCCGCCTCGCCCCACCGGTCCGCGATCAGCCGGCAGGCCAGCCACGCGCCCTCGTAGGCCCGGGCCACCGCTTCCGGGTCGCCGCCGAAGGCGAAGGCCTCCGCCGGGGGCAGCGCGCCGGGCACCTCGCCCCGCCGCACCGCCCGGCCGAGCGCGGGGGCGCCCTGCCGGGGCGTGACGGTGCCGCCCCGGTACGCCGCCCAGTCCGCGAAGCCCTCGGAGAGCCACAGCGGGGTGGAGGCGGTGGTCGCCGCCCGGGTGGCCACGTGGGTGACCTCGTGGGTCAGCACGATCCGCCGGCCCGACTCGCCCAGCTCCGCCCACCCCTGCGGGTTGACCACGACGCGGTCCGCCGGAGCGGGTCCCGCGCCCACCCGGCCGGTGGTGACGGCGCCCAGCCCCCGGTAGGCGTCGGCCGTCCCGCCCAGCAGCTCCGCCATCCGGTCCAGGGAGCCGGGGACCAGCACCACCACCCGCCCCGCCCACGGCCCGGGCCACGCGGAGCTCGCCGCGGGCACCGCCCGGTCGGCCTCGGCGGCGATGCCCGCCGGGTCGGGGGCGCCCGGGCCGGCCAGGACCAGGGAGCGCTCGCCGCGGACCACCGACACCGGGCCCTGGTCCCACAGCTGCGGCAGCGCGCCGGGGGCGGGCCGGTCCCCGCGGATCCGCCAGCTCCCGCCGTCCACGGCCAGGTCGAGTTCGCGCGCCGAGGCCGCCGGAGCCGCGTCGTAGCCGGCCAGCCGGTAGCGCAGCTCCGCCCGTACGAGGGCCCGCACCCCGTCGCGCCGCACCGAGGTGACCTCGTACGCCCAGTCCTCGACGGGGATCCCGGCCGGCCGCCCGGGCGCGGACCGCGACCAGTCGGCGACGGCCCGGCGGACGTCCCGCTCGGCCGTGCCGGCCGGCCGCGTCGCGCACCCGGCCAGCAGGAGGCACAGCAGGAGCGGCAGTACGCGTACGAGACGACGACCCGGAAACATCAGCCGATCGTACGCACGGCCCGGATCAGGGGCGCGTCACCGCGGACACCGGCATCATCCCGACCGGGTCGTAGCGGACCCTGGCACCGGGGTAGGGGGCGTGCACCACCTGGCCGTTGCCGACGTACATGCCCACGTGGCTGGCGTCCGAGCGGTACGTCACCAGATCGCCGGGGCGCGCCTGCGAGAGCGGGACCCGGCGGCCCGCGTACCGCTGGGCCTGCGAGGTGCGCGGCAGCGAGACGCCCGCCTGGCGGTACGACCAGACCATCAGCCCGGAGCAGTCGAAGGCGGAGGGGCCGGTGGAACCCCACACGTACGGGCGGCCGACCGCCGACCGGGCCGCCATCACGGCGGCCCCGGCGCGGCCGGAGGAGGGACCGAAGGAGGACGGGTCGGGCTGACCGTCGGGGCGGCCGCCCGTGCGCGAGGCGCGCTCGAAGTCGGCCCGTTCCGCTGAGGGCATGGCGCCCAGCAGCCGCCGGGCGGCCGCGAGCTTCGCCGTGACGGAGCGCTTGTGCCGGGCCACGTCGGCGCGCAGTGCGTCGAGTTCGGCGAGTTTGGCGGAGGCCTCCCGGCGCTCCTGGCCGAGCCGGCGCTGCTCCTCGCGCAGTTCGTCGAGCTGGCGGGCCTGCCGGCCGCTGAGCCGGTCCAGGGCGGCGGCCTGCTCCAGGTACGCGTCGGGGTCCTCGGAGAAGATCAGGGCGACGGTGGGGTCGATGCCGCCGCTGCGGTACTGGGCCCCGGCGAAGCTGCCGAGGATGCCCCGCATCGTGTTGATGCGGTCCTGGCCGCGGGCGACGGCGTCTTGGGCCCGGTCGACCTCGGCGCGCAGCCGCTCGGCCTTCTCGCCCGCCTCGTTGAAGCGCTCGGTGGCCTGTTCGGCCTCCTCGAAGAGGCGCTCGACCTGGGTGCGGACACCGCCCGGGGGCTCCTGGGGCAGGCTCGGGGCCGCGCCCGCGGGTGCGCCCGCCATGACGGCCGCGGCGCCGGCCGCGGCGGCGGCGGTGAGGACGGCGGCCCTCGCGTTCCGGTCGGGGCCGCCGAGCCCGGGCCGGCGATGGGATGCCACGTGAAACCGCTCCCTTCCGCTGTGCGGGGCCCGGGTCCGCCCTCCGTGGACGGTCGTGTGCCGGGTTCCGCGCTGGCAGACAGTAGCGGCGCGATCGGACCCCGGCGAACGACCGCCGGGGGGCGCGGACGCCGACGCCCCGCCGGAGACGCAGGTCACCGGCGGGGCGTGTGGTCAGAGCGGGTCCGCGCAATTCGCCCGGATGGGCGGTGTACGGCGCGTCAGCCGATGCGGACGCCGAACTGGAAGGGCATGTTGTCCATCGACTCGTACTTGATGCCGCTGCGCGGGTTGGAGGCGTGCAGCGTCATGTTGTTGCCGGCGTAGAGGCCGACGTGGTGCAGGTCGTCGTAGAAGAAGACCAGGTCACCGGGCTGGAGCTGGCTGCGGCTGATGCGCGTGCCGTCGTTGGCCTGGGTGTAGGTGACGCGGCTGATGTTGACGCCGGCCTGCTTGTAGGCCCACTGGGTCAGGCCCGAGCAGTCGTAGACGTTGGGGCCGGTGCCGCCGGACTGGTAGGTGAAGCCCAGCTTGGTCTTGGCGGCGGCGAGGGCGGCGCCGGCTCGGCCGGAGGCGCTCACGTTGCCGAGGTCGACCCGCTGGCTGTCGCTGCGGCTGGCGCGGGCCTCGTCGTCCTTGAGCGCCGCGCGCTCCTGCGCGGTCAGGGTGTTGAGCAGGGCCTGGGCCTCGGCGAGCTTCTCCTGCGAGACCTTCTTCTTCTCGCCGAGCTCCTTGCGGGTGGCGTCGAGGTCGGCGAGCTTGCCGGCGGCCTCCTGGCGCTGCTGCGCGAGGGTGCGCTGCTTGGCCTGGATCTTCTGGACCGCCTCGACCTGCTTGCCGCTCAGGTGCTCCAGCGTGGAGGCCTTGTCGAGGTAGCTGTCGGGGTCCTCGGAGAGGAGGAGGGCGAGCGAGGGGTCGATGCCGCCGTTGCGGTACTGGGCGCTGGCCATCGAACCGAGCGTGCTGCGCAGCTCGTTGAGGTCGGCCTGGCCGCGCGCGACCTGGTCCTGGAGCTGCCCGATCTCCTTTTCGAGCTGCTCCTGGCGCTCCTTGGCCCCGTTGAACTTCTCGGTGGCCTGCTCCGCCTCTTCGTAGAGCGCGTCGACCTGGGACTTGACCTCGTCCTTGCCCGGCTTCGCCGGAGCGGCGGAGGCGCTCTGGGAGGTGAGGGCGACGACTGCGGCCGCAGCGGCGCCAAGTACGGTCACACGGGCGCGGTTCGGCTGCTTGGGTCGACGGTGGGACGCCACGGAGGCGAGCTCCTTCTTCCTAGAGCCGCCGAAGAACGCAACTCGGCAGCACCTCCGCCGTCACCCCGAATGAGTGATCCACCGCACGAAGGTTTGAGCAGACCCTAGTGACCCATCTGTGATCAGTTCAAATCCTGCCGGAAAAAAACTTGCTCCCCGACCAGCTTCTTTACCTACAGCGCACGCTGTGTGCCGGGCACTTGACGGTGTGTCCCCCGAACACCCTGCCAATTCCGGCATTAGGGCGAGGAGTTACGAAACGCGCGAAAGCCGCTTCAGCAACAAAGCGGACGTTACGGGCCGCGCACCCGCGGCGGCCACACCGTCGGCGACCTCCCGGTCCGTGGAGACCACGACCACCGGGCGGCCGGGCGGCTCCGCGCGCACCAGCTGGCGGATCAGCTCGTCCGCCGTCACCCCGGCCTTGGAGAACAGCACCCGCACACCGCGCGGCGGCGCGAGCAGCACCGGGGCCGCCAGCTCCGCCCCGTCGAAGACACAGGTCATCTCCGCGCCCGTCTGCGCGGCCAGCATCGACAGCCCGCCCAGCAGCCGCAGCCGCTGCTTCTCCAGCGGCATCGTCGGATAGCCCGTCTTGGTCACGTTGTAGCCGTCGACGACCAGATGGGCCTGGGGCAGCGCCAACAGCTGGTCCAGCAGCGCCGGATCGGTCTCCGACAGGGCGCGCGCCGCGATGTCCTTGGGGGTCATCCGGCCCGGCTCCACCGCCTCCACCGTGTCCGCCGGGCGGGTGGACACCGGCGGCAGCGCCAGCTCTCGGCGCAGTCCCGCCGCCGCGTCCAGCACGGTGTCCAGCAGCAGCCGCAGCCGCATGTCCTCGATGCTGCGTCCCTCCCGGGTGGCCCGGCGCGAGGTCTCCAGCGCCGACTCGACCTCCGTCAGCCGGGACTTGAGCCGACGGCTCTCGCTCTCGGCGGCGGCCACCCGCGCGGCCGCCTCGCCGCGGATCCCGTCGATCTCGGCGATCAGCTTGCGCAGGGCCGCGTCACCGCGCTTGACGTCGCTGAGGGCGCTGCGCAGCTTGCGGTGAAGCGATTCCGCTTCCTTCCGCGAGGCCTCCAGCTCGATCCGCACCTGCTCACCGCCGGTGCGCTGCAGTTCCCGCACCTGGGCCAGCTCCTCGCGGAGCCGGTCCAGCTCGCGCCGGGTCTCCTCGCCGACCCGCTCGGCGTCGGCGCGCTGCGCCTCCTCGCCCGCGGCGGCCACCAGCTTGACCCAGCCGACCGGCCGCAGGACGTACGCGGCGGCCGCCACGTCCAGCGGATCGGCGGCGGCGGGCGGGGCACCGGACTCCAGGGCGCCGGTCAGCTCCGACTGTGCCTCGCGCAGCTTCTCGGCCACCCGGCCGCGGAACACCGGGTCGGTCTCGACCGCCGCGGCCATGGCGTTGCCCGCGAACTTGGCGCGCCGGCTCGGGGTGAACCGGGCGTACTGACGCAATTGCGCGGGAAGGTCCGCGACCGTCAGTCCGCCGAAGGCGTCCGAGACGAGCGCGACGACCCGGCGCCGCACGCCTTCCGGCAGCGGGCGGTCGAGCACCTCGGCGGCGTCGCCGGCCGCGTCGGCCGGCTCAGCGCCGCTTGCTGGCTCCACAATCCGTCACCCCTACCGTGATCTACCTGTGGGCTCGGCTCCCTCAGGAGTCCGTGCCCGGCCTGTCCACGAGCTCGATCTGGTCCACCGCGTTGCACCAGCGGCAGCGGACCGACTCGATGGTCTCATTGACCACCTCGCGCTCCTCGACCTTCGGCTCCCCGGCGAGGTCCAGGTGGACGTACTCCACGACCTTCGACGAACGGGTGACATCGAAACGCGTGAGGTTGCCGCACAGGGTGCAGCGCCACCGGGTGGTGTCGGTCGGCAGGGGAACCGTCATCAGGCCGCTCTCTCCTTCGTCGTGTTCGTAGCTGATTCAATTAAAGCGGTCTGCTGAGCCGTCCGCGCCGTTTGGGCGGACCGCGGCTCGTAACCCTACGGCCTGCCACCGCTTCAGGTGGGCGTGGTTGCGTCATGCTCTGTCACATGATCGTAAGGTGGCAGGCCGTTCGCGAGGCCGCCCGGGGACCGGTGGTCACCCACGCGCTGATCGCGGGCTGCGCGGTGGTGTTCGTACTGGGTCCGGCCTCGGGGCTGAACCCGGCCTACGGGACGGGCGACGGGCTGCTCACCGCCGGGACCGACTACTTCCGGCGCTGGGGCGTGGTCCCGGACGTGCTCTTCACCGGCACCCCGCGGGCCTGGCTCACTCCCCTGACCGCGCTGTTCGTACACGGCAGTTGGCTCCACCTGCTCGGGAACATGCTCTTCCTGTACGTCTTCGGCGCGATGGCGGAGGAGCGGATGGGCCGCCCGGCGTTCCTCGTCTTCTACGTCTGTACGGGCTACCTGGCCCTGGCGGCGTACGCGGCGGCCAACGCGGGCTCCTCACAGACCCTGGTCGGGGCGTCCGGGGCCATCTCGGCGGTGCTGGGCGCCTTCCTGTACCTGCTGCCGCGGGCCAGGGTGACGAGCCTGTTCCCCTTCCTGTTCTTCCTGCCGCTGCGCTTCCCGGCGTGGATGGTGCTGCTGTTCTGGTTCGCCCTCCAGGGGGTGGCCGCGCACCGGGCGGGGAGCGGGCCGGGGGTCGCCTATCTGGCCCACCTCGTGGGCTTCTCGGTCGGCTTCCTGTACGCGTGGGCGCGCTATCGGCGTGCGACTAGAGTGGAGCGACCAGCGACGGCCACCGAGGGAGACAGTCAGCCGTGATCACCGCGATCGTGCTCATCAAGACCAGTGTGGACCGCATCCCCGAGATCGCCGAGTCCATCGCCGCGCTGGACAGCGTCAGCGAGGTCTACTCCGTCACGGGGACGTACGACCTGATCGCGCTGGTCCGCGTGGCCCGCCACGAGAACCTGGCGGACATCATCCCGGGCCGCATCAGCAAGATCCCGGGCGTCGAGGCGACGGACACCCACGTGGCGTTCCGTACGTACTCCCAGCACGACCTGGAAGCCGCCTTCGCCATCGGCCTGGACGCCTAGGTCCCGTCGTCTGCGGCCCGGGCCCGGCCGACCCGGGCGGACGCGGCCCGGACGGACCCCGGCACCCGGCAGGGGCGTCAGAGCCCCGGCGGACCCTCACCGGCCACGGGCGGGCGGTCTTCGGCGAGCCGGAACGGGCACCCGCGCGGGTGGTCGCCGGGGCCGTGGTCGCCGGGGCCGCGCAGCCGGGTGCCGCAGCCTCGCACTCGCCTCCCGCTTCGACACCGACCGGGTGAGGCCGGGCGCAACGGCCCGCCCCCGTACGCGGCCCCGCCCCCGCCACCGCTCCCGGACCCTCCCGGGTCCGGTGCGCGTCACCGTCGCGGAGCACGTCGGCCGTCCCGTCCGGCGGGGTCCGTCCCGGCGCCGCGGAACGGTCCGGGCACATTGCGCCAGTTGAGCCGCTCCCACCGGTCGGGGCGGCGTGTCCTCCACCCGCCGTACCGCAGAGCGTCAGACGGCGGGGACGCAGCGGCCCTCTTCCGTGCGGTACCGCCACTTCGCGCCGTCCGCGACGAGTTCCCTCACCGCGCGGACGAAGCGCTCCACGTGCTCGTCGGGGGTGCCGGCGCCGAAACTGACGCGGATCGCGTTGAGGGACCGCTCCCCCGGGGCCGCCTCCGGGGCGCCGCATTCGCCCTGGGCCTGCGGCTCGCTGCCCAGCAGGGTGCGGACCAGCGGGTGGGCGCAGAAGAGGCCGTCGCGGACGCCGATGCCGTACTCGGCGGACAGCGCCGCCGCGAAGTGGGAGCTGTTCCAGCCGTCCACCACGAAGGAGATGACGCCGACGCGCGGCGCATCGTCCCCGAAGAGGGACAGGACGCGGACCGCCGGGACGCCGGCCAGGCCCTCCCGGACCTTCGCGATGAGGTGGCGCTCGCGGGCGACGAGGCTCTCGAAGCCCGCCTCGGTCAGGGCCTTGCAGGCGGATGCGATGGAGTAGACGCCGATGACGTTCGGGGAGCCGGCCTCGTGACGGGCGGCGGTGGTGTGCCACTCGACGTCCACGCCGCCGTCCTCGCGCCGGGAGACCTTGCGGGAGGCGCCGCCGCCTGCGAGGTACGGCTCTGCCTCCTGGAGCCAGTCCGCGCGGCCGGCCAGCACGCCCGAGCCGAAGGGGGCGTAGAGCTTGTGCCCCGAGAAGGCGACCCAGTCCACGTCGAGGTCCTGCACGGAGACGGGGTGGTGCGGGGCGAGCTGGGCGGCGTCCAGGACGATCCGCGCGCCGTGGGCGTGCGCGGCGGCGGCGAGCTCCTTCACCGGCCACAGCTCGCCGGTGACGTTGGAGGCGCCGGTGACGCAGACCAGGGCCGGACCGTAGCCCTCTTCACCTGTTGCCGTGCGGTCGGCCAGGGCGCGCTCCAGGGTGGCGACGGCCTCGTCCGGGGTGCGGGGGGCGTTGAGGTAGGTGACCTGCGCGTCCGACCACGGCAGCAGCGAGGCGTGGTGCTCGGTCTCGAAGACGAAGACCTGGCAGCCGGCCGGGAGCGCGGCGGCGAGCAGGTTCAGGGAGTCGGTGGTGGACCGGGTGAAGACCACCTGGTCCGAGGGGCGGCAGTCGAGGAACCGCGCGACCGTGACGCGGCTCTGCTCGAAGAGGTCGGTGGAGAGCTGCGAGAGGTAGCCGGCGCCGCGGTGCACGCTGCCGTAGTACGGGGCGTACGCGGCCACGTCGTCCCAGACCCGCTGGAGCGCCGGGGCGCTGGCCGCGTAGTCGAGGGCCGCGTAGGTGACCTCGCCGCCGGTGACGAGCGGGACGGTGACGTCCCGGCCGAGGACCGGCAGCGGCTCGGCACAGGCGGGGTTGACGGCGGGGGCGGCGGAGGCGGGGGCGGGGGCGACGGCGGGGGCGGCGTTCACGGAAACGGACATGACGGAATCTCCCGGCAGGCAGGGGTGAATGGCTTCGGTGTGCCCGTACGCGGGTACGGCTCGGCGGCCGACCTGGGGGTCCCCCGGACGGAGTCCGGGGAAGGTACGGGAAGTCCCCGGATCGAAGGCGGGTACGCGGAAGTGACCCTGATCCCGGGGTGAAGAAGGGGCGGAGTCGCCCTATCGCATTCGCTTGCTCACGGAAAAACGCTCCTCGAGAGACCAGGACCCCTGGTGTCGAGGGATCCGCGCTTGCCGTAGACCTCGCTGCCTACGGCCTGGTCATCACCCGGGGCACCCCGCCACGGAAGGAGGGTTGCCGGACAGCAAGCCGGGGCCTAAACGCTGTCACTCGTGACCTGTCCAGCATCCTGCCACATGATCCCCCGTGCGCAAGGCCCCGGTCCGAATGGCGGACCGGGGCCTTGACCGAAAGCGATCAATCGGAGTCAGGCGTTGCTGGCCGCCACCCAGCGCTGCAGCGCCGCCCGGGCCGCACCCGAGTCGATCGACTCCGCCGCCCGGGTGATGCCGGCCGCGAGCTGCTCCTCCAGCGGGCCCGTGCCCGGGTCCAGGGCCACCAGGGCCGCGGCCGAGTTCAGCAGGACGGCGTCGCGGACCGGGCCCGTCTCGCCGGAGAACAGGCGGCGGGCGACGTCCGCGTTGTACGAGGCGTCCGCGCCGCGCAGCTCCGACACGTCGACGAGGGTGATGCCGACGTCCCGCGGGTCGAAGGGCTGCTCCGCGACCTTGCCGTCCCGCACCCACCACACCCGCGAGGTCGCGGTCGTGGTCAGCTCGTCCAGGCCGTCGTCGCCCCGGAAGACCAGCGCGGAGGAGCCCCGCTCGGCGAGCACGCCCGCCACGATCGGGGCCATCCGGGCGTCGGCCACGCCCGTCGCCTGGGCCCGTACCTTCGCCGGATTGGTCAGCGGGCCGAGGAAGTTGAAGGTGGTCCGGATGCCCAGCTCCTTGCGGGCCGCGGCCACGTGCCGCAGCGCGGGGTGGAACTTCACCGCGAAGCAGAAGGTGATCCCGGCCTCCTCCGCGACCTCGGCGACGCGCGCCGGGGTGAGGTCGAGGTTGACGCCGAGCTTCTCCAGGACGTCCGAGGCCCCGCTCGCGGAGGACGCGGCCCGGTTGCCGTGCTTGACCACCTTGGCGCCCGTACCGGCCACCACGACCGCCGACATCGTCGAGATGTTGACCGTCTTCGCGCCGTCGCCGCCCGTGCCGACGATGTCCACCGTCCGGCCGGGCACCTCGATCAGGTTGGCGTGCTCGTACATGGTCCGCACGAGGCCGTTGATCTCCGCGACCGTCTCCCCCTTGGCCCGCAGCGCGACCACGAAGCCGGCGATCTGGGCGTCCGTGGCCTCCCCGCGCATGATCTTGTCCATGGCCCAGGCGGTGTCGTCGGCACGCAGGTCCCGGCCGGTCAGCAGCGCGTCGAGAACGCCCGGCCAGGTGGGGGCCGCCACGCTGTCGCCGCCTGCCGGGGTCACAACGTTCATGGTCCACTCCTGCTGCTCGTAGAGGATTCCACAATGGATGGGAAGGCCTTCAGCCTATCCAGCCGGGGAGACGGCAAAGAGCCCCGTCCAGACACTGGACGGGGCTCTCGCCGTGGCGACACCAGGACTGACCGAAATCAGTCCCTCATGCGGTCAAGCGGTCGTACGGGAGGTCAGTGGTGGCCGTGGCCGCTCTGGATCTCCTTGTACTCCTCCACCGTGGGCTTCGGAATCTGGTTGCCCTCGGCGTAGAAGCCCTTGCTGAGCTTCGCGCGCAGCTTCTCGCCGCGCTTCACCTTGCGCTCGACACCGTTCTCGTCGACCGTCGGGCCGATCTCGATCGGCTCGTACGTGGTGTACGAGGTGAGCGTGTGCAGCTTGTCCTGCGAGAGCGGCTCGTGGACCTCGACGAACTCACCGTGCGGCAGGCGCTTGATGATGCCGGTCTCGCGACCGTGCAGCACCTTGTCCCGGTCCCGGCGCTGGAGGCCGAGGCAGATCCGCTTGGTGACGATGAAGGCGAGGACCGGGACGACGAAGAAGCCGATCCGGACGAACCAGGTGATCGCGTTGATCGAGAGGTGGAAGTACTGGGCGAACATGTCGTTGCCACCGCCGATCAGGAGCACGATGTACTCCGCGATCCAGGCGACACCGAAGCCCGTACGGGTCGGGACGTTGCGCGGGCGGTCCAGGATGTGGTGCTCGCGCTTGTCCCCGGTGACCCAGGACTCGATGAAGGGCCAGGCGGCGATCGAGCCCAGCACCAGCGGGAAGAGCAGCAGCGGGATGAACACGCCCAGGACGAGCGTGTGGCCCCACAGGTTGATCTCCCAGCCGGGCATGGCCCGGATCAGGCCTTCCGGCATACCCATGTACCAGTCGGGCTGCGCACCGGTGGACACGTGGTCCGGGCGGTACGGGCCGAGCGCCCAGATCGGGTTGATCGAGGCGATGGCCGCGATGGCCGCGATGACACCGAAGACCAGGAAGAAGAAGCCTCCGGCCTTGGCCATGTAGACCGGCAGCAGCGGCATGCCGACGACGTTGTTGTTCGTCTTGCCGGGACCCGCGAACTGGGTGTGCTTGTGGTAGAAGACCAGGATCAGGTGGGCCACCAGCAGGCCCATCATGATGCCGGGCAGCAGCAGGATGTGGATCGAGTAGAACCGCGCGACGAAGTCGCCGCCCGGGAACTCCCCGCCGAAGAGGAAGAACGACAGGTACGTGCCGATGACCGGCACGGACAGGATCGCGCCCTCCATGAAGCGGACACCGGTGCCCGACAGCAGGTCGTCCGGCAGCGAGTAACCGGTGAAACCGGTGAACATGCCGAGGACCAGCAGCAGGAAGCCGAAGATCCAGTTGACCTCACGCGGCTTGCGGAACGCGCCGGTGAAGAAGACGCGCATCATGTGCACGACCATGCCCGCGACGAAGATCAGCGCGGCCCAGTGGTGGATCTGCCGGATCAGCAGACCACCGCGGACGTCGAAGCTGATGTCCAGCGTCGAGGCGAAGGCCTCGGACATCAGGACGCCCTGCATCGGCACGTACGAGCCGTGGTACACGACCTCGTTCATGCTCGGGTGGAAGAACAGCGTCAGGTACACACCCGTGAGGATGATGATGATGAAGCTGTAGAGGCAGATCTCACCCAGCATGAAGGACCAGTGGTCCGGGAAGATCTTGCGCATGTTGGACTTGGCCAGGCTGTAGATGCCCAGGCGGCCGTCCGCCCAGTCCGCTACACGCTCGCCGGCAGGCGCTTTGCGCGCCGTCTTGGATTCAGTGGCAGTGCTCATCCGCGCTCCCAGAAGGCAGGACCGACGGGCTCTTCGAAGTCGCCGAGCGCTTCGAGGAAGCCTTCGTCATTCACACCGATCCGCAGCTGCGGAAGCGCGTGACCGGCCGGGCCGAAGATGACTCGGGCGCCGTCGGAGAGGTCGAAGGTGGACTGGTGGCACGGGCAGAGCACGTGGTGCGTCTGCTGCTCGTACAGGCTGATCGGGCAGCCGACGTGGGTGCAGATCTTGGAGTAGGCCACGATGCCCTCGTGGGACCACTCCAGCTCCTGCTTGTCCTTGATGTCCTCCGGCTTGATGCGGACGATCATCAGGGCGGCCTTGGCGATCTGGACCTGGAAGTCGTGCTGCTCCTCCTCCAGGCCTTCCGGCATGGCGAAGGTCAGCGAACCGACGACCACGTCCTCGGGACGCAGCGGCTCCATCGTGTTCTGGTTGATGAGCAGCTTGCCCTTGGCCCACAGCGTCTTGCGCAGCTTGTCCTCGGGCAGCGGACCGGTGTCACGCATGAGCATCACGGCGGACAGCGGCAGCAGGGCCAGCGCGCCCAGCAGCGTGTTGCGGATCAGCGGACGCCGGCCGATGCCGGACTCGTTCGCGCCGTCCGCGAAGTCCTGCATGACCTTCGCCTTGACGTCCGGCGAAGCGGCGATCGGGTGGCGCTCGTCGGCGACCTCGACGTCGGACATCAGGGTGCGGGCCCAGTGGACCGCGCCCGCGCCGATGCAGAAGAGGGCCGTGCCCAGGGTCATGCCCAGGGCGAAGTTGAGCGCGCTCACCTTCCCGATGGGGAAGATGTACACGATCTTGCTGACCGGGATGGCCACGTAGGCGACGATGAACGCGACCGTCGCCAGCATCGACACCGTGAAGAGCATCGCGACGGTGCGCTCGGAGCGCCTCGCCGCCCGCTCGTCGATGTCCTGGATGCGCGGCTTGTGGACCGGAAGGCCCGGGTCGGCGAACGGATCGTCCGCGACCGCTACGGCACCGTGGTGCGCGTCGCCCTGCTCGCTCGGCAGGTGCTTCTCTTCGGGAATCTCTTGGCTACTCATGACTTCTTGGCCTTAGCGGTGTGGGCCGCGACCCAGACGGCGACAGCGATCAGCGCACCCAGACCGAAGATCCAGCCGAACAGACCCTCGGAGACGGGGCCGAGGCCACCGAGCTTCAGGCCGCCGGGGCTGACCGACTTCTCGCCGTTCACGTTCTGGATGTACGCGATGATGTCCTTCTTCTGCTTCTCCGGCATGGTGCTGTCCGGGAAGGAGGGCATGTTCTGCGGGCCGGTGATCATGGCCTCGTAGACGTGCTTCGGCTCGACGCCCTCGAGGTTGGGGGCGTACTTGCCGTTCGTCAGCGCGCCGCCCTCGCCGGTGAAGTTGTGACACTGCGCGCAGTTGTTGCGGAACAGCTCACCACCGTTGGCGATGTCGGCGCCCGCCGGGTCGTACTGCTTCTCGGTCGGCACGATCGGGCCGGCGCCGAGGGACGCGATGTACGCGGCCAGCTGGTCGATCTGCGCCTGGTTGTAGACGACCGGCTTCTTCGGCACCTGGGCGCCGGGCTGCTGGGCGGGCATGCGGCCCGTGCTCACCTGGAAGTCGACGGCTGCGGAGCCGACGCCGACCAGGCTGGGGCCGTCAGTGGAACCCTGACCGCCGGTTCCGTGGCAGCTTGCGCAACCCACGGCGTAGAGCTTGGCGCCCTCCTCGATGGCGAGGGACTGGGCGGTTTCGTCGGCCTGCGCCTTGCCCGCGGGGGCGAAGGCGGCGTACAGCCCCCCAGTGGCCGCCAGCGCGAGGAGTAGAACGACGACCGCCGCCAGCGGATGGCGTCGTCGTGCGGAGAGCTTTTTCACGGATTACCCCGGTGTCAGGATCTTCTGCGTCGGTGTTTCTGGATGGAGTGCCGGGTCGGGCCCGGTGACGTGTTCGCTACTTGATCAGGTAGATCGTCGCGAAGAGGCCGATCCAGACGACATCGACGAAGTGCCAGTAGTAGGACACGACGATGGCCGACGTGGCCTGTTCGTGGGTGAACCTCTTGGCCGCGTACGTCCGGCCGAGGACCAGCAGGAAGGCGATGAGACCGCCCGTCACGTGCAGACCGTGGAAGCCGGTGGTCAGGTAGAACACCGAGCCGTACGGTCCGGACGAGAGGCTCAGGCCCTCGTGCTTGACCAGCTCGGTGTACTCGAACACCTGGCCGCCAATGAAGATCGCACCCATGACGAACGTGATGATGAACCACGTCCTGAGCTTCTTCACGTCACCGCGCTCGGCGGCGAATACGCCGAGCTGGCAGGTGAGCGAGGAGAGCACCAGGATCGTCGTGTTCGTCGCCGAGAAGGGCAGATTCAGGAAGTCAGCCTGTTCTGTCCAGTACTCGGTTCCTGTCACGGATCGCAGGGTGAAGTACATCGCGAAGAGGGCCGCGAAGAACATCAGCTCGGAACTCAACCAGATGATGGTTCCGACGCTGACGAGGTTCGGCCGGTTGACCGTCGGGTGCGCGTGCCCGGTATCTACTGTCGTTGCTGTCGCCACGACCGACATTATGTCGGTCGCTTATCCCGCCCTCACCCCGGGGGGTGCCGTTCGGAGTGTCCGGGGCGTGTGCAAGGCCCGAACGGCCCATCAGATGTCCCCATGAGCGTCTCGTACGAGGCTGCGCGAACCGATGTTGACAGCGCATCGGGAGGAGTAGCATCCCGCGCAACATCAACGTGATTCACGTGACACGTGGAGGAACGAAATGCGGGCGACTGCGCGGGTTCTGGTCTACAGCGACGACGCGGGCACCCGGGAGCAGGTGCGGCTGGCGGCCGGGCGCAGGCCGGCCGCGGACCTGCCGCCGGTGGAGTTCCTGGAGTGCGCGACGCTGCCGGCGGTGCTGACGGAGCTGGGCGCGGGCGGGATCGACGTGTGCGTGCTCGACGGCGAGGCGGTTCCGGCCGGCGGCATGGGTGTGTGCCGGCAGATCAAGGACGAGATCTTCCGGTGTCCCCCGGTGCTGCTGCTGATGGGGCGCCCGCAGGACGCCTGGCTGGCGACCTGGAGCCGCGCGGACGCCGCCGTGACCCTTCCGGTGGACCCGGTGGAGTTCGCGGACGCCCTGGCGGCCCTCCTGCGCTCCCGGCTGGCGTCCTCGGCCGCCTGAGAGCGCCTGAGAGCCGTCTGCGGCCGCTCCGGCCCGCCACCGGCCGCCTGACGGCCGCCTGGCAGCCGTCTGACGGGGCGTTCGCGGGCCCGTGGGGTTCCCGTGGGCCCGCGCGGGGCCCCGGGCCTCAGACGGTGGGCCGCAGACGGGTCTGGTCGACGGTGCTGCGGCCTTCCTGGGTGCCCTTGAGGAGGGCGCTGCCCTCGCGCCATTCCTTCCAGTCCATGTTCCAGTCGCCGAAGCCGTTGCCGAAGGTGTCCATGTCGTCGCCGATGCTGTTGATCACCTTGACGATGTCGCCCTCGGTGATGTTCTCGTAGAACCAGGCGGCGTTGCCCGTGCTCATGCCGGTGCAGCCGTGGCTCACGTTCTCGTAGCCCTGGGAGCCGACGGACCACGGCGCGGCGTGGACGTATTCACCACTCCAGGTGACGCGAGTGGCGTAGTAGACGGGCAGGTTGTAGTACTCGCTGCCGCCGATGCCGACGGTGTCGCCGCGCATCTGGACGAAGTACTGCTTGCCGAGCACCACCTTGACCCCGTTGCGGGTGGAGAAGCCGGGCTTCCCGGTGGTCACCGGAATGGTGTTGATCACTTCTCCGTTGCGCCTGAACGTGAGGTAGTGCGAGGAGGCGTCGGTGGTGACCTCGACGCGGTCGCCGATCTCCAGCTTCAGCGGCTTGGCCGCGGCCCCGTAGAGGTGGTCGGAGATCTTGACGCCCTCCAGGTTGCTCCGTACGGAGACCTCGCTGTGGGCGGGCCAGTACTCCTTGGGCCGGTAGTGGAGCTTCTTGTCGTCGACCCAGTACCAGGCGCCCTCGACGCCCGCGGGTGCGCTGACGAGCAGGCCCCGCTCGACGATCGCGCGGGCGGCCTTGTCCTTGACGGGTTCGCTGAGTTCGGCCGTGAGGGGCTGTCCGACGCCGTACTTGCCCGCGTCCGGGCCGAATTCGACCTGCAGGACGCCTTTGGCCGGAGTGGTGTCGAAGGAGATCGTGCGCTGTCCCGGGGCGCCCTTCGCGTTCTCGGTGCTGACGGTGACCGTGTAGCGGACGCCGGCGGACATCGGGACCGTGTTGTGCCACCGGTCTCCCTTGGCGGAGAGTTCGCCCGCCAGCCGGCGGCCGTGGGTGTCCACGACCGTGACGTCGGTGATGCGTGCCTCACCCCCCTTCGTCGTGACTTCGAGGGGCTTGTCAGGGTCCACGGGGCGACCGCCGGCGGCCTGGTTGAAGGCGACTTGATCGCCCGCGTCGTACGGGCGGGCTGACAGCGGGTTGTCGCCGGACCCGCATGCGGTGGCGCCGGCCCCGAGGGACGCGACCAGCAGGGAGCAGCTGAGTACCGTCCAAAGACGCGGTGAGTGGTTCATGGGACCAACGCTATGAAGATATGACAATTACGGCGCGCGGGGTGACTGCAAACGAGGGGCCCGGACTCCTCCGAAGAGGTGTCCGGGCCCCGGGTTCACGCTGATACCGGTCGTGCGACCGGCGCTTTCGGTCCTACTGGTTCTGGTTCTCACCGCGGTAGTACTCGTACACCCAGCCCCACAGGCCGATCACGATGATCGGGGCCGAGAAGTACATGAGCCACCAGCCGAAGATGACGCCCATGAACGCGAGCGCACCGCCGATGCCCAGCGAGAGCGGCTGCCAGCTGTGCGGGGCGAAGAACCCCAGCTCGCCCGCCTCGTCGGCGACGTCGGCCTCCAGGTTGTCCTGGGCCATCTCGTCCACGCGCTTGGCCGTGAAGGCCAGGTAGTAGCCGATCATGACGCTCAGGCCGAAGCCCAGGAAGAGCGCGGTGGTTCCGACGGGCTCCTTCGACCACACGCCGTACACGACGGCCATGATCAGGATGAAGACGGAGAGCCAAAGGAACAGCTTGCCCTGGATCTTCACTTGCCGGCCTCCTTGCCACCGGTGACGGCCTGGGTGGCCGCGCTGTGGTCCTCGAGGTGGTCGAGGGCCGCGATCTCCGGGTGGTGCAGGTCGAACGCCGGAGACTCGGAGCGGATCCGCGGCAGGGTGAGGAAGTTGTGCCGCGGCGGCGGGCAGGACGTCGCCCACTCGAGCGAACGGCCGTAGCCCCACGGGTCGTCGACCTCGATCTTCTTGCCGTACTTCGCCGTCTTCCAGACGTTGTACATGAACGGCAGGATCGACAGGCCCAGCAGGAACGAGCTGATCGTCGAGATCGTGTTCAGGGTGGTGAAGCCGTCGGCGGCGAGGTAGTCCGCGTAACGACGCGGCATGCCCTCGGCACCCAGCCAGTGCTGCACCAGGAACGTGCCGTGGAAGCCGATGAACAGCGTCCAGAAGGTGACCTTGCCGAGGCGCTCGTCCAGCATCTTGCCCGTGAACTTCGGCCACCAGAAGTGGAAGCCGGCGAACATCGCGAACACCACGGTGCCGAAGACGACGTAGTGGAAGTGCGCGACGACGAAGTACGAGTCGGAGACGTGGAAGTCCATCGGGGGCGAGGCCAGGATGACGCCGGTCAGACCACCGAAGGTGAAGGTGACCAGGAAGCCGATCGTCCAGAGCATCGGGGTCTCGAAGGACAGCGAGCCCTTCCACATGGTGCCGATCCAGTTGAAGAACTTCACACCGGTCGGTACCGCGATGAGGAAGGTCATGAAGGAGAAGAACGGCAGCAGCACACCGCCCGTGACGTACATGTGGTGGGCCCACACGGTCACGGAGAGACCGGCGATCGCGATCGTCGCGGCGATCAGGCCGATGTAACCGAACATCGGCTTGCGCGAGAAGACCGGGATGATCTCGGAAACGATTCCGAAGAACGGCAGCGCGATGATGTACACCTCTGGGTGTCCGAAGAACCAGAAGAGGTGTTGCCACAGCAGTGCCCCGCCGTTCGAGGCGTCGAACACGTGCGCACCGAACTTGCGGTCGGCCTCCAGCGCGAAGAGCGCGGCGGCCAGCACCGGGAAGGCGAGCAGGACCAGCACACCGGTCAGCAGCACGTTCCAGGTGAAGATCGGCATGCGGAACATCGTCATGCCGGGCGCGCGCATGCAGATGATCGTGGTGATGAAGTTGACCGAGCCGAGGATCGTGCCGAAGCCCGAGAAGGCCAGACCCATGATCCACATGTCGGCGCCGATGCCGGGCGAGCGAACCGCGTCCGACAGCGGGGAGTAGGCGAACCAGCCGAAGTCGGCGGCGCCGTTCGGCGTGATGAAGCCGGCCACCGCGATGGTCGAGCCGAAGAGGTACATCCAGTACGCGAACATGTTCAGCCGCGGGAACGCCACGTCGGGCGCGCCGATCTGCAGCGGCATGATCCAGTTCGCGAATCCGGCGAACAGCGGCGTCGCGAACATCAGCAGCATGATCGTGCCGTGCATCGTGAACGCCTGGTTGAACTGTTCGTTCGACATGATCTGCGTACCCGGACGGGCCAGCTCGGCGCGCATGAAGAGCGCGAGGAGGCCGCCGACGAGGAAGAACACGAACGAAGTGACCAGGTACATCGTGCCGATGGTCTTGTGGTCGGTAGTGGTCAGCCACTTCACGACGACATTGCCCGGCTGCTTGCGCCGTACCGGCAGCTCGTTCTCATACGAGTCGGCGGCGGCACCCTGAGATTCGTTGAGGATGCTCACAGTTTGTTCGTCTCCGCATTCCGGGCCGGGTCAGTCTGCTTGATGCCGGCCGGGAGGAAGCCGGTCTGCCCCTTCTCGGCCAGTTCCTTGAGGTGCGCCCGGTATTCCTCGGGCGAGACGACCTTGACGTTGAAGAGCATCCGGGAGTGGTCGACACCGCAGAGCTCGGCGCACTTGCCCATGAAGACACCCTCTTGCGAAGGAATGACCTCGAAGACGTTGGTGTGGCCCGGGATGACGTCCTGCTTGAAGAGGAACGGGACCACCCAGAAGGAGTGGATGACGTCGTTCGACGACAGGACGAAGCGGACCTTCTCGCCCTTGGGCAGCCACAGGGTCGGCCCCGGGTTGCCCGTCTGCGGGTTCCGGTCGCCCGGGACGCCCTTCTCGTAGACGCCTTCGGCGCCGAGGGGGAAGTCCTTGGTGTAGCGGTCCGGGATGTTGGCGAGCTCCTTCGGAACCTCGCCCGCCTTCGGGGTCGCGCCGTCGCCGTCGACGTTCTCGACGTAGTTGAAGCCCCAGCTCCACTGGAAGCCGACCACGTTGATCGTGTGCGCCGGCTTGGAGAGCGCGAGCAGCTTCGACTCGTCACGCGCGGTGAAGTAGAACAGCACCGAGACGATGATGAGCGGGACCACGGTGTACAGCGCCTCGATGGGCATGTTGTACCGGGTCTGCGGGGGGACCTCCACCTTCGTCCGGCTGCGCCGGTGGAAGATGATGCTCCAGATGATCAGGCCCCAGACCAGGATGCCCGTGATGAGAGCAGCTGCCCACGACCCCTGCCACAGGGACAGGATGCGAGGCGCCTCCTCCGTGACCGGATAGGGCATTCCGAGGCGGGGGAAGTCTTGCCAGTTGTACGAGCAACCAGTGGCGGTCGCCAGGACCGCGCCCGCAGTCAGCGCCTGGAGCAGCTTCCGCCGCATCGGGCGCCGCGGCGAGCGGTCGGAGCCGTAGGGACTCACGTAGCGCCTTCCCGAGAGTCTCGGCCCGCGCGGCCGGCCGCGGCCGTGTTCGGGTCGGTCGCCGGCCCTGACGCAGGCAGGGGTTTGGATGTTTATGCGGACCAAACCCTACTGGACGCTATTTGGGGTCGCGCGGGGAGGGTGCCCAACGCGCCGCTACTGCCCCCGAAGGGATGGATCCGCCGTACGGGGGACGGCGCGAATGGCCCTGAACGGTGGGCTCCGGGGCACATCTGACGCCCCCTGACCTCGGACGCGTCCGGCTCCGTCCCGCCCTCTCCCCGACCGCCGCCCCTCGACGACTCTCCCCCGGACTGCGGCCGGGGGACCCCCGGTACGGCCCCTGCCTTACGGTGACCGGATGCCGTACTTCGACAGCGCGTCCGCCGCTCCCCTGCACCCCGTGGCCCGGCAGGCGTTGCTGGCCTCCCTGGACGAGGGCTGGGCCGATCCGGCCCGGCTGTACCGGGAGGGGCGCAGGGCCCGGCTGCTGCTGGACGCGGCGCGGGAGGCGGCCGCGGAGGCGGTGGGATGCCGCCCCGACGAGCTGGTGTTCACTCCTTCGGGGACGCACGCGGTTCACACGGGGGTGGCGGGGGTCCTCGCGGGCCGCCGGCGGGTCGGCGGGCATCTGGTCGTGTCGGCGGTCGAACACAGTTCTGTACTCCACGCGGCCCAGGCGCACGAGGCGCTCGGCGGGACGGTGACCGAGGTTCCGGTGGACCGCACGGGCGCGGTGACGGCGGCGGGTTACCGCGAGGCGGTGGGGGCGTCCACCGCGCTGGCCTGCCTCCAGTCCGCCAACCACGAGGTGGGCACGGTCCAGCCGGTGGCGGAGGTCGCCGGCGTCTGCGCGGAGGCGGGGGTGCCGCTCCTGGTGGACGCGGCGCAGTCGCTGGGCTGGGGGCCGGTGGAGGGCGCCTGGTCGGTCCTAACCGCGAGCGCGCACAAATGGGGCGGCCCGCCGGGGGTCGGCCTGCTGGCGGTGCGCAAGGGGGTCCGCTTCTCCCCCCAAGGCCCCGCGGACGAACGGGAGTCGGGCCGCTCCCCCGGCTTCGCGAACCTCCCCGCGATCGTGGCGGCCGCGGCGTCCCTGCGGGCCGTACGGGCCGAGGCCGACGCGGAAGCGGCGCGGCTGCGGATCCTGGTGGACCGGATCCGGCGCCGGGTGGTCCGGCTGGTCCCGGACGTGGAAGTGGCCGGCGACCCGGACCGCCGGCTTCCGCACCTGGTCACCTTCTCCTGCCTGTACGTCGACGGGGAGGCGCTGCTGCACGAACTGGACCGGGCGGGCTTCTCGGTCAATTCGGGCTCGTCCTGCACCAGCTCCACCCTGACCCCGAGTCATGTGCTCCGGGCGATGGGGGTGCTGTCGGAGGGGAACGTACGGGTCTCGCTGCCGCCGGGTACGTCCGCGGAGGAGGTGAACGCGTTCCTGGAGGTGCTGCCGGGGGCGGTCTCCGGCGTACGGGAACGCCTCGGCGTGGTCGATCCGGGCCCGGCCGGGCCGCCGGTGGCGGACTCGCTGGAGCTCGACGCGCTGGGGCTGCGCTGTCCCCAGCCGGTGATCGAGCTGGCCCGGGCCATCGGCCGGGTCCCGGTGGGCGGCACGGTCACGGTCGTCTCCGACGACGAGGTGGCCCGCCTGGACATCCCGGCGTGGTGCGCGATGCGGGGGCACACGTACCTGGGCGAGGCCCCCCGCCCGGAGGGCGTGGCGTACCGGGTCCGCAGAGCCGTCTGACGCTGCCGGGCCGGCGCCGCGCACCGGTGCGCGAGCCCGGTGCGCGAGCCCGGGGCCCCGCCGCGATCCGGGCGGCGGGGCCGGGGCGGCGGTGTTACGCCGCGAGGTGGGCGCGGACCTCGGCCGCGGCCTCGTCCCCGTAGGCCTTCGTGAAGCGCTCCATGAAGTGGGCCCGGGCCAGGGTGTACTCCTGGGTGCCGAGCGTCTCGATGACCAGCGTCGCGAGCATGCAGCCCAGCTGCGCGGCGCGCTCCAGGCCGACGCCCCAGCTCAGTCCGGTCAGGAACCCGGCGCGGAACGCGTCGCCGACACCCGTCGGGTCGATCTTCGCGGTCTCCTCGGGGCAGCCGACCACGATCGGCTCCTCGCCGACGCGCTCGATCCGCACGCCCTGCGAGCCCAGGGTGGTCACCCGCGTGCCGACCTTCGCGAGGATCTCCGCGTCCGTCCAGCCCGACTTCGACTCGATGAGACCCTTCTCGTACTCGTTCGAGAAGAGGTACGTCGCGCCCTCCATCAGGGTGCGGATGTTGTCGCCGTCCATCCGGGCGATCTGCTGCGAGAAGTCGGCGGCGAAGGGGATGCCCCGCGTCCGGCACTCCTCCGTGTGGCGCAGCATCGCCTCGGGGTCGTCCGCGCCGATCAGGACCAGGTCCAGCCCGCCCACCCGGTCGGCGACGGACTTCAGCTCGATCAGGCGGGCCTCGCTCATCGCGCCCGTGTAGAAGGAGCCGATCTGGTTGTGGTCGGAGTCCGTGGTGCACACGAAGCGCGCGGTGTGCAGGACCTCGGAGATCCGGACGGAGTCCGTGTCGACGCCGTGCCGGTCCAGCCAGGCGCGGTACTCGTCGAAGTCGGAGCCGGCGGCTCCGACCAGGACCGGGCGGCTGCCGAGCTGCCCCATGCCGAAGCAGATGTTCGGGCCGACACCGCCCCGCCGGACGTCGAGGTTGTCGACGAGGAAGGAGAGGGAGACCGTGTGCAGCTGGTCCGCGACCAGCTGGTCGGCGAAACGGCCGGGGAAGGTCATGAGGTGGTCGGTGGCGATGGAGCCGGTGACTGCGATGCGCACGGCGTGGACGCTCCTGCGGAGGACGGCAAGGGGGACAGTCAAAACTACCCGCTCGCGGGCCCCAGGCCGAACGGCTGAAACTACCCCGTAGTAGCTCTTTCTTCACGAGAGACACGGTGCCTACGGTGCCCTCATGACCTATACCGACGGCTTCGGCTACTCCGAGTACAGCTCCGACGCGCGCGTCGGGGAAGGATCGCGGCGACCCGGCTTCGCCCGTCTGCTGGGTGACTGCGCCCGGATGGCCCCGCACTGGGCGGTCCCGGCGGGTCCGCGCCCGGTCCGGGTGGCGCCCTCGCAGATCCACGGGATCAGCGTCCCGCCGGCCTCGGCACGGCTGATCGCGTCCACCGCCGCGTACGGGGACCACTAAGGGCCGGCGATTACGGGAACCGGTTGCGCGTCTGTTCCGTCACACCCGCATCAGGCAGGACGGAACAGGTGAAGGAGCGATGCGGTGACCAGCGAAGAACCCGACACATCACGCGGTACACGACGGCGGCCGTCGTGGGCCATCGGCTCGATCGCGGCCGCCGTCCTGCTGACCGGCGGCGGTACCGCCTACTGGGCGTCCACCGCGTATGGGGACGGCGCGCCGGGCGGTCGTACGGAGGGCAGCGCGGCCTCGGCGCCCCGTGACGCGGGCAGTCCCACGGGGCCCACGGGGCCGGGCATCGCGCCCGGGGAGCCCGACCCGTCCGGTGGCGGCGTGGTCTACCGGGCCGACGTCCCGCTTCCGGAGGCGCCGGCGTCCGCGCCCGGCTACACCGCGTCGGGCGAGGTCACCTCGGACGAGGTGGCCCGCCTGGCGGCGGCCCTCGGGATCCCGGGCGCGCCGCGGCTGAACGGGGACGTCTGGGTGGCCGGGGAGGCCGCCGACGGCTCCGGGCCGCGGCTCACGGTGGCCCGTACGGCCCCGGGGACCTGGAACTTCAGCCGCTTCCAGGTGCAGGGCAACGGCGCCGGGGACAACTGTGCGCGCGGCAAGGACACCTGCGGCCCCGCCACCTTGCCCCGGGACGCGGGGAACGCCGGTTCCGGCAAGCCGGTGTCCGAGGAGGCCGCCAAGGCCGCCGCGCGCCCGGTGCTGGCCGCGGTCGGCCAGGAGGGGGCGAAGCTCGACGCGCGGCTCACCCAGGACGCGGTGCGGGTGGTGGCCGCGGACCCGGTGATCGGCGGGCTCCCCACCCAGGGCTGGTCCACCAAGGTGAGCGTGGCCGGCGACGCATCGGTGGTAGCGGGCAGCGGCGAGCTGAAGGCCCCGGTACGGGCGGCCGACCAGCAGGTGGTCGGCGCCGTGGAGGCGCTGGCCCGGCTGAACGCTAAGTCGGGCGGTTCGGACGGTACCGGCACCGGTCCCAGCGGCTGCGCGACCTCGGTGCCGCTGGATCCGGACAACCCGTTGGGGCCCACGGACACGCCGCCGTGCAATCCGGAGCCGCGGCCGATGAAGCCGCCGCGCACGGAGACGGTCAAGGGCGCCGTGCTCGGCCTGGTCCCCGGGACGGTGGACGGGACGCGCGGTCTGGTCCCGGCCTGGCTCTTCGAGGTGGCGGGCCAGGGCGGCGCCCCCGCCCACACGGTGGCCCAGCCCGCCGCCGCGGCGCAGGAGACCACTCCCGGCCCGAAGGGCGGCCGTACGGTGCCCGGATTCTCGTACGCGCAGGACGACCGGAAGCTGACGGTGAACTTCTGGGGCAGTGCGTGCAGCACCTACGCGCTGGAAGCCCGTGAGGAGCCCGCGTCCGTCCTGGTGAAGATCACGGACACCCCGAACCAGCCCGGCCGGGCCTGCATCATGCTGGCCCAGGAGATGTCGGTGACGGCGACGCTCCAGCAGCCGCTGGGCGACCGGAAGGTGGTAGACGCCACCAACGGCAAGCCGCTTCCCCGGCAGTAGTTCCCCGCGGACGCGACGAGGGCCCGCCACCGGTCGGATGTGACCGGTGGCGGGCCCTCGTCGTGCGGCGTGAGCCGGCTTAGCTGAACGAGTCGCCGCAGGCGCAGGAGCCCGTGGCGTTCGGGTTGTCGATCGTGAAGCCCTGCTTCTCGATGGTGTCGACGAAGTCGATCGAGGCGCCGTGCAGGTACGGGGAGCTCATCCGGTCGGTGACGACCTTCACACCGTCGAAGTCCTTCACGACGTCGCCGTCGAGCGAACGCTCGTCGAAGAAGAGCTGGTAGCGCAGGCCGGAGCAGCCACCGGGCTGGACGGCGACGCGCAGCGCCAGGTCATCGCGGCCCTCCTGCTCCAGCAGGGTCCTGACCTTCTCGGCGGCGGCGTCGGACAGGAGGATGCCGTCGCTCACAGTGGTCTTGTCGTCCTGTACGGACATCTGCATTCACTCCCGAAGTGGGCGGCTCCCCACCGGAGGCGGGGAAACGTCGGACTCTTGCCGTCGGTGGCAACGAGCGGGACCGCGGATTCATTCCGGGACCCGACGCTTGTTTCAGACATTCATGCTCGCACACCGCGGGACGGGCGGGCCGGTGGATCGACGGGCTGATGCGTCACATTGACACTATCGGCATCGTCAAAGTGACGTGAAGAGGTTATGATAGATAACGTCAAATAGACGAGAAGTCGTAGCGATACCTCCAGAAGTCCCCCTTGTCGCAGAACAGAAAGGGTGCGTGTCGTGACCACCGCCCAGCCTTTGGACGTCCAGCCGACGCCCCTTGCCCTGCTGCTGCTCGGCCGCGAGGCCGACCCCAAGAGCGAGCGCGGGGTGGAGTGCCCCGGCGACCTTCCCTCGCCGTCGGACCCGGACCTCGTGGCACGGGCCCGCGCGGCCAAGGAGAAGCTCGGGGACAAGGTCTTCATCCTGGGCCACCACTACCAGCGTGACGAGGTCATCGAGTTCGCCGACGTCACCGGCGACTCCTTCAAGCTGGCCAAGGACGCGGCCGCCAAGCCGGAGGCCGAGTACATCGTCTTCTGCGGCGTGCACTTCATGGCCGAGTCCGCGGACATCCTGACCTCGGACGACCAGAAGGTGGTCCTGCCGGACCTGGCCGCCGGCTGCTCGATGGCCGACATGGCCACCGCCGAGCAGGTCGCGGAGTGCTGGGACGTGCTGACCGAGGCCGGTGTCGCCGGTGCGACGGTCCCCGTCTCGTACATGAACTCCTCCGCCGACATCAAGGCCTTCACCGGCAAGCACGGCGGCACGATCTGTACGTCGTCCAACGCGAAGAAGGCCCTGGAGTGGGCGTTCGAGCAGGGCGAGAAGGTGCTCTTCCTCCCGGACCAGCACCTGGGCCGCAACACCGCCGTCCGCGACATGGGCATGTCCCTGGACGACTGCGTGCTCTACAACCCGCACAAGCCGAACGGCGGCCTGACCGCCGAGCAGCTGCGGAACGCCAAGATGATCCTGTGGCGCGGGCACTGCTCGGTCCACGGCCGGTTCTCGGTCGACTCGGTCAACGACGTGCGCGCCCGCATCCCCGGCGTGAACGTCCTGGTGCACCCCGAGTGCAAGCACGAGGTCGTCGCGGCCGCGGACTACGTCGGCTCGACGGAGTACATCATCAAGGCGCTGGAGGCGGCCCCGGCCGGCTCCAAGTGGGCCATCGGCACGGAGCTGAACCTGGTCCGCCGCCTGGCGAACCGTTTTGCCGCGCAGGACAAGGAGGTCGTCTTCCTCGACAAGACGGTCTGCTTCTGCTCGACGATGAACCGCATCGACCTCCCCCACCTGGTGTGGACCCTGGAGTCCCTGGCCGAGGGCACCCTCGTCAACCAGATCCAGGTGGACAAGGAGACGGAGAGCTTCGCGAAGCTCGCCCTGGAGCGGATGCTCGCGCTTCCGTAGCCCGGAACCGACCGGCGGAAGGGGCACCCCTCGGGGTGCCCCTTCCGTTTGGGCTCCCCCCGGTACGGAGGGCGGCGCCGACAAGGCGGTGCCGGAGGGCGTGGCGGCCACCGGTCACGGCCGCCCCCCGCCGACCGGAGCGGTACCCGTACGGAAAGGGGCGCCCCCGCGGCGGGAGCGCCCCTTTCCGGGCCGGGCCGGGCTGGGCCGTCAGTCAGTCCGTCCGTCCGTCCGTCAGACCTTGGCCGGGCTCTCGTCCGCCGGGGACTGCTGCGGGGCCGGGACCACCGTCAGGCGGGCCTCCCGCTTGGCCGTCCGCTTCGCGCGGCGGCGCTCCTTGCGGAGTTCCACCATCGTGTAGAGGGTCGGCACCAGCAGGAGGGTCAGCAGGGTCGAGCTGACCAGGCCGCCGATCACCACCACCGCGAGCGGCTGGGAGATGAAGCCGCCCTCCCCGGTGACGCCCAGCGCCATCGGGAGCAGCGCGAAGATCGTCGCCAGGGCCGTCATCAGGATCGGGCGCAGGCGGTGCCGGCCGCCCTCGATGACCGCCTCGACGACGCCCAGGCCCTGGGCGCGGTACTGGTTGACCAGGTCGATCAGGACGATCGCGTTGGTCACGACGATGCCGATGAGCATCAGCATGCCGATCATCGCCGGAACGCCCATCGGGGTGCCGGTGGCGATCAGCAGGCCGAGCGCGCCGGTCGCCGCGAAGGGGATGGAGACCAGCAGGATCAGCGGCTGGACCAGCGAGCGGAACGTCGCGACCAGCAGCATGAACACGATCGCGATGGCCGCGAGCATGGCCAGGCCGAGCGAGCCGAAGGCCTCGTCCTGGTCCTCCGAGACGCCGCCGATGGAGGCCGTGGCGCCCTCCGGCAGGTCCAGGGCCTTGAGCTTCGTCTGGAGCTCGGCACTGACCGCGCCCGTGTTGTCGCCGACCGGCTTCGCGGTGACGGTGGCCGCGCGGGCGCCGTCGATCCGGGTCATGGCGACCGGGCCGGGGACCACCTTGACCTCGGCGACGTCGCCGAGCGTGAGCGGGCCGACGGGGATGGCCTGCAGCTGCGCCAGGGTGGTGGCCGGCTGCGCGGACTTGATGACGATGTCCCGCTCGGTGTTGTCCAGTACGGCCTTGCCCGCCGGGTTGCCCCGTACGGCCTGCGCGACGAGTCCGCCGAGCGCGGCCTGGTTCAGGCCCGCGTCCGCAGCCTTGGGGGTGGCGGTCACCGAGATCCGGGGCACGGACTGGGACAGGTCGCTCTGGACGTCGGAGACGTTCTTCAGCGTGGCCACCTCGGCCCGCACCTGCTCGGCGGCCTTGGCGAGGACCTCGGCGTCACCGGCCTTGACCACGACGCTGAGGTTCTGGTTGCCGAAGCCGTCGCCCGCCGCGATGCGGGTCTCGCCGATGCCGTCGAGGGCGGCCAGCTTGCCCTCGATCTGCTTCTTGACGCCGTCCGCCGTGCCGGAATCCTTCAGGGTGACCTGGTACGAGGCCTGGTTGGAGCCCGTGCCGCCGCCGAAGGCCGCGAGGAAGCCGGAGGAGCCGACGGTGACCTGGTAGCTCTTGACGCCGTCGACCTGGGCCAGCGCTCCCTCGATCTTGCGGCTCGCCTCGTCGGACGCGGCCAGCGAGGTGCCGGGGGCCAGCTCCTGCTTGATCGTCAGGACTTCCTGCTCGCCCTGGTCGAAGAAGTTGGTCTTCAGCAGCGGGGTCATCCCGAAGGTGGCGACGAGGACGACGACCGCGATCGCCACGCTGGTCAGGCGACGCCGGGTGGCGAAGCCCAGGACGCGGACGTACAGCTTCTGCAGGCGGCTGCGCGCCTCCTTCTCCTCCGCCTCGCGCCGCGCCCGGGCGGCGCTCTCGGCGTCCCCGGCGCTCACGCCCTTCGGGGTGCTCATGAACCAGTACGAGAGCACCGGCACGACGGTGAGCGAGACGAGCAGCGAGGCCAGCAGCGAGGCGGTGACGGTGAGCGAGAACGAGCCGAAGAGCTCGCCGATCATGCCGCCGGTGAGGCCGATCGGCAGGAAGACGGCGACGGTGGTGAGCGTGGAGGAGGTGACCGCGCCCGCCACCTCCTTGACGGCGGTGAGGATGGCCTGTTCGCGCTCCTCGCCGTAGCCGAGGTGGCGCTTGATGTTCTCCAGGACCACGATCGAGTCGTCCACGACACGGCCGATGGCGATGGTGAGCGCGCCCAGCGTCAGCATGTTGAGCGACAGGTCGCGGGTCCAGAGCACGATGAGCGCGAGGACGACGGACAGCGGGATGGAGACCGCGGTGACCAGCGTCGAGCGCAGCGAGCCCAGGAAGACCAGGATCACGATCACCGCGAAGAGCAGGCCGAGCATGCCCTCGGTGGTGAGGCTGGAGATGGACTTGGCGACGGCCGGGCCCTGGTCGCTGACGACGGTCAGGTCGGCGCCGGAGCCGAGCGTGGAACGCAGCTCGGGGAGCTTGTCCTTGACGGCGTCCGAGATGGCGACGGCGCTGCCGTCCTTGTCCATGGTGAGGACGAGGGCGAGGCTGGGCTTGCCGTTGGTCCGGGTGATGGAGACGACCTTGGCGGCCTCCTGCTTCACGGTGGCGACGTCGCCGAGCCGGACCGCCGGCTTGCCGGGCGCGGGGCTCAGGCGCAGGTCCTCCACCTGGGCGAGGGAGGTGTAGCCGGCGCCGACGCGGACGGTCCGGTTCTTGCCCTCCTCGTCGAAGGAGCCGGCGGGCACGGTCGCGCCGCCCGCCTGGAGGCCCTGCGCGAGGGCGGCGCCGTCGAGGCCCGCGGCCGCGAGCCTGGCGTTGTCGGGGGTGACGGTGACCTGGAGGTCCTGGACGCCGTCGACGGTGACCTGGCCGACGCCCTCGATGTCCGACAGGACGGGGACGACGGAGCGCTCCAGCTGGTCGGCGAGGGCCTGCTGGTCCTTGCCGGAGGTGACGGCGAGGATGACGGTCGGGATGTCGTCGGTGGAACCGGCCACCACCTGCGGGTCCACCTCGGCGGGCAGCCGGACCCGGGCCCGGTTGACCGCCTGCTGGACGTCGGCGACGAGCTGCTTGGTGCCGCTGTCGCCGTAGTCGAAGGTGGCCATGATGAGGGCGTTGCCCTCGCTGGCGGTGGAGGTGATGCCGGTGATGCCGTCGACGCCCTTGAGCATGGCCTCGATCGGTTCGACGACCTGCTTCTCCACCACGTCGGGCGAGGCGCCCTGATACGGCGCGAGCACGGACACCATCGGGAGTTCGATGGAGGGCAGCAGCTGCTGCTTGAGCTGCGGGATGGCTATGGCACCGAAGAGGAGCGCGACGATCGACACGAGGCCGATCAACGCCCTTTGGGCCAGGCTGAAGCGGGACAGCCAGGACATGGGTATGAGATCTCTCTGCAGTGGCGAACGCGAGGGCTGTTTTAGCCTTTCGTACGCCGCGGCGCGATCGCGTCGCTCGCAGGTCCCGTCCTTATCTGCGGCATACCGCGTCCGCAGTACGCCGCACGTACTGCGGACCACCGCATACCGCTCCGTAGCACTGCCGGCTCACTCCGCGCGCGGCCGGACCAGCCCCGATTCGTAGGCGATGACGACCAGTTGGGCCCGGTCGCGGGCGCCGAGCTTGGCCATGGCCCGGTTCACGTGGGTCTTGACGGTGAGGGGGCTGACCTCCAGCCGTCCGGCGATCCCGTCGTTGGACAGCCCCGCGGCGACGTGTACGAGGACCTCGCGCTCCCGGACGGTCAGCGCGGCGAGCCGCTGCGCGTGCGATCCGGCGGCAGCCGCGGCGGCGGCCGGGTCGGCGCCGCCGCCCTGGGCGAGGAAGGTGGCGATGAGCCCCTTGGTGGCGGCCGGGGAGAGCAGGGCCTCGCCGGCGTGCGCGACCCGGATGGCGTTGAGGAGGTCCTCGGGCTCGGCGCCCTTGCCGAGGAAGCCGGAGGCGCCGGCCCGCAGGGCGGCGGCGACGTACTCGTCGACCTCGAAGGTCGTCAGCATCACCACGCGCACGGCGGCGAGTTCCGGATCGCGGCTGATCATGCGGGTGGCGGCGAGGCCGTCGGTGCCGGGCATCCGGATGTCCATGAGCACGACGTCGGCGCGCGTCCGCCGGGCGAGCTCGTAGGCCTGCGCCCCGTCGGCGGCCTCCCCGACGACCTCCATGTCGGGCTCGGAGTCCACGAGCACCTTGAAGGCGCTGCGCAGCAGGGCCTGGTCGTCGGCGAGCAGGACCTTGATCGGCGCGCCGGGCGGGGCGGGTGTCTGGTCCGTCGGAGTGTGGTCCACGGGGTGAGGGTACGCGGGCCGGTGCGGCCGGGCGGGTCAGCCCAGGGCGAGGACGATCAGGGCGGTGGTCGCGGAGACCTCGGCCAGGGCGCCGAAGACGTCGCCGGTGACCCCGCCGAAGCGCCGGACGCAGTGGCGCAGCAGCAGTTCCGCGGCGAGCAGGGCGGCCAGGACGGCGGCCGCGTGCCGGCCGGCGGCCGGGAGGCCCGTCGGGAGGGCGGCCGCGGCGGCCAGCGCCACGGTCAGTGCCGCGATCGCGGCGGCCGCGGCGCGCGGGACCACCCCGGCGACCGCCGCGCCCAGTCCCTCGGGGCGGGCGGGCGGGACCCCTTCGCGGGAGGCGAGGGTCAGGGCGAGGCGGGCGGTCACGGCGGCGGTCACGGTGGCGAGGGCTCCGCGGATCCAGCTGTCGGCGTACACCTCCGACAGGGCGGCCGCCTGCACCAGCATCGTGATCACCAGGGTCACGACGCCGAAGGGGCCGATGTCGGACTGCTTCATGATGCGCAGCGCGTCCGCGGCCGGTCTGGCGCTGCCCAGGCCGTCCGCCGTGTCGGCGAGTCCGTCCAGGTGCAGGCCCCGGGTCAGCGCCGCCGGCACGGCGACGGTGACGGCCGCGGCGAGCAGCGGGCCCCCGCCGAGTACGAGCAGGAGCACTCCGGGCACGGCGGCCAGCAGGCCGACGGCCAGCCCGGCGAGCGGGGCGCAGGCCATGCCGGTGCGGGCGGCGGGGCGGTCCCACCGGGTGATGCGGGCGGGCAGCACGGTCAGCGTGCCGAACGCGAAGCGGACGCCGTCGGGGAACGAGGCGCGTTCCGGAGGCGGCGTCAGGATCGGATCATCGAACGAATCTGTCATCGGCGCGAACGCTACCCGCTCACCCCGGGCGGTAAATTACCGAATACGTTCCAAATAGGGAGTCAGTGGGATGGGTCACTGGTGGTATCGGAACATCGTCGAACCGGGGAAGCTGCCACTGGTGCTCGCCCTGCTCTCGTTCGTCACGTCGTTCCTGGTCACCCGGGTGATCACCCGCCTGATCCGGGCCGGGCGGGGGCCCTTCAAGAACATCACCCCCGGCGGCATGCACATCCACCACGTGGTGCCCGGGGTGATCCTGGTGATCATCGGTGGTTTCGGGGCGGTCGGCAGCGGCCGGTACGGCTTCGGCGCGATGGTCTCCGCCGTGATCTTCGGGCTGGGGGCGGGCCTGGTGCTGGACGAGTTCGCGCTGATCCTGCACCTCGACGACGTCTACTGGAGCGAGCAGGGCCGCAAGAGCGTGGAGGTCGTGGTGCTGACGGCCGCGCTGGTGGCCCTGGTCCTGGGCGGGTTCCTGCCCTTCGGGGTGAACGAGCTGACGCCCGACGAGAGGCAGAGCCGCGGGCTGGTCGTCATGAACACCGCCACCAACTTCTTCCTCGCCCTGATCGCCCTGTGGAAGGGCAAGGCCCGGACCGCGATCTTCGGCACGGTGGTGCCCCTCGTGGCGCTGGTCGGTGCGATCCGGCTGGCCCGGCCAGGGTCCCCGTACGCGAAGAGGTTCTACGCGAACCGCCCGCACGCCCGGGCCAAGGCCGGTCTGCGCGCCTTCCACCACGACCGGCGCTGGGCGGGGCCGCGCCGCAGGTTCGAGAACTTCATCGGCGGGACCCCCGACCCGGAGCGGGCACCGGCCGTGGAGAAACCGCCCGGCCGGTGAAGACGACGACGGGCCCGCCCCGGGAAGGGGGCGGGCCCGTCGTCGTACCGCGCTCGGCCGGTCGGCCGGGCAGCCGCTCAGTCCCGTCAGCCGCTCAGTCCGTCAGCCCGGGATCAGGCCCTTGCCGCTGAGCATCTCCTTGACCTCGTCCAGAGTCGCGTCCGGGGCGGGCAGGATCAGCTCGGACGGCTCCAGCGCGTCGTCGGGCAGCGGCTCGCCGAGCCGCCGTACGGCTTCGAGCAGTGCGTCCAGCGTGCGCCGGAAGCTCTCCCCGTCGCCGCTCTCCATCTCCGCGAGCAGGTCGTCGTCCAGCTTGTTGAGCTCGGCGAAGTGGCTGTCGGCCAGCTTCACCTGGCCTTCCCCCATGATGCGGACAATCATGACGGACCCCGTCCTACTGCTTGTCGAAGCGGTGCTGGGTCTGGGGCTGCTGGCCGGCGCCCTGGGCGCCGCCCTCGATGGCCTGCTGCTGCGCGGACGGGCCGCCCGCCAGCTCGGCCTTCATCCGCTGGAGCTCCAGCTCCACGTCAGTCCCGCCCGACAGGCGGTCCAGCTCGGTCTGGATGTCGTCCCTCGCCAGACCGGACTGGTCGTCCAGGGCCCCGGAGGCCAGCAGCTCGTCGATCGCGCCGGCGCGGGCCTGGAGCTGGGCGGTCTTGTCCTCGGCCCGCTGGATGGCCAGGCCGACGTCGCTCATCTCCTCGGAGATGCCGGAGAAGGACTCCGCGATGCGGGTCTGCGCCTGCGCCGCGGTGTAGGTGGCCTTGATGGTCTCCTTCTTTGTCCGGAAAGCATCCACCTTGGCCTGCAGCCGCTGCGCGGCGAGGGTGAGCTTCTCCTCCTCGCCCTGCAGCGTCTGGTGCTGCACCTCCAGGTCGCTGACCTGCTGCTGGAGCGAGGCGCGACGGGACAGGGCCTCGCGGGCCAGGTCCTCGCGGCCCAGGGCGAGGGCCTTGCGGCCCTGGTCCTCCAGCTTGGCGGACTGCCCCTGGAGCTGGTTCAGCTGCAGTTCCAGACGCTTGCGGGAGGTCGCCACGTCGGCGACTCCGCGGCGCACCTTCTGCAGCAGTTCGAGCTGCTTCTGGTACGAGTAGTCGAGGGTTTCGCGCGGGTCCTCGGCCCGGTCCAGGGCCTTGTTCGCCTTCGCGCGGAAGATCATCCCCATACGCTTCATGACACCGCTCATGGGCTTCGCGCGCCCCCTTCTAGACGGACTGTGCTCCAGGTCACCAACAGAACCCACAGTACGGGCCCTGTCTCCATTACCGCACTGTTCGAGTACGGATGCGCTCCTCCTCCAGGACGACTGCGTCCCCGCCGTATCAGGCGTGAGGAGGAGGTGAGCCCCCGACCGGTACGGCCCGGCCCGGCACCGGAAGCGCGCCCCCGGCACGAACCTTACGGAGGGGAAGACGCCCGCCGTTGCCGGATCGTTCCCCGCCGGGGTGGGGCCCATGCCCGCAACCACGTAGGCTTGGGTTTTGTGTTTGGTAGCCGCTCCTCCAAGGAAGAGAAGGCCGCCGCCACCGACAAGGTGAGCGCCGACCTCTCGCAGCCCCGTGACCCGCAGGCCCCGAAGGGCCGCCCTACGCCGAAGCGTGCTGTGGCCCAGTCGCAGCGCAAGGCCGTGGTGGCCTCGACCGGCAACCGCAAGGAGGATGCCAAGCGAGCCCGTGAGCGCCGTCGCGTAGAGATGACCAAGCAGCGCGAAGCGCTGGCCAACGGCGACGAGCGTTACCTGCCCGCGCGCGACAAGGGCCCCGTCCGCAAGTTCGTCCGCGACTACGTGGACTCCCGCTTCTCGGTCGCCGAGATGTTCCTGCCGCTGGCAGTGATCATCCTGGTGCTGAGCATGGTGCGGGTGCCCTCGATCCAGAACATCGCACTGATGATGTGGCTCGGCGTGATCGCACTGATCATCCTCGACTCCATCGGCCTGGTCTTCCGCCTCCGCAAGGCGCTCAATGAGCGCTTCGCGGACGAGCCCCGCCGCGGCGCCGTCGCGTACGGCCTGATGCGCACCCTCCAGATGCGCCGGCTGCGCCTGCCGAAGCCGCAGGTCAAGCGCGGGGAACGGCCCTGAGCGGAGGGACGCCCGGAGCATCGGGGGCATCGGGGGAAGGTTTCTCCTGGGGAGGCCCGGGGGGAGCCCGCCTGTGGCTGGAGGGCCTGGGCGGACTGCGCAACGCCGTCCGCCAGGAACTCGTGGGCCGGCAGGTCGACGAGCAGATCGCGCAGCGCTTCCCGGTGGGACAGCGGCTGCGCGTGCTCGACGTCGGCATGGGCCAGGGCACCCAGGCGCTGCGCCTCGCCCGCGCCGGGCACAAGGTGACGGGTCTGGAGAAGGACCCGGGGATGCTCGCCGTCGCCCGTGAGGCGCTGGACGCGGAACCCGCCGGGATCCGCGACCGGGTCAGTCTCATGGAGGGCGACGGCCGCGAGACCGGCGCCCACTTCCTGCCGGGCAGCTTCGACGTCGTGCTGTGCCACGGGGTACTGATGTACGTGCCCGAGCCGGACGCCATGCTCGCCGGGCTCGCCCGGATGCTGGCGCCCGGCGGACTGCTGTCCCTGCTCGTGCGCAACGGCGACGCCCTCGCCATGCGGCCCGGGCTGAGCGGTGACTGGGACGGCACGCTGGCCGCCTTCGACAGCGTCGACTACACGAACCGGCTGGGCCTGGAGGTACGGGCCGACCGGCTGGCCGGGCTGACGGCCACGCTGAACGGCATCGGCGCACCGCTGGGCGCCTGGTACGGCGTACGCGTCTTCACGGACGGCACCGAGGCCGGCGAGAGCCTCCCGCCCGAGGACGAGCTGGAGAGGCTCCTGGCCGCCGAGGAGCGCGCCGGACGCACCGACCCCTACCGGGGCGTGGCCGCGCTGCTGCACCTGTGCGGCGTCCGGGGCTGACCCCGCGACGGGCCGCCGGGGCGCACCCGGCGGCCCGGCCCGCGGCTCAGGCCTCCAGGGCCGCGCGCAGGCTCATCGTGTAGAGCTCGGTCCCGGCGTCGTCGGACAGCTTGACCTGCTCGACGCCGCCTTCCAGCAGGTCCTTCCAGTACTCACCGATCCAGGACTCCGCGTCGCCCTGGGTGGTGAACTCCTCCGGTACCACCGAGGGGCTCGTCTCGGTGCCTTCGGCCGTCTCGAACCGCCACGTCCACGCCATGTCCGCCTCCGTTGCTCGTCCGCTGCTCTCACGCTTCTCACCTGAGTCTGCCCGCAGAGTAACCGGGCGCGCAGCAGTCCCGGCGACGCGGGAGGATCATCCTGTGGAACTCACTCTGCTCGGCACCGGCACACCCGAGGGCCTGCCCCGCCCCGGCTGCCCCTGCGCGGCCTGCGCGGCCTCCGTCGGCACGCGGGCGCGCGCCGCCACGGCCGTCCTCGTCGACGGGGCCCTGCTGCTCGACCTGACCCCCGGGGCGGTTCTGGCCGGCGCGCGGGCCGGGCATTCGCTGGCGGGCGTACGGCAGGTCCTGCTGACCCACCCGCACGACGGGCCCGCCGTGGAGCTGCCGCCGGGGCTGCCGGACGCAGGCCGGGTGCCGGACGGACAGGAGCTGTCGGTGATCTCCGGCCACCGGGTGCGGGCCGTGCCCATGGACGCGCCGGGCACCGGGTACGAGGTGACGGGCCCGGACGGCGGCCGGCTGCTGTACCTGCCGCCCCACGGGGCCCCCTCGGGAACGGACCGGACCACGGTGCCGCGTCCGTACGACGTGGTCCTCGCCGACGTGCTGGGACGGCCGCAGGCCCTCGCCCGGCTACGGGCGAGCGGTGCGGTGGGCCCGGCCACGGACGTGATCGCCGTCCACGTCGACCACGACACCCCGCCGGGCCGGGAGCTGGAGCGCCGGTGCACGGCCGCAGGGGCCCGGGCGGTGCCGGACGGCACCACCGTGATCGCCGGGGAGTACCGGGCGGCGGCGGACCCGCCGCGCCGGACGCTGGTGCTGGGCGGGGCCCGCTCCGGCAAGTCCTTCGAGGCGGAACGGCGGCTGGAGTCCTTCCCCGAGGTGGTCTACGTGGCCACCGGTGGCACCCGTGACGGTGACACGGAGTGGGCCCAGCGGGTGGGCCTGCACCGGGAGCGCCGGCCGGCGAGCTGGCGGACGCTGGAGACCTGCGAACTGGTCCCGCTGCTCGCGGAGGAGGGACCGCCGCTGCTGGTCGACTGTCTCGCGCTGTGGCTGACGGACGCGATGGACCGGGCCGGGGCCTGGGACGACGCGGAGTGGGCCAGGCACGGGCAGCACCAGCTGCGCGACCGGGTCGCCGAACTCGTGGCGGCGGTGCGCGCGACGCGTCGCCGGGTGGTGCTGGTCAGCAA
Organism: Streptomyces sp. NPDC056224; assembly: GCF_042267665.1. Classification (NCBI taxonomy): domain Bacteria; kingdom Bacillati; phylum Actinomycetota; class Actinomycetes; order Kitasatosporales; family Streptomycetaceae; genus Streptomyces; species Streptomyces sp. NPDC056224. The sequence continues at coordinate 50,832 of NZ_JBHJTK010000033.1, forward strand.
CGAGGTGGGCGCGGGCGTCGTCCCGGCGACGGCCTCGGGCCGCCGCTTCCGCGACGAGCTGGGCCGCCTGAACAACGCGGTGGCCGGGGAGTGCGAGCACGTGCTCCTCGTGGTCGCGGGGCAGCCGCTCGTGCTCAAGGAACAGCGGGGGTGATCCCGTGCGGCCCTCAGGTCCCACCGGAGAGCGAACCGGCCTCGCCGCCTTCGCCGGGTGCTGCCTGCTGGGCGGCGGCAACGCGGTGGGGGTGAGGTTCAGCAACCGCGAACTCGACCCGCTGTGGGGCGCGTCGGTGCGGTTCGGGGCGGCCGCGCTCCTGCTGCTCGCGGTCATGGCCGCCATGCGCCTCGCGCTGCCGCGCGGGAGGGCGCTGGCCGGCGCCGTGCTGTACGGGGTCCTCAACTTCGGGGTGACCTTCGCGCTGGCCTACTACGCGCTGGTCCACGTCCACGCGGGCCTGGGGCAGACGCTGCTGGCCCTGGTTCCGCTGGCGGCGCTGCTGCTGGCGGTGGCGCAGCGTCAGGAACCCTTCCGGAAGTCCGCCCTGCTGGGCACGCTCGTCGCGGCCGCCGGGGTGGCGGTGGCCTCGCGGGCTCCGCTGCAGGGCGGCGTGCCGCTGCTGTCCCTGCTGGCGCTCCTGGGCGCCGTCCTGTCCTTCGCCGAGGCGACCGTGCTCGTGCACCGTCTGCCGCCGGTCCACCCGGTGACGATGAACGCGGTGGGCATGGGCGCCGCGACGGCCCTGCTGCTCGCCGGTTCCCTCGCCGCGGGTGACACCTGGCGGCTGCCGGAGCGGGCGGTCACCTGGGGGGCTCTGGCGTACATGGTGGTGGCGGGCTCGGTGCTGACGTTCGTCTTCTATCTGGTGGTGGTGCGTCACTGGGGCGCGTCCCGCGCGGCCTACGTCTTCGTCGTCATCCCGGTGATCACCATCGTGCTGTCGGCCTGGCTCGACGACGAGGAGCTGACGGCCGGTCTGCTGCTGGGCGCGCCCCTGGTCATGGCGGGCGTCCACCTCGGTGCCCTGAGGCCCGGCCGGCGCCGGGACACCCCCTGAGGGGAGGGCCTCACCGGCTGTACTCTCTGGCAGATGAGCACGCTGAATCTCGACGACTTCTCCGATCTGATCGAGCGCCCCGACGGGGGCGTCCGGCGTGATGCCGAGGAACGCCGTGAGCGGCTGGCCGTACCGCCCGGCGCTCTGGGCCGGCTCGACGAACTCGCCGAGTGGCTCGCCGCCGCGCAGGGGCAGGTGCCGGTCAAGCCGATCGAGCGCCCCCGCGTGGTGCTGTTCGCGGCCGACCACGGCATCGCCGCCGAGGGCGTCTCCGCCCGGGCCGCCGGCGCCGCGCACGAGCTGGTGCGGGCCGTGCTCGACGGGGTCAGCCCCGTCGCGATCCTGGCCGGGCGGCTCGGCGCCACCGTGAGGATCGTCGACGCGGGGCTCGACTGCGACCCCGAGCTGCTGCCCGAGGACGTGGTCAGGCACCGCGTCCGGCGCGGCAGCGGCCGGATCGACGTGGAGGACGCGCTCACCGTCGAGGAGGCGCGGGCCGCCCTGGAGCTCGGGATCCGCATCGCCGACGAGGAGGCCGACTCCGGTACGGACCTGGTCGTGCTCGGCGATCTCAGCGTCGGCGGCACCACGGTGGCCGCCACCCTCGTCGCCGCCCTGTGCGGAACCGACGCCTCCGTGGTCACCGGCCGCGGCGGCCTGCCCGTCGACGACCTGGCGTGGATGCGCAAGTGCGCGGCGATCCGCGACGCGCTGCGCCGGGCCCGGCCGGTCCTCGGCGACCAGGTCGCGCTGCTGGCCGCGGTCGGCGGCGCCGACCTGGCCGCCATCACCGGCTTCCTGCTCCAGTGCGCGGTGCGCCGCACGCCGGTCATCCTGGACGGCGTCGTCTCGGCGGCCTGCGGTCTGGTGGCCCAGCGCGCCGCGTTCCGTGCTCCCGACTGGTGGCTGGCCGGTCAGGCGAGCGGCGAGCCCGGCCAGGCGAAGGCCCTGGACCGGATGGCACTCAACCCTGTGCTCGACCACGGCGTCACAGTGGGCGAAGGTACCGGGGCGTTGCTGGCACTCCCCCTGGTCCAGGCGGCCGCCGCACTCGCGGCGGAACTCCCGGAACGGGAAGCGCAGGAGCCGACGGAGTGAGCCACCGGGGCCCGCGGTCCTGACCAGTCCGTGAACCCCGGCCAGCCCACTATGGACAGCGACGCCCCATATGATCGCTTTTTATGGGAGAGGTCCGTTTGACCAGCGCAGAAACCGACCGCGGCACCGTACCGGCGCCCGGACCGGCATCCGGCAGGAAAGGGACCGGCGGCGACCCCGCCGGCAAGGCGGCGGGGGGTGGCCGGGAGACCGGCCGGGGAAGCACCCGCTCGCGGCGCGGGGCCGCGTTCGCGGTCTGGTACCTGCGCGCCGTCACCTTCGTCAACTTCCTCAGCGCGGTGTGGGTTTCACTCGGGCAGGACCTGCGCCGGCACAACACCGAGGACTTCTACACCCCGTACCTGCTCACGGCCGGCTTCGCCTCCGGGCTGTTCTGCCTGCTGCTGGCGGTCACCATGGGCCGCCGCAAGCGGGCCGCCTGGATCCTGAACCTGGTCCTGGGCGGGATGATGCTGCTCGACTTCGCCCGCGCGGCCTTCGTCCCGTGCGCGGGCTGGTCCCCCGGCGACTGCTACCCGGAGTTCCGCGAGCACGCGCAGAACTGGGTCTCGCTGGGTCTGACGGCCGCCTTCGTCGCCGCCCTGCTGCTGGGGCGCCGTGAGTTCTACGCCAAGGGCGACCGCTCCAACCCCGCGCTCGCCACCGTCGTCGCGGCCGTCGGCCTGCTGTTCACCTCGCTGGTCGCGGCGCTGCTCGTCGGCGCCACCAACACCTCCCCCGACGCCGCCGAGGCCACCTTCCTGACCCGCTGGCGGTACGGCGCGATGCGGCTCATCACCCTGGACCCGGACGCCAGGACCTACGGCGACATCACCACGCCCGGCTGGGTGGACGTGTTCATCAACGTGGTGTCGATGCTGCTGCTGCTCGCGGTGCTGTTCGCGGCGTTCCGTTCGCGCCGCGCCGTCGACCCCCTCTCCGAGGAGGACGAGGAGCGGCTGCGGGCGCTGCTCGCCAGGCAGGGCGACCGCGACTCGCTCGGCTACTTCGCGCTGCGCCGCGAGAAGTCCGTCATCTGGTCCCCCACCGGCAAGGCCGCGGTCACCTATCGCGTCGTCGGCGGGGTCTCGCTGGCCTCCGGCGACCCGATCGGCGACCCCGAGGCCTGGCCCGGCGCCATCGAGCCGTGGCTGGCCGAGGCGCGTGAACACGGCTGGGTGCCGGCCGTGATGGGCGCGAGCGAGGAGGCCGGGCAGATCTACGCCCGGCACGGCCTGGACGCGCTGGAGCTCGGTGACGAGGCGATCGTGGAGACCGCCGAGTTCACGCTGGAGGGCCGCGCCATGCGGACCGTCCGGCAGGCGTACAACCGCGTCAAGCGGGCCGGGTACACCGTTCGCATCCGGCGCCACGCCGACATCCCGGCCGGGGAGATGGACGAGCTGCTGCGGCGCGCCGACGACTGGCGCGACGGCGCGACCGAGCGCGGCTTCTCGATGGCACTGGGCCGGCTGGGCGACCCCGGCGACGGCCAGTGCGTGATGCTGGAGTGCACCGACGGCAACGGCGTTCTGCGGGCCGTGCTGTCCTTCGTACCGTGGGGGCCGGCGGGCCTGTCGCTGGACCTGATGCGCCGTGACCGGGACTCCGAGAACGGCCTGATGGAGTTCATGGTCATCGAACTCCTGGAACGCTCCAAGGAGATCGGGGTCACCCAGGTCTCGCTCAACTTCGCGATGTTCCGGTCCGTCTTCGAACGCGGGTCCCGGCTCGGCGCGGGTCCGGTGCTGCGGATGTGGCGCTCGCTGCTGAGCTTCTTCTCCCGCTGGTGGCAGATCGAGTCCCTCTACCGGGCCAACGCCAAATACCGGCCGATCTGGGAACCGCGGTTCATGCTCTTCGAGAAGAGTTCGGACCTGCTGCGGATCGGAATCGCGGCGGGCCGGGCCGAGGGCTTCCTGGAAGCCCCCGGTCTGCCGAAGTGGCTGCACCGCAGACACCTGGAGACCCGCCGTTGACAGCGTGGACCACCTCCCCACTGCGGCGGTTCGCGCGCCGTGAGTGGGGGCCCCTGTTCCGGACCGTCCGGGACGCGCTCGTCCACGAGAGATGGCGCGCGATCCCGATGACCCTCGGCGCGGTCTGCCTGACCTCGGTCTTCCAGATCGTGCAGAACACCTCCTGGGGCTTCCAGCCGGTCCAGAACCTCGGATCGGTCAAAGCCGTCGACCCGCTGTGGCTGGCCCTGCTGCGGACCCCCCTGTCGCTGTTCGTCCCCGCCCTGGACCTGCCGGTCTGGGGTGCGCTCGCGCAGGTCCTGCTCGTCTTCGGCATCTCGGAGATCTGCATCGGCTGGTGGCGCACGCTGGTGATCGGCTACGTCGCCACGCTCGCCGGGACCACCTACGCGCGGATCGGGCTCTCGCTGGGTGCCGACCATCCCTTCGGCCTGCCCCTGTCCGACCGGGTCGTCAACGACACCGGGCCCTCGGCGGCGGTGGTCGGCCTCGCCGTCTACGTCTGCTGGCGCTACCGGGCGTACGTGACCGGCGCCGCGGTGGTCCTGGTGATGATCGGCGAGGTGCTCGTCAAGGACAACCTGGCCGGCAAGGAACACCTCGCGGCCATCGCCGCCGTGATGGCCGTGTGCGTGGTCCGGACGAAATGGGGGCCCGAGCGCTCCCGGCTGCCGCTGGGCGGCCGCCCGCCGCCGCTGGACACCCGGCCGGGGCGGCACGGCCGGAGCGGGGCGTCCTGAGCCGGGTGGCGCGAGCCGGGCGTGCTGAGCCGGGTGGCGCGAGCCGGATGGCCCGTGCCCGGTGGCCCGAACGGTCCGGCCGGCGCAGGCCGTACGGTATCGGGGTGACGACAGACCTCGGGCCGTTCGCGCCCACCCGGCAGTGGATGCGGGCCCACCCGCTCGCCACCGATGCCGTGCTCGCGTTCGGGGCGTTCGTCTCCATGGTCGTCGGGTCCTTCGCCGATCCGCACGGGCCGCACGGGCCCACCTTCGGGACGCGGACCCCCGAGCCGTTCTCCCTGGTGCTGATGCTGCTCGGCGCGGCCGTCCTGGTGTTCCGGCGCCGACGGCCGCGCACCGTGCTCGCCGTGACCTGCGGGCTCTCGCTGCTGGAGCTGACCACCGGGGAGCCCCGGGCGCCCGTCGCCATGTGCACGGTGATCGCCCTGTACACGGTGGCCTCGTGCACCGACCGGCCCACGACCTGGCGGACCGGGCTGCTCAGCATGGCCGGGCTGACGGGCGTGGCCATGCTCGCCGGGCCCCTGCCCTGGTACGCGCAGGAGAACATCGGGATCTTCGCCTGGACCGGGATGGCCGCGGCCGCCGGTGACGCCGTACGCAGCCGGCGTGCCTTCGTCGACGCCATCCGGGAGCGGGCCGAGCGCGCCGAGCGCACCCGGGACGAGGAGGCGCGGCGCCGGGTCGCCGAGGAGCGGCTGCGCATCGCCCGGGACCTGCACGACGTGGTGGCCCACCACATCGCCCTGGTCAACGTGCAGGCGGGGGTGGCCGCACACGTCATGGACAGGCGTCCGGACCAGGCCAAGGAGGCCCTCGCCCACGTACGGGACGCCAGCCGTTCCGCACTGAACGAGCTGCGGGCGACGGTCGGGCTGCTGCGCCAGTCCGGCGACCCGGAGGCGCCGACCGAGCCCGCACCCGGACTGGCCGTCCTGGACGAGCTGGTGGACACCTTCCGGCACGCCGGGCTGCCGGTGGAGGTCATCGTCCAGCTGGGGCGCGGGGACGGCCCGCTGCCCGCCGCCGCGGACCTGGCGGCGTACCGGGTGGTCCAGGAGGCGCTGACCAACGTACGCAAGCACGCGGGGCCGGGGGCGCGCGCCGAGGTGAGCGTGGTCCGGGTCGGGCCCTCGGTGGAGGTGACCGTGCTGGACGACGGAGGAGATCCGCCCGCGAACGCGTCGGACTCCACGCCGGAGCCCGACGGCGGCGACGGCGACGGCGGCGGCCACGGCCTGCTCGGCATGCGCGAGCGCACCGGCGCGCTGGGCGGCTCCTGCTTCGCGGGGCCCCGGTACGGAGGCGGCTACCGGGTGCACGCGATCCTGCCGGTGGGCTGAGGGCCGTCCACAACCTCCCGGGGCAATACACCTAGGGGCAGGCCCTGCGCCAGGGGCCGAGCTCGGGCTTCTTCTCCATCGAGCTGAACTTCAGCTTGCGCGTGGCGGGGCAGAAGCGGCTCGCCCTGAGCTCGTACTCGACGTGGAAGACCGCCTTCCCGGCCTCGATGAACGGGGTCAGCCGCTCGCACTCCTCGTACTGGGCGCACTGCTCGTTGATCGCGAAGTCGAACTCCCCCACCAGCTGGGGGATCTGGTCGAGGTCGTTCTTCAGGCCGACCGCCAGGCCCCGGTCGTGGGCGAGCTTCGCGATCAGCCGGTTGTAGCGCAGCTGGTCCCCGGCGGTCAGCGGGAAGCCCGACTCGTTGGCGTAGCCGTCCATGTTGTCCGGCTCCACCGCGTCGAAGCCCTTGTCCCGGCACATGTCGAACCGCTTGGCCATCAGCGGCTCCAGCTCCGCGAGCCGCCGGACGTCCAGCCAGCGCTCGCCCTCCCATCCGTTGCCCTCGCCGAGCATCGACTCGGGGAACGCGGCGGCGTCCGGGCGGAAATCCTCCCAGGCGCCGGTGGAGAGGTAGCAGATGGTCCGGCGGCCGTCCCGCTTCAGCGTGGCGACCTGCTCCTTCGTGGTGTTGAACCCGTCGACGTCGTACACCGCCGCCCGCACCGAGGTGTCGAGCTTCCCGGTGAGCTGCCACTGCCAGCTGACGCCTGGCCGGGGCTGCCAGCGCTCCCCGGGCGCCGGGGCCACCGCCACGTCGTCGGGCCCCTCGTCGGGCCCCTCGTCGGACTTCTCGGCGGTGCAGCCGGCGAGGAGCAGGAGCGGTACGAGGAGGAGCGGCAGCCGACCGCGCGTCCACCGCTTCACGCCGTGGCCTCCAGGGCGTACGGAAGGGTCCCCCACGGATGGGCGCCCGTCCCGGGGACCGCGCAGTGCACCGCGGCCCGCCGCTGCTCGGCGAGTTCGGCGGCGGGAGCGCCCGGCGGGACGGCGTAGACGAGGTGGCAGAACCGCTGGGCGGGGTGGTCGGCGGTCCAGGGCGGTACGGCGGCCGCGTCCTGGTAGGCGTCCCAGGGGCCCTCGAAGGTGACGAGGAGGTCGGCGAGGTCGGCGTAGCCGGGGTGCGGGTGGACGCCGTGGTTGAGGACGAGGGTACGGGCGCCCGCGGCCCGGGCGGCGACGGCGAGCCGCCTGTAGTGCCCCAGCAGGTCCGGGCCGGAGGCGGCCTGGTCGAGGAAGGCCCCGTCGGTGCCGTACCAGTCGCGGTGGCGCAGCAGGTCGCGCACCACGGCGGCGTGCGGGCGGCGCCCGTAGTCGGTGTCGGTGTAGCCGAGGACGGCCACCCCGGCCGCCCGCAGCCGTTCGGCGACGAGCGCGAACCGCTCGTCGGGGACGTCGCCCGGCCCGCTGTCGGGGTTGAGCACCACCGAGTGGAGCCGGCCCGCGGACCGGATGAGCCGCTCCCAGGCCTCGGGACGGTCGGCGGGGTGCTCGTAGAGGGGCACCAGCAGCATGGGGTCCTTCTTCGCGTTCACGTCGTTCACCGGTGGGCCGTCGCACGCCCGAGGAGCAGACAGACCAGGACCGCGAGGGCGGCCGCCGCGACGGCCGCCACCACCAGCTGTACCGCCCGGGGCGCTCCGACCCCGGTCAGCAGGGCCAGGCTCTGGGCGACGGCGGCCGAGGCGCAGACCACGGCCGCGGGCCGGACCGCCCCGAAGGACTGGAGCAGCAGCCCGGTCCACATCACGGCGCCGAGCAGGAGCAGCGTCAGGGCCCGGACCCCGGTCAGCGCCGGGGCGCCCGGCCAGAGCAGGGTGCCGGCCAGCCCCAGGGCCAGCAGCACCGCCAGGTACGCGGCGAGGCACTGGGCCAGTGTGGAGAGCATCCGGCGCCGGAAGGCGTCGGGCGAGCGGGCCGCCCGGAGTCCTGCGAGGCTGCCGCTGCGGAACCGGTGCAGGAGCCATTCCGCGGGACCCATGCTCAGGGTGAGCGCCACCGCCGAGGGGGCGGCGACGGCCTCGGCGGGCCCCCCGGCGAGCACCTCCCCGAGCGCGGCGTACAGCACGAGCAGGCCGGTGCCGAGGCCGAAGACCCCGTACGGGACGGAGTCCCCCAGCCGCGGCCCGCGCGGGGCGTACTCCTCGTCGGGGCCGCGCAGCATCCGCCAGAGCACCGGACCCGTTCCGGGGCGGCGCGCCCTCCAGCCGCGGACCCGGGCGGCGGCGGCCCGCACGCCCTCGGCCAGCGGGAGCTCCCGTACGGCCAGGGTGCAGGCGGCCAGCAGGGACACCACGAGCAGGGTCACGCGGACCGGCACGGGCAGGTCCGTGAACAGCGCGAGCAGGGCCCCGGCGGCCATCGGGCCGAGGGCTGCGAGCAGGACGCGCTCCCGGCCGAGGACGAGCAGGACGGTGGCGGCGCCCACGTAGAGGGCCTGTCCGGCGGCGAAGGCGTACGAGAAGGGCGGCCCGCCCGGCACGGCCAGTGCGGCGGCGGTGCCCAGCAGGGACCCGGCGGGGGCGCCGGCGAGCAGGGTCCGCCCGGCCGCGGCCCGGTCGCCGAGCCCGAGCCAGGAGTAGGCCCGGTGGGAGAGGGTCTGGTCCCACACCCAGCCGATGAGCGCCCCGGCGAGCAGGGTCAGGGTCCCGGCGGGCAGGCCGAGGCGGTCCTTCGGCCCGTCGAGCAGGGGCGCGCCCAGGACGTACGCCAGGCCGGGCAGGGCGAAGATCACTCCGCGCAGCAGGCAGGCGGTGAGGGAGACCTTCCAGGGGTCGGGAACGCCGTCGGGCTCCGGGAAGGAGCGCGGCACCCGGGCGTAGAGCTCCTCGGCGAGCGCGAAGGAGTCGTGGCGGCCGTAGGCGAGCCGGATGTGCTCGTCGGTCATGCCGTCGGATTCGAGGAGGGCGGCGATCTCGTCCGGGTGGACGGCGGCGGCGATGAACACGTCGAAGCGCCCGGCGAGTTCGTCGATGGGGTCGGCGGCCGGAGGAACGGTACGCCGGGGCCGCGGGATCGCGGGCAGCGTGTCGCCGCCCGGGACCTTGAGCCAGAGGGATCCGCTCACCACAGGCTCCCGTCGGCGGCGAGTTCGCGGTACCAGGGGTCGGCGAGCCGCTGGGTCCAGTCGTCGCCCTCGCGGACGGGCAGGACGGGCTGGCCGGCGAGTTCCCGGTAGATGTGCCGGAAGCCGTCCACGGACTGGTGGAGGGTGAACTTCTCCACCACCCGTGCGCGGGACATCCGGCCGAGCTCGGCGCGGCGTTCGTCGTCGCGGAGCAGGGCGAGGGTGGCGCGGGCCATGGTCTCGGGCTCGCGCGGCGGGACGACGAGTCCGGTGTCGCCGACGGCCTCGCGGACCCCGCCGACATCGGTGGAGACGGTGGTGCGTCCGCAGGACATGGCCTCGATGATGCTGAAGGGGAAGCCCTCGCTGATGGAGGAGAGCATCACGACGCTGCCGGCCGCGTACGCCTGCGCGACCTGCTCGATGCGGCCCTCGTACGAGATCCCGTCCGTCACCCCGAGCTCGGCGGCGAGCTTCTCCAGACGGAGCTTGTACTCCTCGCAGCCTGCCGGGACCGGGCCGAAGAGGCGCAGCCGCAGGGCGGGCAGCTCCACGCGCATGAAGGCGTAGGCCCGGATGAGGGTTTCGAGGTCCTTGATGGGGTCGATGCGGCCGCACCAGCTGAGGGTGGGCACCTCGGGTTCGGGGCCGGCCTCGGGGAAGGCGTACGGGTCCACGCCGTTGTAGACGGTGCGGATCCGGTCGCGGGCGGCGCCCCCGCGCTCCTCCCAGCGGCGGTTGTACTGGTTGACCGGGGTGATCAGGTCGGCCTGCCGGTAGCCCTCGGTGTTCAGCTCGCGGTAGAAGCCGAGCATGAGCGCCTTGACGGGCCAGCGCTGTGCGGCACTGCGGTAGCCGAGGTAGCGCTCGCGCAGGTAGATGCCGTGCTCGGTCAGGAGGAAGGGCACCTTGTCGAGGTAGGCGGCGGCGAGGGCCGGGAGGGTGGCCAGGCCGCTGCTGACGGCGTGCGCGACGCTGTCGGGCGGGATCCGCACGCAGAGCGGGCGCAGCGCGTGTTCCAGCAGGTCGGTGGCGGTGAGCGCGTCGTGGATGGTGGGCTCGGCGGCGGCGACGGCGAGGCCCGGGCGGGTCCATACGTCCATCAGCAGGCGCAGGACGGACTCGGAGCGCAGGGCCGGGGCGAGCTTCCCGGCCCGGGCGAGGACGGCAAGCTCGCGCAGGGCCCCGGAGAATCCCCCGTGGTCGGGGGTACCCCCGGCGGTGGCCGGGGGAGGGTCGAGCAGGGAGAGCAGGAAGGTTTCGTAGACCTCGGTGAAGCGGCGGTGGGCCCTGCCGCGCAGGACGGACCGGCGGCCGCGCCGGGGAGTGGCCCCCCAGAGCGGTACGACGGTGTGCCGGTAGACGTTGCGCGGGAGTTCCCAGGTGACCGGCTCACGTCCGGAGCCGGTCAGGGCTATGACGTTGAAGTCGACCTCGGGCATGCCTCGGACCAGCTGGTCGCACCAGGTGCTGACGCCCCCGTGGACGTGCGGATAGGTGCCTTCGGTGAGCATGGTGACATGACGCCCATGGCTCATGCGGTGTGTCCCCCCAGGACGGAAAAGGGGCCGGCGCCCGTGGAGTCGCGGAGCGCCGGCGCCGGGTTGTTCTCGTGGCGGCTTGCTGGTGGTCGGCCCGGACGGTCAGGCGGGCAGTTTGAGCGTGACGGCGCTCTGGAACAGCTCGGGCTGGGTCCAGGTGGAGCGGGTTCCCGCGTAGGCGGTGCCGAAGTCGGCGGTGCCGAGCAGGAGCTGCTTCTTGGTCCCGTTGGGGGCGGTCACCGGGGCGGCGACCCCGGAGGGCGCCTTGACGGTGACGGCGGTCCCGATGCGGTAGGCGGTGACCTTGCCGTCGGCGAGCGCCTTGTCCCAGGCGGCGCGGCGGCCGAGCTCGACGCCGGCCTCCTTCATCGTCTGGTTGACGATCGGCGTGCTGGGCGCGTAGAGGGTCCGGTAGGTGTCGAGGACCTGGTTGAGCACCGGGTAGAGGGTGCGGTCCTCGGCGAGGTTGGACTGGTGGACGTAGTGGGGGCGGGGGTCGTTGGCCAGCACGTGGCGCAGGGCGGTCCGGGCCTCCTGCGGGACGATGTGGTCCAGGTAGCCGGTGTTGACGTCGAGCGCGGCCGGCAGGCAGGTGGAGGTCGCCGGGTTGTCCTCGCAGATGCCGCTGCCGCCGTCCGCGCGGCTGGCGTAGATCCAGTTGTACTCGTCGGCCATCTCCGCGTTGGTGCCCGTGTTGTAGTACACGTTCATCGGGTGGCGGGGCACGGTCAGGGCGGCGCCGACCGCCCGCTGCGCGGGTTCGCGGGAGTTGTCGCTGCCCGCCCACTTGACGCCGTTGTCGGCGAGCGCGCCGGCCAGGTTGGGGTTGTCCTGGCCCTGCTGCGGGAGGGTCTTGAGGCCCGAGTGCTCGCCGGTGACGAGCTCGGTCCGGTCGGTGGTGATGCCCTTGGCCGCCGCCCAGTTGTTGTTGTCGCGGATCTGCGCGGAGATCTCCGCGCGGCTCATCCAGTTGACGGCGCCCGCGGCGTTCTTCGTGCACGTCCAGGGGGTGGTGGTGGTGTCCTGGACGCAGCCGAGGAAGGGGTGCGTGTAGGTGTGGTTCATCCAGCGGTACTTGGCCCGGTCGGCGACGAGCTGGGCGGTGAGGGCGTCGGTGCCGCCGTTCTCGGCCTTCCACTCCTCGCCGGCGCCCGCGTTGAAGAGCATGTCGAGCTTGAAGCCCTTGGACTGCTGCCACTGCGCCGCGTAGACGGCGTCGGCGGCGGTCATCCGGATGGTGCTCTCCTTGCCCTCGCCGCCCGCGCAGGCGTAGTCGCCGGGCGTGCAGTTGAGCTCCTTGCTCCACCGGGCGTCGGGGGCGAAGACGTCGTCGACGTGGACCGCGAAGTAGCTGCGGCTCTGCCCGAGGTGGACCCCCTGGGTGAGCCAGTCCACGATGCCCCGGGCCAGCAGCCGGAACTGCTGCTGGTACTGGTTGTAGCCGAAGGTGACGACCAGCTCGCTGCGCCCGTCGTGGGTGTACTCGCCGACGAGCGAGGCCCGGCCGGAGCCGACGGGGGCGTCGAGGTAGCTGGTGTAGCCGGTGCGCGGCTTGCCCATGAACCCGAAGCTCTCGGGCACGAGGGCCGAGTTGTCCTCGAAGGCGACCTGGCCCCCCAGGTAGGCGAAGGGGCCCGCCTTGCCGGCCGCGGTGACCGCGGCCCGGGTGCCGTCGAGCTGGCCGCTGTACCCCCCGTTGTCGGTGTACTCCAGCCCGACGCCCGGGTGGGCCCAGGTGTAGGCGTCCACCTGACGGATCCCGTACGTCGTCTCGTACGCGGTGAGCGCGGCCATCTCGGCCGAACCCTCGCCGAAGGGGTTCTCGTTGGGCAGGACGACGCCCTGGTACTTGGCGCGCGGACGGCCGTCGACCGTGTCGCTGAGGAAGCCCGCGTCGATGACCGGGCGGCCGCTGCTGCCCAGCTGCACCCGGGTGTACGGGACTCCGGTGTCCCGGAGTTCCGCGGTGATCGCCTCGACCGAGCTGCCGCCGTCGTCGACGACGAGCACCTTCAGGTCGATGCGCGCGGCCGTGGCCGCCTGGGCGGTCGCGGCGGGTACTGCCACGGACACCAGGGCTGCCGCGGCCATGGCGGCGGCGACCCTGTTCATCCGGTTCTTGTTGACCATTTCGGCCTTTCCCCCCGCAGGCACCCCTCGGCACGGCCCCATGGCGGTCGGCCGGGCCGGGGAAGCTCTGTGGAAATCATGCAAAGGAACCCCGCGTCCCCTTGCGAGAGTGGGCCGAGTCTTTCGGACCTCGTCAGGTCTACGGGGCAAACCTGGAGCAGAGTCCACAGATGGGTGAATCTGCAGGCGTCCTGATCGAACAACTTGCCAAACCTTCGAGTGGCGTACGGAAGAGCCCGTACGCGTAGGCTCATTTCTGGCGGCCGTCGGGCCGGAATACGATCGCTACGGATGGCCGTCCACCCACTCGGCCCACACATACAAACGGAAGCGAGACTTCACCACCGTGACTGCTCTGACTCTCAGCACCTCCGGCGCGGCGACGCTGCGCGCCGACGCCCTCGTCGTCGGTGTCGCGAAGGGCCCCAAGGGCCCCGCCGTGGCCGCGGGCGCCGAGGCCGTGGACAAGGCGTACGACGGTAAGCTCGCCGCCGTGCTCGACGCGGTCGGCGCCTCGGGCGCCGAAGGCGAGATCACCAAGCTGCCGGCCCCGGCGGGCCTGAAGGTCCCGATGGTGCTGGCGGTCGGGCTCGGCGCCGTTCCGGAGAAGGACGAATCGTTCGACGAGGAGGCGCTGCGCCGCGCCGCCGGCGCCGCCGCCCGGGCCCTGCACGGCTCCAAGAAGGCCGCCTTCGCCCTTCCCCTCGACGACGCCTCCGCCGTCACCGCCGTCGCCGAGGGCGCGCTGCTGGGCGCGTACGCCTTCACCGCCTACCAGGGCGGCGAGAAGAAGGCCGCCGGCGACAAGAACGGCGGCCCCAAGCAGCCGCTCACCGACATCGTCCTGCTGGGCGCCAAGCCGCGCGACAAGGAGCACAAGGCCGCGGCCGAGCGCGCCACCGTCGTCGCGACCGAGGTCAACGTCGCGCGCGACCTGGTCAACACCCCGCCGAACGACCTGACCCCCGAGGCCTTCGCGGCGGTCGCCTCCGCGACCGCGAAGGAGCACGGCGTCAAGGTCCAGGTCCTGGACGAGAAGGCGCTGCTCAAGGGGGGCTTCGGCGGCATCATGGGCGTCGGCAAGGGTTCCGAGAACCTGCCGCGCCTGGTGAAGCTCACCTACACCCACCCCAAGGCGGAGAAGACCCTGGCCTTCGTCGGCAAGGGCATCACCTACGACTCGGGCGGCATCTCCCTGAAGCCGGCCGGCCACAACGAGACGATGAAGTGCGACATGGCCGGCGCCGCCGCGGTCTTCGCCTCCGTCGTCGCGGTCGCGAAGCTGGGCCTGCGGGTCAACGTCACCGGCTGGCTCGCGCTCGCCGAGAACATGCCGTCCGGCTCCGCCACCAAGCCCGGTGACGTGCTGCGCATGTACAGCGGCAAGACCGTCGAGGTGCTCAACACGGACGCCGAGGGCCGCCTGGTCCTCGGCGACGCGCTGACCAAGGCCTCGGAGGACAACCCGGACGCCATCGTCGACGTGGCCACCCTGACCGGCGCCATGGTGCTGGCGCTGGGCAACCGCACCTTCGGCGTCATGGCCAACGACGACGCGTTCCGTACGTCGATCCACGAGATCGCCGAGGAGGTCGGCGAGTCCTCGTGGCCGATGCCGCTCCCCGCGGACCTGCGCAAGTCGATGGACTCCCCCACCGCCGACATCGCCAACATGGGCGAGCGCATGGGCAGCGGTCTGCTGGCCGGCCTCTTCCTGAAGGAGTTCGTCGGCGAGGGCATCACCTGGGCGCACCTCGACATCGCGGGCCCGGCCTTCCACGAGGGCGCGCCGTACGGCTACACCCCCAAGGGCGGCACCGGCTCGGCCGTGCGCACGCTGGTGCGGCTGGCCGAGCGCACGGCCACGGGCGACCTGGGCTGACGCACCACATGTGAGACGTGACTCGCCCCGGGACCATGATCAGGTCCCGGGGCGCGTTCAGCTGTCAACGAAATCCGTAGGTTTCTACGCTTCGGTAACCCCTGCTTCGGACAGAAGCACCTGCCACAGACCGGGCCCGCCGTCCCGCGTTCCCCCGACAAATGCGAAGATGGGTTCTCGGCAGGACAGGGCCCCCACCACAGGGCCGAAGAAACAAGCGGCCGATTACCAGCCGCCGCCCGGTCACAGACGACCGGTGCCCGGCGCACATGCATGGAGGACGTGACGTGGCGAACGACGCCAGCACCGTTTTCGACCTAGTGATCCTCGGCGGTGGCAGTGGCGGTTACGCCGCGGCGCTGCGCGCATCCCAGCTGGGTCTGGACGTTGCCCTGATCGAGAAGAACAAGCTCGGTGGCACCTGCCTGCACAACGGCTGCATCCCCACGAAGGCTCTGCTGCACGCGGGTGAGATCGCGGACCAGGCTCGCGAGGCCGCCCAGTTCGGTGTGAAGACCACCTTCGAGGGCATCGACATCGCGGGTGTCCACAAGTACAAGGACGAGATCATCTCGGGCCTGTACAAGGGCCTGCAGGGCCTGGTCGCCTCCCGCAAGGTGACCTACATCGAGGGTGAGGGCCGCCTCTCCTCCCCGACTTCCGTCGACGTGAACGGCCAGCGCGTCCAGGGCCGCCACGTCCTGCTGGCGACCGGCTCCGTGCCGAAGTCGCTGCCGGGCCTGAACATCGACGGCAACCGCATCATCTCCTCGGACCACGCGCTGGTCCTGGACCGCGTGCCCGAGTCCGCGATCGTCCTGGGCGGTGGCGTCATCGGCGTCGAGTTCGCCTCGGCGTGGAAGTCCTTCGGCTCCGACATCACCGTCATCGAGGGTCTCAAGCACCTCGTTCCGGTCGAGGACGAGAACAGCTCCAAGCTGCTGGAGCGGGCCTTCCGCAAGCGCGGCATCAAGTTCAACCTCGGCACCTTCTTCGACAAGGCCGAGTACACCGAGAACGGCGTGCGCGTCACGCTGGCCGACGGCAAGACCTTCGAGGCCGAGGTGCTGCTGGTCGCCGTCGGCCGCGGCCCGGTCTCGCAGGGCCTGGGCTACGAGGAGCAGGGCGTCGCGATGGACCGCGGCTACGTCCTGGTCGACGAGTACATGCAGACCAACGTGCCGACCATCTCGGCCGTCGGTGACCTCGTCCCGACCCTCCAGCTCGCGCACGTCGGCTTCGCCGAGGGCATCCTGGTCGCGGAGCGTCTGGCCGGCCTCAAGGCCGTCCCGATCGACTACGACGGTGTCCCGCGCGTCACCTACTGCCACCCCGAGGTCGCTTCCGTCGGCATCACCGAGGCCAAGGCCAAGGAGATCTACGGCGCGGACAAGGTCGTGGCCCTGAAGTACAACCTTGCGGGCAACGGCAAGAGCAAGATCCTGAAGACCGCGGGCGAGATCAAGCTCGTCCAGGTCAAGGACGGTGCCGTGGTCGGCGTCCACATGGTCGGTGACCGGATGGGCGAGCAGGTCGGCGAGGCCCAGCTGATCTACAACTGGGAAGCCCTGCCGGCCGAGGTCGCGCAGCTCATCCACGCGCACCCCACGCAGAACGAGGCGATGGGCGAGGCCCACCTGGCTCTGGCCGGCAAGCCGCTGCACGCACACGACTAATCGTCACTGGGCGCGACGACCACTTCCGCACTTTCGTTAGGAGCAACAGAAACCATGTCGGTTTCCGTAACCCTTCCGGCGCTCGGTGAGAGCGTCACCGAGGGCACTGTCACCCGCTGGCTGAAGGCCGAGGGCGAGCGCGTCGAGGCCGACGAGCCGCTGCTCGAGGTCTCGACCGACAAGGTCGACACCGAGATCCCCTCCCCCGTGGCGGGCATCCTGGCGTCCATCAAGGTCGCCGAGGACGAGACCGTCGAGGTCGGCGCCGAGCTGGCCGTCATCGACGACGGCTCCGGCGCGCCGGCCGCGGCTGCCGCTCCGGCCGCCGAGGCCGCTGCCGCTCCGGCTCCGGTCGCCGAGGCCCCCGCGGCCCCGGCTCCGGCTCCGGTCGCCGAGGCCCCCGCCGCCGCTGCCGCCGCCCCGGCCGCGTCCGGCACCGATGTCGTGCTCCCCGCCCTGGGCGAGTCCGTCACCGAGGGCACCGTCACCCGCTGGCTGAAGCAGGTCGGCGAGTCCGTCGAGGCCGACGAGCCGCTGCTCGAGGTCTCCACGGACAAGGTCGACACCGAGATCCCGGCGCCGGTCTCCGGCACGCTGCTGGAGATCCTGGTCGGCGAGGACGAGACCGCCGAGGTCGGAGCCCGGCTCGCCGTCATCGGTGTCGCGGGCGCGGCTCCCGCCGCCGCCCCGGCCGCCGCGGCTCCGGCTCCGGTCGCCGCTCCGGCTCCGGTCGCCGCTCCGGCTCCGGCTCCGGCTCCGGTCGAGGCTGCCGCTCCGGTCGCCGCCCCGGCTCCGGTCGTGGCCGCCCCGGCCGCTGCCGCTCCGGCCCCCGTGGCCGCTCCGGCCCCGGTCGCCGCTCCGGCCCCGGTCGCCGCTCCGGCCCCGGTCGCCCCGGCCGCTCCCGTCACCCCGGCCCCGGCCGGTGACGAGGGCGCCTACGTGACCCCGCTGGTGCGCAAGCTCGCCTCGGAGTCCGGCGTCAACCTGTCCACGGTCTCGGGCACCGGTGTCGGTGGCCGCATCCGCAAGCAGGACGTCCTGGCCGCCGCCGAGGCCGCCAAGGCCGCCGCGCCGGCTCCGGCCGCCGCCGCTCCGGCCGCCAAGGCCCCGGCCGCCGCGGTCTCCGAGCTGCGTGGCCAGACCGTCAAGATGACCCGCATGCGCAAGGTCATCGGCGACAACATGATGAAGGCGCTGCACTCGCAGGCTCAGCTCAGCTCCGTGGTCGAGGTGGACATCACCAAGATCATGAAGCTGCGCGAGCAGGCCAAGGCGTCCTTCCTGGCCCGTGAGGGCGTCAAGCTCTCGCCGATGCCGTTCTTCGTCAAGGCCGCCGCCCAGGCGCTGAAGGCCCACGCGGTCGTCAACGCCCGGATCAACGACGACGAGGGCACCATCACCTACTTCGACTCGGAGAACATCGGCATCGCCGTGGACTCCGAGAAGGGCCTGATGACCCCGGTCATCAAGGGTGCCGGTGACCTCAACCTGGCGGGCATCTCCAAGGCGACCGCCGACCTGGCCGCCAAGGTCCGCGGCAACAAGATCACGCCGGACGAGCTGTCGGGCGCGACCTTCACCATCAGCAACACCGGCTCGCGCGGTGCGCTGTTCGACACCGTCATCGTGCCGCCGAACCAGGTCGCCATCCTGGGCATCGGTGCCACGGTCAAGCGCCCGATGGTCATCGAGACCCCCGAGGGCACCGTCATCGGCGTCCGCGACATGACGTACCTGACCCTGTCCTACGACCACCGCCTGGTGGACGGCGCGGACGCGGCCCGGTACCTCTCGGCCGTCAAGGCGATCCTCGAGGCCGGCGAGTTCGAGGTCGAACTCGGCCTCTGAGCCGAACGGCTTGTAACCAGCCTCACTGTCGGCGCCCCCGTCCGGGATACTCCCGGGCGGGGGCGCCGCCGTATTGTCTACGCATCAGGCCCCGCGCTGACCCTGCACACACACCAGGAGATGAAGCCCAGATGATCACCCCACCCGTCGTGCACTCGCTGCGCGAGCAGATCCGCGAGCACATCGTGGAGGGGATCGTCAGCGGGCGCTGGAAGCCCGGCGAGCGGATCGTCGAGCGCCGGATCGCCGTGGAGCTGGAGGTCAGCCAGACGCCCGTGCGCGAGGCCCTGCGCGAGCTGGAGACGCTGCGGCTGATCGAGTCGGCGCCCAACAAGGGTGTGCGCGTGCGGAATCTGTCGGCGGCGGACCTGGAGGAGATCTACCCGGTCCGGGCCGGCCTCGAGCAGATCGCCGCCGAGCTGGCGGCGCCCCGGCTGGCGGCCGACTGCTCGGCCCTGGAGCCGCACGTGGCGGCGCTGTGGGAGGCCGACCGCATCGAGGACGGCACGGCTCAGGTGCGGCACACGGTGGGCTTCCACCGCGAGATGGTGCGGGCGGCCGGGAACAGCGTGCTGCTCCACACCTGGGAGAGCCTGGGCATCGAGGTGTTCACGGCCCTGTCCATCCGGTGGCTGGGAACGGTCCAGAAGTCCTACGCAGAGGAGCACGAAGCCCTCGTCGAGGCGTTCCGCAGCCAGGATCCGGACATCGGCCTGCTGGTGAAGCGGCATGTCCTGGGGTGCGCTCCGCGCGCCTGAGCCCGCCCGACCGCGTCGTATCGTCCCGATTTGACCGGCACTGCGTGCCTTGCTTCCTGGCACGCGGTGCCGACTTTTGTCAGATGGACGTTTCTTTGTCACTTTTATTTGATCGATCATCGATCAGCGATTTACAGTCGTCGCGGACCTCAACCAGGTCCGACGACCCTGTCCTGCCCGTCAGGGATTTTTTTCACCACCTCTCCTTTGTCCGGAAGGCGGCGCACACCGATGTCCGACCCCGTAGGAAAGCTTCCGAGCGAGCTCGACCAGCTCCCGGACCGCGACACCGAGGAGACCGCCGAATGGGCGGCCTCCCTCGACGCCGTCGCACAGGCCGCCGGTACGCGCCGCGCCGAATACCTGCTCCGCCGCACGCTCCAGCACGCCGAGGCCGCCGGCCTCGCCCTGCCCAAGCTGCTGGAGACGGACTACGTCAACACCATCCCCACCTCCGCGGAGCCCGAGTTCCCGGGCGACGAGGAGATGGAAGCCAAGATCACCGCCTGGAACCGCTGGAACGCGGCCGCCATGGTGACCCGCGGTTCCAAGTACGGCGTCGGCGGCCACATCGCCACCTTCGCGTCCGCCGCGTGGCTGTACGAGACCGGCTTCCAGCACTTCTTCCGCGGGAAGGAGGCCGACGGATCCGGCGACCAGCTCTACATCCAGGGCCACGCCTCCCCCGGCATCTACGCCCGTGCCTTCCTCGACGGGCGGATCTCCGAGCAGCAGCTCGACAACTTCCGCCAGGAGTCCGGCGGCAACGGCCTGCCGTCCTACCCGCACCCGCGGCGCCTGCCGTGGCTGTGGGAGTTCCCGACGGTGTCCATGGGCCTCGGCCCGCTCTCCGCGATCTACCAGGCGCGCTTCAACCGCTACCTGCAGAACCGGAGCATCAAGGACACCGCGGGCTCGCACGTCTGGGCGTTCCTGGGCGACGGCGAGATGGACGAGCCCGAGTCGACCGCCGCCCTGGCCCTGGCCTCCCGCGAGCAGCTCGACAACCTGACCTTCGTCATCAACTGCAACCTGCAGCGTCTCGACGGTCCGGTCCGCGCCAACTTCCGCGTGGTCCAGGAGCTGGAGGCCCAGTTCCGCGGCGCCGGCTGGAACGTCATCAAGTCGCTGTGGGGCTCCGCCTGGGACGAGCTGTTCCAGCTCGACACCACGGGCGCGCTGGTACGCCGCCTGCGCGAGGTACCGGACGCGCAGTTCCAGACGTACGCGACCCGCGACGTGGCCTACATCCGCCAGCACTTCTTCGGCGCCAACGCCGAGCTCGCGCAGCTGGCCGCCGTGCTCTCCGACGCGAAGATCGCCGAGTGCTTCCACAGCTCCCGCGGCGGCCACGAGCCCCGCAAGGTGTACGCCGCGTACAAGGCCGCCCTGGATCACAAGGGCGCGCCGACGGTCATCCTGGCGCAGACCGTCAAGGGCTACACGCTGGGTGCCGGGTTCGAGTCGAAGAACGCGAACCACCAGATGAAGAAGCTGACGATCGACGAGTTCAAGGACATGCGTGACCTCCTTGGCCTCCCGATCCCGGACAGCGCCTTCGCCGACGGCGTCGTCCCGTACGGCCACCCGGGCGCGAACAGCCCCGAGGTCCGGTACCTGAACGAGCGCCGCGCGGCCCTCGGCGGCCCGGCCCCGGCCCGCAAGGTCAAGCACGTCGCCCTGCCGGCCCCGGCCGAGCGCTCCTTCGCCCCGCTGCTCAAGGGCTCCGGCAAGCAGGAGATGGCCACCACCATGGCCTTCGTCCGGCTCGTCAAGGACCTGATGCGGGACAAGGAGACCGGCAAGCGCTGGGTGCCGATCGTCCCGGACGAGGCCCGTACCTTCGGTATGGAGTCCCTCTTCCCGTCGGCCGGCATCTACTCGCCGCTGGGCCAGACGTACGAGCCGGTCGACCGCGACCAGCTCATGTACTACAAGGAAGCCAAGGACGGCCAGATCCTCAACGAGGGGATCACCGAGGCCGGCGCCATGGCCGACTTCATCGCCGCCTGCACGTCGTACGCGACGCACGGCGAGCCGATGATCCCGTTCTACATCTTCTACTCGATGTTCGGCTGGCAGCGCACCGCCGACCAGATGTGGCAGCTCGCCGACCAGCTCGGCAAGGGCTTCATCGTCGGCGCCACGGCCGGCCGCACCACGCTGACCGGTGAGGGCCTGCAGCACGCGGACGGCCACTCGCACCTGATCGCGTCCACGAACCCGGCGTCGCTCAACTACGACCCGGCCTTCGCGTACGAGATCGCGGTGATCGTCAAGGACGGTCTGCGCCGGATGTACGGCGAGCAGCCGGAAGACGTCTTCTACTACCTCACGGTCTACAACGAGCCGAAGGTGCAGCCGGCGATGCCGGAGGGCGTCGAGGAGGGCATCCTCAAGGGCCTGTACCGCTTCAACACGGCGGCGGACCTGGCGGAGGCCGCCCCGGCCGCCGACGCCCCGAAGATCCAGCTGATGGCCTCGGGTACGGCGATCCACTGGGTCCTGGAGGCGCAGCAGCTGCTCGCCGCCGACTGGAACGTGGCCGCCGACGTGTGGTCCGCCACCTCGTGGGGCGAGCTGCGGCGCGAGGCGCTGGAGTGCGACGAGGCGCTGCTGCGCGGCGAGCTGCGGACCCCGTACGTGACCCGCGCGCTGGAGGGCGTCACCAGCCCGGTCCTCGCCGTCTCCGACTGGATGCGTCAGGTCCCGGACCAGATCAGCCAGTGGGTAGAGCAGGACTGGACCTCGCTGGGTACGGACGGCTTCGGCCTGTCCGACACCCGTGAGGGTGCCCGCCGCCACTTCGGGGTCGACGCCCGGTCGATCGTGGTGGCCGCGCTGGCCCAGCTCGCCCGCCGCGGCGAGGTTCCGGCGTCCTCCGTGAAGGAGGCCCGGGAGCGCTACGGCCTCTGAGCCGTGCACGACCGACCGTGAAAGGCCGGTGTTCGCCCCTTGGGGGGTGGACACCGGCCTTTCGCCGTGTACGAGGTGGCGGCGCGGGGTCGGACCCGTGATGCTGGAGCCGTGATGGACGAGACGGAGTTCTGGGAGATCGTCGACCGTACCCGCGAGGCCGCCGAAGGCGACCCCGAGGAGCACGCCGAGCTGCTCGTGGAGCGGCTGGCGCAGCTCGACCCGGACTCCGTCCTGGACTTCGCCCGGCACTTCGAGTCGCGGTACAACCGGGCGTACACCTGGGACCTGTGGGGCGCGGCCTGGGTGCTGCTCGACGGTGCGAGCGACGACGCGTTCGACTACTTCCGCTGCTGGCTGATCGGGCAGGGGCGGGAGGTGTTCGAGGGCGGGGTGCACGACCCGGACCATCTCGCGGAGCTGCTGGGCGACTTCGACGAGGAGATCGACGGGGACGGCGAGGAGCTGGGGTACGCGGCGGACGAGGCGTACGAGCAGCTGACCGGGGCGGTGGCGCCGGATCTGGGCGTTCCGCTGCAGTCGGCAGAGCCGGAGGGCACCCCGCTGGACTTCGAGAACGAAGCCGTGCTGGCGGAGCGCTTCCCCCGGCTCTGGGACCGCTTCAGGAGCTGACGGCGCTGCTCAGCAGTGCGTGCCTCCGTCGATGCGGATCTCCGTACCGGTGATGAAGGCGCCGTCCTCGGACGCCAGCATGGCGACGACGCCGGCCACGGTCTGCGGGCCGGCGAAGCCCTGGCCGATGGCCGGGGCGAGCTTGGCGAAGAGGGACCAGTCGGTGTCCTCGGGCAGGCCGGGGCCGTTCCCGGTGGTCATGCCGCTCTCGATGGAGCCGGGCGCGACGGAGACGAAGCGCAGGCCCTGCTTGCTGTACTCGGCGGCCAGCGCGTGCGTCATGGACTGGATGCCGCCCTTGCTGGCCGCGTAGGCGGACATGTAGGGGTGCGCGAAGGACGCCGAGGTGGAGCTGAAGTTCACGACGACCGGCCGGTCACCCGCCAGCAGCGCCGGGAGCGACTCCCGGATCATCAGGAAGGTGCCGGTCAGGTTGACCGCGATGACCTTGTTCCAGAGGTCGAGCGTGGTCTGGTGGGTGTGGGCGGAGCGCAGGATGCCCGCCGCGTTGACCAGTACGTCGATCCCGCCGAGGGTGTCGACGGCGGCGGCCACGCCCTCCTTGACGGCGCTCTCGTCGGATATGTCCAGGACGCCGGTGGTGAGGCGGTCGGCGGCTCCGGCCGCGTCCGCCTGGCCTGCGGTCTCCCGCAGGCCGGTTTCGCTGACGTCCACCGTGTGGACGCGGCCGCCCTCGGCGAGGATGCGGTGGACGGTGGCGCGGCCGATGCCGGAGCCGCCGCCGGTGATGAGGACGCGACGTCCTTCGTAACGGTTCATGGGGGGAGCGTACCCAAGCGATGGCACGCTTTGCCAGAGTGGCAATGGATGCAATAAACCGCGATTCCGGGAGGTAGGCTTCGCCTCGTGAGATCCCCTCGTCCGTACTCTCCCCAGGCCGGCCCCGGAACCCAGTCGCTGACCGAGCGGCGCAAGGCCGCCACCCAGCTCGACATCGCCCGCGCGGCCTGCGAACTGTTCGCCGAGCACGGCCCCGACGGCACGACCGCCGAGGACATCGCCCACCGCGCCGGGGTGGCGCTGCGCACGTTCTACCGCTACTTCCGCAACAAGCAGGAGGCGGTGGCCCCGCTGCTGGCGGGCGGCGGCGACGCCTGGCGCGCGCTGCTCGCCGAGGAGGATCCCGGGACCCCTCTGGCCGAGGCCCTGGAGCGTGCCGTCAGGCGGTCCCTGAGCGACTCCCAGGCGGTCGAGGAGGGTCTGGAGGTGACCCGCGGCCTGCTGCGCGCGGCAGCGGCCGACGAGGCCCTGCGGGCCGTCTGGTACCGCGTCAACCAGGACTCCGAGGAGCGCCTGGTCCCGGTGATCGCCCGGCTGGCCGGACCGGACGCCGACCCGCTGGGCGTCCGGCTGCTCGCCGCCGCGGCGACGGACGCGATCCGGATCTCCCTGGAGCTGTGGTCGACGACGGACGAACCGGTCTCGGGCGCCGGCTCCCCGGCCGAACTCGCGGTCCGCTGCCTGCGCGACCTCACCGGCGCGATGCCCCTGCTGCGCTGAACTCCGGCGCAGCAGGGGCATCCGGCCCTGCCCGGTGACCCCCCTGTTTCCTGACCGGCGTCAGTGGCCGCCGCCCCAGCCTCCGTCGCCGCCTCCGTCGCCGCCACGGCCGTTGCCCCAGTCACCGTTGCCGTTGCCGTTGCCCCAGTCACCGTTGCCGTTGTTCCAGTTGCCGTCACCACCACGGCCGGAGTCGTTCCAGTTCCAGTTGCCGTCACCACCACGGCCGGAGTCGTTCCAGTTCCAGTTGCCGTCACCGCCGCGGCCGGAGTCGTTCCAGTTCCAGTTCGAGTCGTTCCAGTAGCCCCAGTCGTAACGGTGGTAGCGGCCGTCCCCGCCGTTGCCGCCGACTCCGCCGTCGTCCCAGCACCAGCTCGGGCGGTCCCGCCAGTCGCGGTTGCAGCATTCGTCCCAGCGCCAGTCGCTCCAGCGCCCGTCCGAGCACCTCCACGCACCGCCACCGCCACTGCCACCAGTGGTCGCGGCCAAGGCACTGCCGACCGGCATCAGACCGATGGCGACTCCTGCGGCGCCCGCCATGGCGGCCGCAACGATCCTACGGCGCATGTTCATGCACCTCCGAACATGTCTCGCTTATCCGGCCTTTAGGTCATTTCCACCCTCACTCGGGCTCGGCGCGCTGTCAAAGCAGAAAGGCCCCCCGGCACACTCCGTGGAGTGTGCCGGGAGGCCTTTCACCAGGCGTTCTTACAGGTCGAAGTAGAGCTCGAACTCGTGCGGGTGCGGACGCTGCGCGATCGGGGCGATCTCGTGCGTGCGCTTGTAGTCGATCCAGGTCTCGATCAGGTCGGGGGTGAAGACACCGCCGGCCAGGAGGTACTCGTGGTCCGCCTCCAGCGCCTTGAGGACGTCCTCGAGGCTGGTCGGGACCTGCGGGACGCTCGCGTGCTCGTCGGGCGAGAGCTCGTAGAGGTCCTTGTCGATCGGCTCCATCGGCTCGATCTTGTTCTTGATGCCGTCGAGGCCCGCGAGCAGCAGCGCCGAGAAGGCGAGGTACGGGTTGGACGACGGGTCCGGGGCGCGGAACTCGACGCGCTTGGCCTTCGGGTTCGAGCCCGTGATCGGGATGCGCATGGCGGCGGAGCGGTTGCGCTGCGAGTACACCATGTTGACCGGCGCCTCGAAGCCCGGCACCAGGCGGTGGTACGAGTTCACCGTCGGGTTGGTGAACGCCAGCAGCGACGGGGCGTGCTTCAGGATGCCGCCGATGTAGTAGCGCGCGGTGTCCGACAGGCCCGCGTAGCCGGCCTCGTCGTAGAACAGCGGGTCGCCGTTGGCCCACAGCGACTGGTGCACGTGCATGCCCGAGCCGTTGTCACCGAAGATCGGCTTCGGCATGAAGGTCGCGGTCTTGCCGTTGCGCCAGGCGACGTTCTTCACGATGTACTTGAAGAGCATCAGGTCGTCGGCCGCGGCGAGCAGCGTGTTGAACTTGTAGTTGATCTCGGCCTGGCCGCCGGTGCCGACCTCGTGGTGCTGGCGCTCGACCTGGAGGCCCTGGGCGTCCAGTTCGAGGGAGATCTCGGCGCGCAGGTCGGCGAAGTGGTCGACCGGGGCGACCGGGAAGTAACCGCCCTTGTAGCGGACCTTGTAGCCGCGGTTGTTCTCCTCGGAACCGGTGTTCCAGGCGCCGGCCTCGGAGTCGATGTGGTAGAAGCCCTCGTTCGCGGAGGTCGCGAAGCGCACGCTGTCGAACACGTAGAACTCGGCCTCGGGGCCGAAGAACGCGGTGTCGGCGATGCCGGTCGAGGCGAGGTACGCCTCGGCCTTCTTCGCGATGTTGCGCGGGTCACGGCTGTAGGCCTCGCCCGTGATCGGGTCGTGGATGAAGAAGTTGATGTTCAGCGTCTTGTCGCGGCGGAACGGGTCCAGGCGCGCCGTGGTGATGTCGGCACGCAGAGCCATGTCGGACTCGTGAATGGCCTGGAAGCCGCGGATCGAGGAGCCGTCGAAGGCGAGCTCCTCCGCCGGGTCGAACGCCCGCGCCGGGATGGTGAAGTGCTGCATCACACCAGGCAGGTCACAGAAGCGGACGTCGACGAACTTGACGTCGTTCTCCTCGATGTACTGCTTCACTTCGTCGGCGTTCTGGAACATCCAACTCCTCCTACTCCCGGCCCCGGGGGAGGGACGGGTTGTATAGCTCGTGGCGCGTCAGTGCGGTGCCGCACGCTGACCCGACCATAAGCAGACGGGATTTCTCAAGCATGACCCATTTGTTTCGCACACGTTAACCAGGGTCCCGTCCGAAGGCCGTGAGGCGGCACCGGTACCGTGGTCGGGTGGACAACAGGCAAGCATTCGGATCCTGGCTCTCCGGCCCCCGCGCGGCCGCGGAGGAGATGGGCGTCGACTTCGGCCATCCGGGCCAACGGCTCGGCCTGCCGCAGCAGGGGCCCGGTTCGGTGGCGCGGTTCGGCCGCCGGCTCGCGGCCGTCGCCCTCGACTGGACCGGCTGCCTGCTGATTGCGTACGGGCTGGTCACGGGCGGCGACATGGCCGCGGCGCGCAGCTGGACGCTGTGGCTCTTCCTGGCCCTGAGCATCCTCACGGTCGGCACGGTGGGCTTCACGCCCGGCAAGCGGATCATGGGGCTCCGGGTGGTCTCGGAGGACGGCGGCCGCCTCGGCGCCGTCCGGGTGACCGTGCGCACGCTGCTGCTGGCCCTGGTCATCCCCGCGCTGATCTGGGACCGCGACGGCCGCGGCCTGCACGACCGGCTCGCCCGCGCCGTCCAGGTACGCATCTGACAGGCGCGCATCCGAGGCCGACGGCGGGCGCGCCGGCCCGCACGACGACACAGGGGCGCCCCCCGAACCGCGTGGTTCGGGGGG